>JBKQUU010000054.1:0-34148 GCA_052325485.1 Acidimicrobiales bacterium | reverse complement strand
GGCCAGGGCCACGTGGGCATCGGCCTCCGGCCCGCTCGGTATGGCCAAGCGCAACGTGCACTTCGGCAGGCCCCCGGAGTAGGCCAGGGGGGCCACCACACCGCTCGGGGTGCCGCTGCTCATCGGCCCTTGTAATGCTCTCGCAAGTGCACCGGGAAGCTTCCTTCCGGCCGACGCCCCGACGAGGGAGGCTCCGGCGGCCCCTGCAAGAAACTCCCGTCTCGATATACCGCTCACTGAGTTTCCCCTTTCTTATTTATAGATTTCTTCGATCTAGCTGCTACTTGTGGTGAAATCCCCTGGTACACCAGCCTCAATGGCTCGTCGAACGGTCAGAGGTCGGCCTTAAGTACTGGTCATAACCCAAGACATGGCACCAATAGGTGACCGCTGTCCTCCTCGCGGTTCCCTGGGCTCCTCGCTTGGCCCACTTTGGTAAGGCTGCCCCGATCGGAAAGTAGCACATGCCCTACCGCGTTTGACGGCGGCTCAGCCGTTTTTTTCGTGGTGCCAAAGTTATCTAGCGCCGCAATTGTCTGCCGGATCTTGCCCATGACCTTCTTGCGGTGCTTGTCAGGGAGGTTGCGTACAAAGGTCGTTAGCGTGCCAACGGAGGGTTGGGTACTCGAGATCATCGACAACTTGGTCGCTTACCTCCTCGCGCATTCGCGAACAGCACTTAGAGAATGCCTCACAACTACCGTGGACGCATGCCGTGGCTCCGCTTTTGTCCACCGCAAGATGGCTGAAAAGGCACCGGGGGGATCTCAGCGGCAGTCGGTCCCTACGAGCACAAACACTAGGTTGGCTTATCAAGAGCGTGACCTTAGTGCCGCGCCTCGGACCGCTTAGGGCCTGAGGAACCTCTCATCTACCTTTGGGCATCACCCCCCCAGGAGGAGACGATCAGGCGGAACGATCGATTATCGAGGATAGGCCATGAGGTACCCCGCTGTCAACCAGCCCTCCTGCGTCCCAGCAGCAAGAAACCGTGGCCCGCCTGTACCGGGCCTGCTAAGCGGGGTATAAGCCACCGTTGATCCCGACAACCTGGTTCGTTATGTACCCATTGCTGAGGATGGCCATGGCCAGGTCCGCGACCTCCTCCGTGGTCCCTAGCCGACCTACGGGGACCATGGCAGCCAGCTCGCTCGGGTCTCCTGGCAACATATCCGTACCGGCTATCAACGCCGGCGCGATGGCATTGACCGTGACGCCGTCGGGCGCCGCACGGGAGGCCAGAAAGTGCGTCAGGCCGTGAAGGCCGGCCTTGGAGGCGGCGTAGTGGGGCCCGACCAGCCCCCCGGTGAAGGCCGCCACCGAGGACATGAAAAGTACCCGCCCGAACTTGCGACTCCGCATACCGGGGAGCACCCGGCGCGCCAGCAGGTAGGGCGCCCGCAAGTTGACCGCCAGCGTCTCGTCGAAGGCTTCAGCATCGATCGTCTCCGGGGTACCGGCGCGGCTCAACCCCGCGTTAGCCACCAGCAAGTCGATCGGGCCCAGGCTCTCCTCGACTTCGTCCACGAGATGATCGGCGGCCCTCGCCTCACGCAGGTCACACTGGAAAGTGGCTGACCGACCACCTGCAGCGGTAATGGCTTCGGCAACCTGGTCCGCCGCGGAAGCGTCCGAGTTGTAGTGGACGGCGACCACCGCACCTGCGACCCCCAGGCGGGGGCACAAGGCCGAGCCGATGCCTCCGCTCCCTCCGGTGACCATGGCCACGCGC
Source organism: Acidimicrobiales bacterium (assembly GCA_052325485.1). GTDB lineage: Bacteria > Actinomycetota > Acidimicrobiia > Acidimicrobiales > Palsa-688 > Fen-671. Next base: position 32,416 of record JBKQUU010000054.1, on the reverse strand, counting down.
CCCTGCAGGGAGACAACCATTACCGCACACCACCTTCGCGACGTCGTACCGCCCCGTTCGCCCCATCTTGCCACCCAGGTGCCCCCTTAGGCATGGCGCGCCGCTCACCGACCTTCACGTGCGGTCGTCAATCATGACGGCTCTGAACCAACAGGTCGGCCGTACCCCTGACCATAGGGACCCGCTCATTCGGCAAAGTTGCGGGCCCAGCGATGCGCCTTGAGCCGCTTAAGCTGGTCGCTAGACAAGCCGGTCCCGTCACCCGCCGCGCAGTTCCGTTCAACGTTCCGCACCGAGCGCATTCCCGGGATGATCGTGGAGACCGCCGGATGACTTAGCGCGTACCGCAGGGCCACCTCGGGCAACTGGTCCTCACTGATCCCAAGATCACTCAGTACCCGCTCAACGTGTTCCTGCACCTCGCGTTTTCGGTCCCCCCGGAAGAATTGGTTCCTGAAGTCACCAACCGGGAACACCGTGCTTGGCTTCACCTGCCCCGTGAGGCCGCCCTCGTCCAGAGGTACGCGGCCAATAACTCCGACGCCATGTTCCAGACAAGCCGGGAACAGGGCGTCCTCCGCGCTCTGGTCGAAAATGTTATAAATGACCTGTACCGTGTCGACATTCCCGGACTCGACCAGGGAAAGAGCGCTGTCAGGCTGGCGATCGTTAATCGAGACCCCGAAGTAGCGGATCTTTCCTTCGTCCTTGAGGCTCCTGACCGCCTCCAGCCAGTCGCCCTGCTCTAGCCACTCGCTCGACCAGACGTGGAACTGCTGCACGTCGATCCTCTCCAACCCGAGGTTGCGCAGGCTTTCCTCGGTACACGCGACGATGTGCTCGGCCGGAAAAGCCTCGTCCGCGCCCACCCCCGGCCGGGGGGGCCACTGTCGGTTCTTCGGCGGTACCTTCGTCGCGATATAGATCTCCTCCCCTCGCTGGCGCGCAACCCGACCGACGAGACTCTCACTATGCCCATCGCCGTAAGCTAGGGCAGTGTCGATGAAGTTCAGGCCCAGGTCGATCGCTCTGTTGAGGGCTGTCAGTGACTCAGCGTCGTCGGCGCCCACCCATCCTGTGCCCCCAATGCCCCAGGCTCCGTACCCAATCTCCGATACCTGAAGCCCGGTCCCTCCCAGCTCTCTGTAGTGCACGTCCTTTTCCTTCCTCTCGAGGTGAGCTCCGCCATCTGACTGTGCCCTCCAGGCCATATCCTCCGTCCTGGCTACATCCCCAAGGCCTCACTTCCAACAAGGGACCACTTTGCTAACAGAGCTGCTCCCGGGAAGTCCTCGCGGCGGTAACGGTGGCGACGGTCAGCGAAAGGCAGGGGCCACCTCTTCACGCAGCAACCGGGCCACCGTCAGGTCGAAAGGAGCGCCTAGGTGCACAATGAAATGAGAAACGCCGACGTCAATAAAGCGTCGGAACTGGGAGACGACTTCGTCTGGGGTACCTATTATCCAGTTGGGGCGCTGAGCCTCCAAGTCCCCACCAGAGCGGGCCGCGGTCCGGGCCGCTAGTGCCTCAGCACCTTCGTGAGTTGGCGCGACGGCCAGGTCGCTGTGCAATGACAGTTCGATCTCGGCGAAGTCCCGGCCCACCTCTTGGCAAAACCCTTGTAACAACTTCGACCGTTCGGCCGTCTGCTCCGGCGTACCGTGAGCATTGGAACTGTCAGCGTGTTTAGCCGCAACTCTCAGGCAGCCGCTGCCTATCCCTCCTACCATGATGGGCGGGTGCGGTTGCTGCAGGGGCTTTGGCTCGCACGGCGCCTCCTCGACGCGGTAGTAACGCCCTTCGAACGTCGTGCTGGGCAACGACCACAGTGACTTGATTATCGCCAACGCCTCGTCAAGCCTCTCATAGCGCTCCTCCAATGACCGGAAGGGCAGGCCGTAGGCCTTGAACTCTCGCCGGGCCCAAGCACCGCCCAAGGAGAACTCGAGCCGTCCCCCGCTGATATTGTCGACTGTCGCCGCGGCCTTGGCGAGGGTCACCGGGTCGCGATAAAGCACCCCATTGACCAGGACGCCCACCCGTACCCGGCTCGTAGCCGCAGCCATCGCCCCCAGAGTCGTCAGCGTCTCGAAACAGCGGCCCTGCTCGGGGCCGTGCACGGGCAGCAAATGGTCCCAGGTCCAAACGGTGTCAAAATCAAGGTTTTCGACGCCGCGAACGGCGGCGAGGTACTCCGGCCATGACGTGTCCTGCGGCTGGACCTGCACCCCAAACCGCAGCGGTCTCCCTCGGACCTGCATCACCCTGCTCCCCTCTCGGGCCTAAGCCCTGACCGTAACGCGCTGACATCCAGGTAAGATCTAAAAGCTGACACGTCTACCCTCTCGCCCTGCTTCGTACGCTGCCTCTATGACCCGCTGGGTCTTTAGCCCAAAACGTCCGTCACCGCGCAACAAGCCTCCGCTCAGGCATGAGCCCACGAAATGCCTGTGCTCGGCCACCCAGGGGTTCTCTTCACCGTTCAGGTGCAGGGAGTACGCCCGCTCGGCCTCGGGGATGAGCGGGGGTCGTGGCGCCATCCATCCTCCCCCCACCAACGGACTGGTTAGACCGCTCTTCTCGCTGTGCATGCGCAGAGTAGGCCGCTCGCTCGAATCCCACTGGACTGTCCCTTCGGTCCCGAACAGCTGCCAGTCGTCCCTGAACATCTCGGCGCTCCCGCCCGGCTGAAGGGCCCGGCGCGAGCCCGAGATCTCGCAGATGGCCCCCTTGGTCCGCATGACTATCACTGCTGTGTCCTCGGGTGCCCCCGGCCTCGACGGCTCCAACTCCGCATATACAGAATCGATCTCCGGGTCGCCCAACAAGTACAAGGCATTGGCGACGTGGTGCACACTGCCGTCCATGATGACCCCGCCGCCAGATATCTTTGGATCTGACCGCCAACCCTGCGCGGCGCCTTCGGGGACGTACCACCCCATCATGGCCTTGAAGAAGTGCGGCTGGCCGATGAGCCCGGCGTCCACCAACTCCTTCGCTCTAACCACCGGCGGAAGGAACAGCTCGAAAAACGAAACCATCAGCTTGACAGAAGACTCCTCGGCGGCGCGAACCATGGCCTCCGCTTCGGCGCTGCTGGTGCCCATCGGCTTTTGGACCATGACATGCTTACCCGCGTGCAGCGCTCGCAACGCCAACGGGGCATGAGCACCATTAGAGGTCGCGATAATGACCGCGCCCACATCGGGGCGCACCAAGTACTGGTCCAGGTCCGTGCCGCATTCCTCGAACCCGAAGCGGGCTTTGAACTCAAGTGCCGCCGCATCCTTGCTATCCACCGCCGCTACCATCCGAGCCTCCGGGACCCGCGTCAGCGCGAACGCATGCGAACCCCCTATCCAACCACAGCCCACCAATACCACGCCTAGACGACCCGACATGTAAACGGCCCCTTCCTCGGCATAATTACCCCGGCACCTCCACGTTTACGCTCTCGCACCTCTGGCCGGGCAAGACGTCTCTCTACCCGAACCTGGCCCAGCCGGCGCCGCCACCGTGGGGACCGAAGTGCCCTGGGCCCTTGGCTTGGCTGCCGGCCGCGCCCAGCTCCTCCGCACCTAAAAGCCTCGGTGAGCTCCCGGCTTGGCATTCGGCCCCCTCGATGGACGCACTACCCTTCATGCGCGGCGTGGGACCTCGGTGGCCACCGGCAGGCGTCGGCCTTCCTTCCCTGATTGGTACGCGGCCTCGAGAACGGCCTGCGTCTTCAGGCCGAACCGGCCGTCCGAGCGCAACGGCGCCCCGGTCAGACAGGCCTCAACGAAATGTGCATGCTCCGGCACCCACGGGTTCTCCTCACCGTTCAGGTGCATGGAATAGGCCCGCTGGTCCTCGGGGGTGAGGGGTAGGCGCGGGTAGACCCAACCACCACCAAGCAGGGGGTCGGTGACCTTCTCATCGCTGCTGAACACCCGCATCGTCGGCCGTTGGCTCGAGTCCCACTGGATAGTACCCTTTGTCCCGAAAATCTGCCAACTGTCCTTGAAGTTGGGGACGGTCCCACCCGGCTCCCACAACCGGTTCGAGCCCGAGATCTCGCAGAGCGCAGTTGGCGTGCGCATAAGGACAACCGCGGTGTCCTCGACCAGCGAGTTAGTCGTAAGCGTGGCGTACTCCGCGTAGACGCTCGTGACTTCTGGCTCGGCGAGGAGGAACAGGGCATTAGAGACGTGGTGGACGTTCCCGTCCATGATGACCCCACCGCCCGACATCTGCGGGTCGAACCGCCAGCCTAGGGCGTTATCCGGCATGTGCCAGGCCATGATGGCCTTGAAGAAGAACGGGGCCCCGATCAACCCAGCGTCGATGATGGCCTTGGCCCGCTCCACCGGCGGCAGGAACAGTTCAAAGAAAGACACCATGAGCTTCACATTGTTCTCGTCGGCCACAGCCACCATTTCCCTGGCCTCGGCCAGGTTCATGGCCATCGGTTTTTGCACCATCACGTGCTTGCCGGCCCGCATCGCTTGGACCGATAGCGGTGCGTGCGTCTTGTTGGACGTCGTGATCACAACGGCGTCCACGTCAGGACGATCGAGCACTTGGTCCAGGCTGGCGGTGTGCTCTTCGAAGCCGAACCGTTCCTTGAAGTCGATGGCGGCAGCCTCATTGATATCCACCGTCGCCACCAGGCGTGCTTGAGGCACACGCGTTAACGCGAAAGCGTGGCACCGCGCGATGCCCCCGCAACCGACGAGGGCGACACCTAGTTTGTCTGACATAGTGATCCCAGCTCCTTAGTTGATTTATGTTTCATGTTGCACTTGGTTCGAGCACCAACTTCACCCCTTCGCCGGCGCGGGCGCGGGCGAAGGCCTCCGGCCATGACGGGATCGGCAGCGGAGCGCTGACCAACCCATCGAAGGACACCGAGCCGCAGGCGACCATGAGCTCGGCGCGCCTCCACGAACCCGGGGTGCTGGCGTTCCCGGACGTCACGCGCAGTTCCTTCAGGCAGATCTGGTCCAGCTGGATGGCGACCGGTCGTCCCGCTAGACCGATCTGCACAATGCGAGCCCCCTTCGCCGCCGACTCCAGCGCCACCGCCACGCCCTGCTCCGCGCCGCTGCACTCCGCCACCACGCTGAACTCGCTCCCGGTCGTCGACGGTCCCACCTCTTCACTGCGAAGAGCCACAAATCCGAGACTGGCCGCCACTGCCAGCCGGGCGGTGTCACGCTCGGCGCCCACCACGGTGACCGACGCACCTTGGGCGCGCAGGACCTGCGCGGCCAGTAGGCCTATTGCGCCCGGCCCGACGACAAGAGCAGGGTCACCAGGCGAGGCGACGGCCGGGTCGCACAGCGCGTGGGCGACGCAGGCGAGGGGTTCGTACAGCGCGCCGCCCAGGCGGCTGACCGAGCCGTGCACCAGATGGACGTTCTGCGCCGGTACGACCACATAGCTGGCAAAGCCTCCATCTACGGCGCTCCCGATCGAGCGCCTTTCCGAGCACAGGTTCCGCCGCCCGCTCCGGCACCACTGGCACGACCCGCAGGTGCTGGCATAGGTTTCCAACGCCGCCCGTTGACCCATCAGGTGCCCGGGGACGCCCGGCCCCGTCTCGTCGACTATCCCCGACACTTCGTGGCCCATGACGACCGGGGGCCGGCTCGGGAACTCATCATCCGCTATGTGGAGGTCGGTCCCGCAAATGCCCGTCGCTATCACCGCCAGGCGCACCTGCCCGGGGCCAGCGTGCGGTACAGGCACGTCTTGCACTGCAACTTGGCCGCGCCCAGGCGCCCGCTTCACAACCGCTTTCATCGTCTCGGTCATAGCCATATGGTCACCTCACGCCGCGTTGAAGCCCGGCCGCCACTGCGCAGCAGCCCGTGACGTCCAAAAGGTTCAGGTCATCCATGGTGAGAGGAAGTCCCGGGCTAAAAGAAAGCCGCTCCTGACACGCTCGACCGATCCCTCGAAGCTGCGGTCCTCGTGCTCCATGCACATGACATAGTCGTACCCGTTCCGGTACAAAGCCGAAATGAACCTTGGGAAGTCGACCTCGCCCATGCCCGGTAACCTCGGCCGCTGCCAGCCGACGCCGAGCGACATGACCCCGTGGTCGTACAGACCGTCGCGATCGATCTCCATGTCCTTGGCGTGGACGTGATAGATGCGCGGGCCGAACTCGTCGACCACGCGACCGACGTCGATCATCTGCCAAAGCAGGTGAGAGGGGTCCAGGTTGAGCCCGAGGGCCTCATCACTTATGGTCTCGAACATGGCGCGCCACACCGCCGGAGAAAAGGCTAGGTTGCACCCGCCGGGCCACTCGTCGTCGGAGAAGATCATGGGACAGTTCTCGATGGCGACCTTGACCCCGTGATCGGCGGCAAAACGGACAATATCGGGCCACGTACGCTGGAACTGGCGGAAATTTTCCTTCGGCGTTGCGTGCCGGTCGTTGCCGATGAAGGTATTGACCACCGGGGCGCCTAGTCGCGATGCCCCCTTGATGACAGCCCTCAGGTGCTCGACCACCTGGCCGCGCTGCTCAGGGTCTGGGTCTAGGGGGTTCGGGTAGTACCCAAGGGCACTGATGGTGGTCCCCAGGGCGGCCAGCCCGGCAACAATGTCCTTTGCCTTGTTTTCGCTGAGGTTGGTCACATCGATGTGGCACACACCGCTGTAGCGCCGGGCCGCGCCCTCGTTTGGGGGCCAACACGCGACTTCGAGCATCGATATCCCGTTATGTGCCGCCCAACCGGCTACTTCCTCCAGGGACTGGCCCGGGAACGCTGCAGTGAGAAGACCGAGTTTCAAGTGCGCTCCAATCTGTAGTGCGCCACGTCCCCGCCTCATTGCTGGCAAAGATGGCGTCCTCGACGAGCAGGCCGGCGAGCCCGTCGGCGAAGGTTGGGTACTCCGGGTCGTCGCTCACGGTCCCAGTGGCGACGTCGGCGTAAATATCCTCAAAGAGCCCGCAGAAGGTACCACCGAAGCCCTCGACATGGCCCCCTGGGTAGTGGCTGATCCTTCTGGCGCCCGCTGACATCAGCGTTGGGTCACGCAGCAGTTGCTCGTTCCGGCCGCCACGACGACCGATCCACAGCGACTCTGGCTGTTCTCCGTCCCAGGAAATGCTTGCCTCGCTGCCGGCCACTTCTATCGAGGGGGCGTTTTTGTGACCAGGGCTGACTTGCGAGACGGTCATGCCGCCACGGGCGCCACTGCTAAAACGAAGGAGGACGGAGCCGGCGTCCTCGTTCGTCGCCTTGACCGGTTCGACGGCTTGTTGCTCCTGCTCAGCAGCACGGAACGTGGCCGTACCGACAAGCGGGCGATAACGGGTGGGGACGAAGGTGTAAAGGTCGGCGAAGACCTCGTCCACTCTGGCACCGATCAGGTAGGTGGCAAGGTCGAGCCAATGCGAGCCGATGTCCGACGCGGCCCGCAGGCGGCCCCCCTTGGCCGCGTCGGCTCGCCAGTTCCAATCGGTGTCCCTCAATAGCCAATCTTGAAGGTACTTTCCCGTCACCAGGCGCGGCACGCCTAACTCGCCGGCGGCGATCAGTTCGTGGGCCTCCCTCAGCACCGGGTAGTAGCGGAGGTTGAAGCACGTAGCGTTGACAACGCCGGCGCGCTTGGCCTCGGCGACGAGCTGGCGTCCCTCGGCGACCGTCACGGCGAGAGGCTTCTCGCAAATGACGTGCTTGCGCGCCTCGAGGAGGGCCTGGACGTGCTCAAGGTGCAGGTAGTTTGGGCTGGTGACGTGAACGACGTCGACGGGACCGTCGTCACAAAGGGCGTCGAGGCTGTCATAGACATGGGCCCCCGGATGAGCCGACCCGGCCGTGGCCGGGTCTCGGCTGAGGAGGCCGCTCAGTTGGACGCCCAGGCGGCGGAGGGCCTCTATGTGGATGGAAGCGATGAAGCCAGAACCGATTATGGCCGACCGAACGTCGCTCAGCGGGCGGTCCCCCATCGCCGGCACTCCCTACAGTCCCGAAGGCATCATGTACGGGTCCGCCATCAACATTGCGCATCACGGCAAGGCGTGGCGACGGTACGAGGCATTTGTCGGAGGGTCACAGTCGTGGGCTGCCGGGGCGGGCTCTGGTCGGTCCCGCCGTGATCGGTGTCCACATTACGGTCACAATTCCGTAGTGTAGACGGCATCAGGCCCCGTGGTCAAGAGCCAATGCAGGGAAAGATGGGGGTTTTTTGGCATCCGGGTTGCATTGTGGACGGGTGCATGACTATGTGGACAGGGGCTCGTCCCCCACCTAGGATCGGAGAGATGGCTGCCCCGAAGGTGAAGGTGTTGGGCAAGGCGGCAAGGCTATTGGAGGCGCTGGCCGAAAACCCCGATAGCACGGCACCCTCGCTCGCCCAACAATTAGGTGAGCCAAGACCCACCGTCTACCGCCTCGTCCAGGACCTGATGGCACTCGACTACATCGAGGAGGGGCGTCGCCCTGGCACCTACCGCCTAGGCCTAGGGCTCTTCCGTTTGGGGTCACTGGTCGGCTTGCGCTTCGACGTGAGAGAGACGGCCGCGCCGCTCATGGACGAGCTCCATAGAGCGCTCGAAGAGACGGTGTACCTCGTCATCCGTCGCCATGACGAGGCCGTGTGCATAGACCGGATCGAGGGCTTGCATATCCGGGCGATGGCTCTGCAGCTCGGAGGCTCGTTGCCCTTGCACCTCGGGGGCGGCCCCCGAGCGCTGCTTGCCTACCAGCCGCGGGAATACTGGGACGAGTACTTCTCCAAGGTCAAATTGGAGCCGATGACCCCTCGGACGCCTACCAGCAAGGCCTCCATCGTCGCCCTTTTGGAGCAGACCAGGCGCCTTGGTTACTCGGTGAGCGACGAGGACGTCACTCTCGGGATCACTTCGGTCGGCGCGCCCGTCTTCGACCACAGCGGCCAGGTCAAGGCCGCTATCTCGATCGGTTGCCTGAGGTCGACGATCATGGACAAGGGGGGCCGGGAGCGAGCCGTGAAGCTTGTCACAGGGGCGGCGACGGAGATCTCCCGGCGCCTGGGGTACCGCTTGTGAGCGACAGCTTGAGGAACCGCCAAAGGGGATGATCAACGTGAGCGAGAGCGCTGGCAGCAAGAACTTCAACAGCCCACTTCATCAGATGAGCCAGACGACCCCCACCTGTTTTTGGAACGATTCGGCATCGAGGTCGGAGCTCGAGTACGCCATCGAGCACGGCGCCGTGGGGGCGACTTGCAACCCCGTCATCGCCTTGAGCGTGGTCCGCCAAGAAGCGCCGAGGTGGGTGCCACGGCTGGCCGAGTTGGCCAGGCAGAACCCCACTGCCAGCGAGGACTCGCTGGCCTGGATGCTGGTCGAAGAGGTGTCCACGGACGCCGCGGGCATGCTCGTCCCTGCCTTCGAGACGGCCAAGGGGCGCAACGGGAGGCTGTCCATTCAGACCGACCCGCGGTACTACCGGGACACGGGGGCCATCCTGGACCAGGCCCGCCATTTCAGTGGGCTGGCCGAGAACATGATCGTGAAGATCCCCGCCACCGCGGCAGGCGTACGGGCTATGGAAGAGGCCACGTACCTTGGGATCAGCATCAACGCCACCGTCAGTTTCACGGTTCCCCAGGCTGTGCTGGTGGCCGAAGCCGTCGAGAGGGGCCTGCGGCGGAGGGATGCAGAGGGCAAGGACACCCTCACCATGGGGCCGGTATGCACCATCATGGTTGGCCGGCTCGATGACTGGCTCAAGGTCGTCGCCGAAAGGGAAGGTACCCTAACAGACCCCGGTCACCTTGAATGGGCCGGCGTGGCCGTGTTCAAGAAGGCTTACGAGATTTTCTCGGAGCGCGGTTACCGTACCCGCCTCCTGTCCGCTGCGTTCCGCAACCATTTCCACTGGAGCGAACTTATTGGCGGCGACGTCGTCATCTCTCCCCCCCATGCTTGGCAGGTACGCATCAATGCCAGCGACATCCCCGTCGAAGCCCGCATCGACCGGCCCGTGGGCACCGAGGTCGTCGCCGACCTGACCAGGCGCTTTCCCGAGTTCCGCAAGGCCTACGACGAAGGCGGCCTGTCCCTCGAGGATTTCGACTCTTATGGGCCCACCCTGCGCACCCTGCGGCAGTTTATGCGGGCCTGCAACGAGCTGTCGTCTCTCGTGCGGGACGTGGTCACCCCTGACCCGGATGCCGCGCCGGCGCGCTGACACCTGGTCCCGTTCCGCGCCGCCCGCGGTGCTGAGTACCGGTGGTTCCTCCTCCTCCGCGCCCGCCGCCCGTCTCGTTGTCCTTCAGTCACGTCAGGCGGCCAACCAAGGGGGACAGCCTGTGGGCCTGCCGGCCATGGCGCCCGGCCCACCGCGGCCAGGGCCGCTGGCCGCCGCCGGCCAGGAGGGGACGCCACGAGGTGGCTCTCATGCCCCCTTGTACCCAGCTACTAAACTGGCCCTTGTCCATATGGCACGAACATTCAGGCGTATGCTGCCCTAGACAAGGATGGTGTAAATGGCCGCCTCGAAGCCCGAGAATGGCGTGCTTACCCGCGGTGTCTTGGCGGAGTATGCCAAGGAGAGGCTGCTCCAACGGATCATGGACGGGAGCTACCCACCAGATTCCCGGATCGTCGAAACGCGCGTGGCGCGGGAGTTCGGTACCAGCCAGGCACCTATCCGAGAGGCTTTGCGTGGCCTCGAAGCGCTTGGAGTGGTGGAGATCACGCCGTTCCGCGGGACACGCGTCCGTCAACCGGATCTGCACGAGCTAGTCGAAGCATACGTGGTGCGCACCGACCTCGAGGTCTTGGGAGCCCGCCTCGGCATGTCCAGGATCACGGCTACCGATCTGGACGACCTTTGCGACCTTGTCAAGCAAATGCGCGATGCCGCCGCAATAGGCGACCGTCATGCCGTCGCCACCGCGGATGCCGGTTTTCACAGACGGCTTATCCAGCTGGCCGGCAACTCCACCCTCGAGCGCCTGTGGGGCTCGCTCGAACCCTTTTCACGTACCTACATAACATTGGTCGTCCCTGGGTCCAACCTGGTGTGGTCGGCCCACCTGCACGACCCTATCCTCGAAGCCCTCCAGAAGCACGACCAAGCGGCGGTGGTACGCGCCCTGCGCCACCATTTCCGGGACGCCCGGACCATGTTGGCCCGGGTCTGGGCCGAGCAACAGTCAGCCGCGGGGATAAAGAACCTGGACGGCAGCGACCGGCAGGGCGGCGGGCACAGCCGCGAAAGTGCGCCTACGCCTTCACGCCGCGCCAAACATTAGACGGCTCAGTCCCCCGGGCCCGAGCCCGGGGGCGCTACCGCCGACCAGGGCTACCGCCGACCGGGGCTGACGCCGACCAGGGCTGAGGGCACGTCCTCCGGCGCCTATCGGACCGGTCCGTCGGCCATAGTACGGTGGTGCACCCGGGCCCGTCCCCCGCCGGTCACCTCACTGGAGAGGACCGCTTCAGTGAGCGGCGCCTGCTGTCCCAATGGCGCGGTCAACATATTCCTTCGCCGCCGCCAATTTGTCCAGAGGAAGGTGTTCGATGACCATCCACTGGTTAGGACCGAGCCCGTTTGCCAGTCGCATAAAGGTGGGGTAGTCCAGGCAACCCTCACCGGGCGGGCACTCGACTACCCGGGTGATGAGCTCGTCGAGCACGGCGGCGTCCTTTGCGTGGCAACTTCCGGCCAGGGAGCCGACGTCGTCGAACAGCGCCTCGAGGAAGCTGACGCTGTCGTAACACTCGTCCAGCGTCATCCAGTTCACGGGATCCAAATGGACTCGCAGGGCACTGGAACCTGCCTCACGGATGATCTCGGCCGCGACACGACCAGAACGGGCCGTGACATTGACATGTCCCTCTACGGCAACGTTGACGCCCATGGCCTCGCCGACCTTGCCCACCCGGCCGAGGTTGACCACCAGGTTCTTGCGGGTCTCCTCCGAGAAGTTCCGCCTGTCCCAGAACCAACCCCCCGCTGGGTTATGGCTGCCGCACCCGATGACCGCGGTGGGCAGTTCACCGCTGTCGCTCACCAATAATTGCGCGGCCTCGCATGCCTCTCGGACGCGGTCAAGCCAGTGGTTGACCACGGTGTCGTCGTCGGTAAGAAAGTTGGTGCTGTACACGCCAACTTCGCACACCGACAACCCGTACATGCCGGCCAGGGACTTCAGCCACTTCCAATGCTTCTTATCTGACCCGACCCCGTTCCCCGTCGACCACGCCAGGCCCTCGAACCCCAAGTCAGCCGCGAACGCGACAGGCCCCGGCGTCAACTTTGCCAAGTCTTCAGGGACAACTTGAGCAGCACCCAATTTCACCGTCTGGCTCCTTCCTCTAGGTCCCCCGGCTACAACCACACCAGTAAGCTGCCACAGGCACCATCGATTATCGAGGATAGCGGGACCGTCGCGGCGGCGTCAAACGGCGACTGGTGTGCTGCGCCGCCATCGGGCGCCCGCGTCGTGGGGCCCGGGTACGGGGCCCTCCCCGCCAGGTGCCCTAAGAGGCGTCGTCGACTTCGGCCCATAGAACGGTGACACCGCTCCTTGCGAACTGGTCCCTATCGGCCAACGCCGTCCGGCCCTCTTCTGAAGCAAATGCTCGCTCCATAGACAGGCGGTCGTCGAAGTAAAGCTCGGCGATCCGGTAATAAAGCGGGGCCTGAGCTCCTGGGCCGGTGGTGAGCTTGGCGAACTCCCGGCGCCGCAGCCCGGGTAACTTCGAGCTCAGGGGCAAATGGACACCAAAATAGTGGTCCTCAAACGCGTCCTGGTCCGGAGGAAAGTTATAAAGCACGACGCACTTGATCATGCCTAGTGCGCGCCCGATGCCTTTGGCGGCCCAAACCGCTTCCAAAGGAAATCGCGGTTGATCTCCGCGCTCCGGTCAGGCGTGTAACGGGACTCATCTAGCTCGGCCAGCAACCAGCCGCCGAAGTTGGCGTCGCCGAGCACCTGAAGGAAGCCGTCGAGGTCGACGGTACCCTCCCCCAGCTCGGCGTAACCCTTGGGGCTGTTCAATGGCACACCCTCGGCCCGCAGTCGAGGCCAGTCGCTTGACAGATCCTTGAGGTGGACATGCCGGACCCGCCCGATGTGCCGCTTGATGACGGAAACAGGGTCACCGCCCCCCTTGGCTATCTGCCCGCTGTCGGGAGCGAAGCCGACCAGGCCGTCGTCGAGCAAGCTCAGCAGGAGGTCTATCTCGGCCTCGGTCTCGACCGTCGTCCCCCAGTGCGGGTGCACGGCGGCCTTGATGCCGGCGGCCAAAGCCATCTCGCCACATTTGTTCATGGTGTCGGCCATCACTTTGAAATCTTCCGTCCCATAATGTTCGCGTTCGCGATGACCGGGCACGACGACTAGGATGTTGCCGCCGATGTCTGCTATAGCGTCCGACCAACGCCTAGCCGTCTCGACCATTTCCGGCGCAGCTTCGGGTGCCGTCCACTCGCCGAACTGGAACATGGCAGCCAGGGTGACATCTGACGCCTTTAGCGAAGCTCGCAAGCCTGCTTTATCGGAGGCCATCTGGTCGTAGAGGTTACCGGCGATCTCGGTGCCGAGGAAACCCAGCTCGCCGCATTTACGGACCGCATGCTTAAAGTTATCAACGTCATCAAAAGTCCATACGAGTGCGGTGTGGCCTATCTTGGAGGTCATCATGGAACTGCTCCTTCCGGCGCGGTGAGGTTGTCTGCTCAAAACGGTGGACGTGGCGATGGAGCGCTTTCCCGCGGGCCGGCTCGTCGGTGGGGCTCACCGCCTACGCCCTCCCGCTGTAAATGGCCCCAAGTTCGGCGTCTTCGATGGGCTCGTCCTGCCCCTTGGTGAGCTTGTCCCAGAGCGATGCCGCATTGAGGGTCTGGATGTGGCCCATCATGTGCCCTTGGCCGATGTCGACGGGGCAACGGTCAGCGAAACTGACACGCTGCATTGTCTCGTCCCGGGACCAGCCTTTGGCGACGGCGGCAGCCACGGCTGATACCCACTCGAGTAGGACCGCTCTCTGGGTGTCCAAGTAACTAGGGCGCGTAACCGGGCCATGCCCGGGCACCACCCAGTCGACGTCGAGGGCGCGCAGGCGCCTGAGCGAAGCCAACCACTGGTCGACGTCGGAAGTCATCAGCCACGTTTGGCACTCGCAGAACACCGTGTCCCCCGTAAAGACCACGCGTTCTTCGGGGACGTGCACGGCGACTTGGCCGGGCGTGTGGCCGGGCGTGTACAGGAGGTCGAAGGTGTGCTCGCCCAGCCGCAGCGTGAGGTCACCGGTAAAGACAACGCTGGGCCGGTTGGGGTCCAGGTAGTAGGTGGCCGCGTCAGGGAAGAGCGCCTCGCCTTCGGGGTCGTCGGTGGGTACCGCCTCCGCGGCATAGCCGAACGGGTCGAGGTGCGGCGTGGGGACCATGAAGTTGTCGTAGACGCCGCGGTGGCTGACCACCGTCCCGGCCCCTTTGAAGTAATAGTTGCCGAAAATGTGGTCCACATGGTGCTCGGTGTTTATCAGGTACCTGATGGTCCCGTGCGACTGTGCTTCCTTGCGCATAGCAATGGCCTTGGACGGCAACTGAGGAGTGTCAATGACAACCACACCATCAGTTGTGACCACGAAGCTGGGGTTACAGCCCCGTAACTTGGTCTCGGTAAATATGTTCGGTGTGACCAGTTGCATTGGTACCCCTGGGCTTGGCTATTGGGTTGCCGTGAGACCACCGTCGATGGTGAGGACCTGACCGGTGATAAAGGACGATGCGTCTGAACAGAACAGCAGGAGCGCCCCGATCAAGTCGGCTGTCTGGCCCACTCGCTTCAAGGGGACACGAGCCAGGAGGTTGGCCTTGAAATCGGCGTCTGCCAGAAGGTCGGCGACCTGGGGGGTGTCCACGAAAGTAGGCGCTATGGCGTTGACGGTTATGCCGTACCTGGCCCACTCCGTGGCCCACTGGCGGGTGAGGGAGTTTATTGCTCCTTTGGCCCCCACGTAGGCGGAGTAACCAGCATTGATGCCCAACTGACCGCGTACCGATGAAATGCTCAGGACACGCCCGCCGTTGCCGGCGCTGATCATGGCCCGCGCCGCAGTTTGGGTGGCTACTACCGTGGAGCGGAGGTTGAGGGCGAATATCCATTCCCAGTCGGAGGAGGGATAGGTCTCGGCCGGGTGCAGGGCCTTCCCCGCGCCGCCACCGACGGCGTTGACGAGGATGTCCAAACGGCCGTACTCGCTGGCGACCTGAGAGACGGCGCGCTGGGCGTCAGCCTCGTCGGTCATGTCGCAGACGATGGCGACGCTCTGGCACCCGAGCGAGCGCACCGTGGCCGCCGATTGGTTCGCCTTGTCCGCAGTTCTGTCGAGGACGGCCACGGTGGCACCGGCTCGGGCCAAGCCGGCGGCGAGAGCCGAACCGATGGCGCCACCTCCCCCCGAGACCACGGCCACCCGGTCTACCAGGGAGAACAACTCACGCTCAGTCATCCGGCTTCTGCTTCTCCTGGAGCCAAACTAATCGATTATCGAGCATAGCTCCCGTCCTAGTACGGGGTCAACCGTCGGCCGACGGTCGCCGTCACGAAGCCGGCTGCTTGGGGCACAGGCAGAACGGGTGCCCGGCCGGGTCGAGCAGGACGTGCCACCGTTCTTCTCCGGGCTGGACTCAGGGGCGCGGGCACCCAGCTCGAGGCAGGCCTGTTCGGCGCTGGCCAGGTCGTCCACCTGCAGGTCGAGGTGGTAACGCTTGGGGGAGGCGGTGCCCGGCCAGGCAGGTGGCTCGTAGCCCTCGACGCGACCGAAGCCGATGGACGGGCCGGCCCCGCTGATCATGGCGTAGTCCCCCTCGTTATAGGTCACCTCCCAACCCAGGACCGCGGCGTAGAACGCAGCCAGGGCGCCCGGGTCCGGGCAGTCCAGGTTGACCATGCTCAGGCTGGCTATAGGGCTGGTCGTCGTCATCGTCGTCCTTTCTCGTCGCTGGCGCGTCTGCGCTGCGCTGGCTACAGCTTCTCCGTAGATCCCGACATCTACTGTCGGGTTTGTGGGCCAGGATGGAAATCTGTGCGCGCCTCGCGGATGCTGTCGGTGCTCCTGCACCTCCAGGTGCGGGGCCAGCTGAGCGGCGCGGAACTGGCCGAGCGGCTCCAGGTGAGCGGGCGCACGGTGCAACGTGACGTCGAAGCCCTGGTGGCAGCCGGGGTACCAGTGCGCTCGGTGCGCGGGCCGGGCGGTGGGTACCACCTGGACGGCCGCTACCAGACCCGTCTGACCGGCGTCGGGGCACAGGAGGCCCAAGCACTGGCCTTCCTGGGCCTGAGCGGCCCGGCCGGCGACCTCGGTTTGAGCGGGACGCTCGACACGGCCCGCACCAAGGTGTGGGCCGCCCTGAGCGGCGAGGCCCGGGACCGGGCCGAGCGGACGGCCAGGCGCTTCCACCTTGACCCCGTGCGCTGGTACGGCACGGCCGAAGCGGTGCCGCTGCTCGGCGCCCTGTCCGACGCGGTGTGGGACGACCGGCGCGTACGCACCACCTACACCCGCGACGACCGCGTCGTCGAGCGCACCCTCGACCCCCTCGGGCTGGTCCTGGCGGCCGGCGACTGGTACCTGGTGGCACAGGCCGAGGGACCGCTGCGGACCTACCGGGTGTCCCGGTTCACCCACGTGGAGGTCCTCCCCGAGGCCGTCTCCCGCCCCGATGGCTTCTCTCTGGCCGAGACCTGGGCCGAGCTGCGCCGCCAGCTCGAGACCGGTCATGCGCTGGTCGAAGTGACGGTGCGCGTCCGCGGCACGGCCCTGCCTCGCCTCCGCCGCGTCGTCGCCGTGGCCGGTCAAAGCCATATCGAGGTCAACGACATTTCCGAGTGGACCGAACTGACAGTGCCCTTCGAGTCCGAGACCTGGGCCTTGATGACCCTGCTGGGGCTGGGCGCCCAGGTCGAAGTGCTGGCACCCGAGGGGCTGAGGGACCGCATGACCGCGGAGACCAGGGCGGCCGCCGCCTATTACGCCCTCGGGAGCGGGCCACCGCCGCCGGGGTGACCGCGGCCTCGGGAGGGGTGGCAGTACTAGGTGGGAAGGGCAGCTAACCACCTCGACGGGCCCGGGCCTGAAGGGCAAACTCTGGTACCACGCCCTAATCGGACGACTGACCCAATCGGACGACTGAAAGGTCCCCTCGGTGACATGAGCCAGGTCCTCGGCGTTACCTGGTACCGGCTCGGGGCCACGTTCGCCCGTCGTCGAGGCGGCTACCTCAGCATTGTCCTGCTGATCGGCCTGGTCGGGGGCATAGCCATGGCTTCGGTCGAAGTCGGGCGGCGCACCCAGTCCTCCTACCCCACCTTCCTGGCCAGCACGGGCCCGTCGGACCTGACGGTGTCGGTGGCGAGCACGGGCTCGGGCCCGGTCGCCTTCAGCCCGGCCTCGGTGGCCATGATCGCCCGCCTGCCGCACGTGAAGCGGGTGGCGGCCCTCACCTCCCTCGCCATCACGCCTCTTTTCGCCGACGGCGCCCCCAACCTCAATGGCGGGCCCGGGTACAACGTCCAGGCCGTCGGCAGCGCTGACGGCATGTGGGCCGACCAGGACCGGGTCACGGTCATCGAGGGCCGCATGGCCAGCCCCGACCGGGCCGACGAAGCGGTCGTCACGCCCAGTGCGGGCATCCGCATCGGCCAGACGCTGCTCATGGGCTACTACACGACGGCGCAGATCGCTTCGAAGGCGTTCGGGACGCCCCGGGTGGCCCCCGCCCTCAAGGTGGATATCCGGGTGGTGGGCATAGTCGAGCTCAACCGCCAGGTGGTGGAGGACGACGTCGACCGCGCCTACGGCTTCCTCATCTTCAGCCCCGCCCTGGTCCGGGCGGCCAGCGCCGTGTCACCGGGCGGCCGGGTGACGCTGGCCCCGGGCGCGCCGACGCTGTACGGGCTACAGCTCGACCACGGCGAGCGGGATGTCCTCGCCGTTGAGCAGGCCTTTGTCAAGGCCAGCAGGCCGGGGTCGGACTTCGTGTTCAACGCCACGTCACGGGTCGTGAACGAGGTGGAACTGGCGCTCCGGCCGGAGTCGGTCGCCTTCGGCGCCTTCGGGGCCATCGCCGGCCTGGTGGCCCTGCTGGTCGGCGTGCAGGCCATCTCCCGCCAGCTACGCGAGGACGACGAAGACCGCCGCGTGCTGCGGGCGCTGGGAGCGGGGCCGGCGCTCACCGGCAGTGACGGCCTCATCGGGGTGCTGGCCGCCGTTGTCCTCGGCGCCCTTCTGGCCGCGGCCCTGGCGGTGGCCTTGTCACCCCTGGCGCCGCTCGGCCCGGTGCGCCGGGTCTACCCCGACGGCGGCATCGCCTTTGACTGGACGGTGCTGGGCGCCGGGCTGGCCGTGCTGCTCGGAGGGCTCGGCGCTGCCGCCGCCGGGCTCGCCTTCCTGCAGGCGCCCCACCGCCTGGCCCGCAGCACGGGCCCGGCGATGGCCCGCACCTCCGGCCTGGCCCGGAGGGCGCGCTCGGTGGGGGTACCCGTAGCCGGCGTGGTCGGGGTAAGTTTCGCCCTCGAACCGGGACAAGGCCGCACTTCGGTCCCGGTGCGCT
Organism: Acidimicrobiales bacterium; assembly: GCA_052325485.1. Taxonomy (GTDB): domain Bacteria; phylum Actinomycetota; class Acidimicrobiia; order Acidimicrobiales; family Palsa-688; genus Fen-671. Next base: position 13,856 of record JBKQUU010000054.1, on the reverse strand, counting down.
CGGCGCTGATGGGCACGGTCCTGGCCGTTACCGTCGTGGTCGCCGCCCTCACCTTTGCCGGCAGCCTGACCACGCTGGTCTCGCACCCGCCGTTGTACGGGTGGAACTGGGACTACATGTTCAGCACGACCAACGACGTGCCGCCTCAATCGCTCAGGGCACTCAGCCACGACCCCGACGTGGCCGCCTGGTCCGGCGCCGATCTCGTCCCTTTCCAGGTCGACGGGCAGTTCGTGCCCAGCGTCGTGGCCAGCCCCCACGCCCGGGTGGCCCCGCCCGTCCTGTCCGGGCACGGCTTGGACGCCGACAACCAGGTCGTGCTGGGCTCGGCCACCCTGGCCGAACTGCACAAGCATATCGGCGACACCGTGTACCTCAGCGAAGGGACCCCCAAGAACGCCCCTTTCTACATCCCGCCCACCCCCCTGGTGGTGGTGGGCACGGCCACCTTCCCCGCCATCGGCTACTCGAGCATCATCGCCAGCCACCCCTCCATGGGCACCGGGGCGCTGGTCCCCAGCGCCGTCGAACCACCGGCGTGGCAACGGGCCCAGGCCAGCCCTGACCCCATCCTCAACGGCCCGCAGTACGTGTTCGTGCGGCTGGCCAAAAGGGTGAGCGCCGCCGCCGGGCTGACTGACCTGCAACAAATCGCCGCCGCCGCCAACCGGGCCATTAACGCCGACCCCCGGGCCACGGGCAACGACAGCGTCAGCGTCCTGGGCGTCCAGCGCCCAGCCCAGATCGTCAACTACCGAAGCATCGGGGCCACCCCGGTGGTCCTAGCCGCCGGGCTGGCCGCCGGAGCCGTCCTCGCCCTCGGCCTCACCCTTACCGCCTCGGTCCGCCGCCGTCGCCGGGACCTGGCCCTGCTCAAGACCCTCGGGCTCACCCGGAGGCAGCTCTCAGCGGCCATCGCCTGCCAATCCACCGTCGCCGCGGTCATCGGCGTCGTGGTGGGGACGCCACTCGGCATCGTCGTCGGGCGCCAGCTCTGGATCCTGTTCGCCCACAACCTCTCCGCCGTGCCCGACCCCACCACGCCGCTGCTGTCCGTGGTCCTGGTCGTGCTCGGCGCCCTCGTCTTCGCCAACCTGGTCGCCGCCTTCCCCGGGCGCACCGCCTCCCGCACCCCGACCGCCCTGGTCCTGAGGACCGAGTGAGCTGTTCCCCCACCGGCCCGGGGTGGCGGGCGTGAGGCACGCTCGGCGCCCGCTTGCGGCCGTGAGACAGGCCCGGCGCGGGGCGCGGCCGTGAGGCAGGCCCGGCGGGTGGCCTGGTACCGGTTCCGGGCCACGTTCGCCCGGCGCTGGGGCGGCTATCTGAGCGTCGTCCTGCTCATCGGCTTGATAGGTGGGACGGCGATGGCGTCGATCGAGGCGGGGCGACGGACCCAGTCCTCGTACCCGACCTTCCTGGCCAGTACCAACCCGTCTGATCTCGTTGTGTCCGTTTTCGCCCCGGGCTCGGGCGCCGTCCCCGCTACCTCATTGTTGGCCGAGATCTCCCACCTAAGCGATGTCAGGCGCGTTAGGGCGGTGGAGGCACCCGCCTTCGTGCCCTTGGCCCCGGACGGGGCCCCTCGCCTCAGCACGCTGGGGGACGTAACCGAGCTGAGCAGTCTCGACGGCGCCTTTTATGACCAGGACCGTCCCGCCGTCACCCAGGGCCGGGCGGCCAACCCGGACCGGGCCGACGAGATGGTGATGACGGCCACGGCCGCCTCCGTACTCGGTGCCCACGTAGGCCAGGTCGTGCCCATGGGCTTCTATACGACGGCGCAGGAGGACCTGCCCAACTTCGGGTCCCCCAGCGTGGCGCCGCGCCTCCGGGCCGATGTCAGGCTGGTGGGGATCGTCGTCTTCAACAACTCTGTGGTCCAGGACGACATCGACCGGGCGTACGGCTTTGTGATGCTGAGCCCGGCCCTGCTCGCAGAGGCCGTCGCCGTGGCGCCGGCCGCCGGGGCGCCCATCGGCTACGCCCTGCAGCTCCGCCACGGTGCCAAAGACGTCCCCGCCGTAGAACGGCAGGTGCTCCGCCTGGTCCCTCCGGGTTCGGTCCCCCAGTTCCACGTGACCTCGCGGGTGGTGAGCGAGGTGGAGCTGGCCCTCAAGCCCGAGTCGGTCGCTTTGGGCGGTTTCGGGGCTATCGCCGCCCTGGTCTGCCTGGTCCTCGGGGCCCAGGCCATCTCCCGCCAGCTCCGCCTGGTGGACGGGGACCGGGCAGTGATGCGGGCGCTGGGAGCGGGCCCGGCGGAGACGGTCGGCGACGGGCTGATAGGGACCCTGAGCGCCATATTGCTGGGCGCGCTCCTGGCCGTGGCCGTAGCCGTGGCTCTGTCCCCCCTCTCTCCCCTGGGCCCGGTGCGCCCGTTCTACCCTGACGGCGGCATCGCCTTTGACTGGACGGTGCTCGGCCTCGGCCTGGTGGTGCTGGTAACCGTGCTAGGTGCCGGCGCGGTGGTGCTGTGCTACCGGCGGGCGCCCCACCGCACGGGCCGGGCACGGCAGGTGACGGCCCGCGGCTCGAGCACGGCCCGACGGGCCGAGGCGGCCGGGGTGCCGGTAGCCGCCGTGACCGGCGTGCGCTTTGCCCTCGAACCCGGGCAGGGCCGCACCGCCGTCCCCGTGCGGTCGGCCCTGATGGGCACGGTCATTGCCGTGGCCATGGTGGTGGCCACCCTCACCTTCGCCAGCAGCTTGCACACCCTGGTCTCGCACCCGGCTCTGTACGGCTGGAACTGGGACTATGCGCTCGACCCTTCTAACACCGTCCCGCCGTCGACCCTGACGCTGCTCGGGCACGACCCTGATGTGGCCGCCTGGAGCGGCTGGGACTACAACAATGTCGAGATCGACGACCAGACCGTCCCCGTCCTCATGGCCCGCTCGCCGGTCGAGGTGGTGTCCCCTCCGGTCCTGTCCGGGCACGGCCTCCAAGCCGCCGACCAGGTCGTCATGGGCGCGGCCACCCTGGCCGTGCTGCACAAGCATGTAGGGGACACCGTGTTCGTCAGCTACGGGTCACGGGCGGACGCGCCGCTCTACGTGCCACCGACCCCGCTCAGGGTCGTGGGCACGGCCACGTTCCCGGCTGTGGGCTTCGAAAGCCTGGTCGCCGACCACACCTCGATGGGTACCGGCGCACTGTTCTCCGAGGCGATCTTCCCTCCCGCCTTCCAGCGGGCGTTGAACAGCCCGGACCCCAACCTGAACGGGCCCGACATGGTCTTCGTGCGGCTCCGCGGCGACGTCAGCCCTGCGGCCGGTGGCGCCGATATGCAACGGGTCGCCGATGCTGCCGACCGGGTGTTCGCCAACGACCACAACCCCCGCGCCCAGGGTGACAACGTGGTCGTCCTCGGCGTCCAGCGGCCGGCCCAGATCGTCAACTACCGCACCATCGGGTCTACCCCCGTCATCCTGGCCATAGGCCTGGCCGCCGGGGCCGTCGGCGCCCTCGGCCTCACCCTGGCCGCGTCGGTGCGCCGGCGCCGGCGCGACCTGGCGCTGCTCAAGGCCCTCGGTTTCACCCAGGGGCAGCTGGCGGCGGCGGTGGCCTGGCAGGCCACGGTGGCCGCCGTCATCGGCGTGGTCGTGGGCGTCCCCGTCGGCGCCGTCCTGGGGCGGCAGCTCTGGATCCTGTTCGCCCACAACCTCAACGCCGTCCCCGACCCCACCATTCCGGCGCTATCCGTGGTCGCCGTCGCCCTTGGCGCGTTCGTTTTTGCCAACCTGGTCGCCGCCCTCCCCGGTCGGGGCGCGGCACGCACCCCCACCGCCCTGGTCCTGCGGGCGGAGTGACCCCAGCCGCCCGATAGGGGCCGGCCCGAACGGCGCCGGGCGCCCTGGGGACCGGTCAAAGGCGTTGCTGCCCTGGTCATGGGCGGTGACGGCCTGGCCCGGGGGCCGGCCAGGCGCAAGCCCGTAGGCCGGCCGCCGGCCGGCCCCTCCCCGGCCGGCTGCCGGGGGCATGGCACGCCCGGCCCCGGCGACCAGAAGAAGGCGTCGCCCCATACGCGCGGAAAGAAGTGGCGTGGCTGCGGCCGGGTGGTGACCACGGAAATCAGCGACAGGCTAAAAGAGGCGCTACGACAGCGCTGTTACCCTCGCATTAACACCCAAATGCCAAGGTCGAATGAGGAGCCGCAACTCCCAAACGACACCACACATAGAAAGAGAACATGACCCCCCGCAAAAGTGCGAGCGCGAATAGCAGTGCGCGTTCTGTCAAGGTGCCCGCTCCCGGCCCCGACAAAACAACCACAACGAGCTTGCGCCTGGTGGGCCAGACAGCGCGGCAGCGGTTGGTCCCCCTGGGCCACGACCGGCGCCGCAGCGGTACACCGGCACAGCCGCGCTTGTACGAAAGGCAGGCGTTCCTCAATGAGTTCGCCGCCATGTTCTCGGGCAGTTGGCCGCACGCGAACGGCACCGTCGTTATCGAGGGTTTCCATTGGACGGGCCGGACGGCGTTGCTCGGAGCGGCATGTCATTTAGCCCGGGAACGGCACCTCAGTGTTTTGCGGGCACGCGGCAGTTATCTCGATAGCGCGGCAGCCTGGGGCGTGGTCAGGCAACTTTTCGGTGACAAGTTGGACGGCCCGACCGCGAACAGCCGCCCGGGCGGGGCCATTGCCGCCAAGCTCGGCGGCGGCGACCACACGTTATCCGAACCAAAACTGGCTGAGATTTATAACGACCTGGACGCGTTGCTCGACGAATTGGCCGTCCCGGCGCCGGTGTTGCTCGCCGTCGACGACGCCGACCAGGCGGACATACAGTCCGCCGGGTGGCTGTCCCACCTGGCCCGCCACCTCGAGCACCATAACGTGCGCCTGGTCATCACCGCCGCCCACCGCCAGCGGGGCACGCCGTTGAGCGCCATCGACCGCCTCCGCTCAGAACCACAAACGCGGGCCATGACACTGAGGCCTCTGGGACGGGCCGCCACCGCCACCTTGCTCGGGCTGAGCCCCAAGAACGCCTTCACAGAGCGGATGGTCGATGTCTTGCACGCCGCCTGCGGCGGTAGCCCGTACCTGGTCGCCGCCGTAGCCAGGGCGCTGCCCACTTGCCCGCTGCCCACCGACGGCGAAGTCGCCCAAGCCGTCGGGAACACTATCTCGGCCCGAGTGGGCCGAGCCGTACTGGCGCGCCTCGTGGCGCTGCCTTGTGAAACCTCCGCCCTGCTCTCTCTATTGGAGGCGGTGGCGGTGCTCGACGGCGACGCCGACTTGTCGACGTGCGCGCTCTTCTCCGGCTTGCCGTTCCCCGATATCGATGGCCTGGTCGACTGCCTGGTCGACGACGGGCTGCTTTCCGCAGGTAATTTCCTCCGCTTCGAGCAGACCGTCGTGCGCACCGCCCTGCTGGCCGAGATGGGCTCCTCCCGCAGGTCCATAGCCCACGTGAGCGCCGCTCGGGTGCTCGACCAACGAGGAGCGCCCGCCGAGGCCGTGGCCAGGCACCTGCTCCACGCCGAACCCCTGGGCGACCCGTGGGCGGCCACGCGTCTCGAAGAGGCAGGGAAGGAAGCCCTGGGGCGGGGGGACCGCGCCACCGCGTTCGCTTTGTTGTCCAAAGCGCTGAGCGCCGGCCCCGAGGGTGCCGGGCCCCACCTGCTCTTGGACCTGGCCTACGCCTCGGCCGAGGTCGACCTCGACGCCGCCACCCGCCATCTCCGGCGAGCGGTCGAACTTGGGGCCGACCCGGGCGAGGCCGCTTCGGTGGCTCTGAGCCTGGCGGGCGCCATCGCCGACGGCGGGGAAGCGCCTGCGCTCCTGGGCCTGCTCGACGAGGTGGCCGCCCGGTTGCCCCACACGAGCCGGGACCTGCGCATCGAGATCGAGGTGGCGGCGGCCGACATCACTCGCGCCGCGGCCCGGCGGGCCGGTGCCCGGGGCGTGGTCGCCGGCCTCCTGGAGACGCCACCGACGGCACCGACGGCACCGGCCATAGGCGGGAGCGCACAACGCTTGGGCCTGGCCCTGGTCGCCGTGGCCGATTCCGCCAGCGCTTCTCGGGGTCGCGCCCGCCAAATTGCCGTGTCGGTGAACTGGGCCCTGTCGCCCAGCGAACTGGCCAGCGGGGACCGCTGGGCCGTGCGCCTGCGGGCCCGGGCCGTCCAGGCGCTGGGCCAGGCGGGCGAGCTCCGCCAGGCGGCGGCCCTTGTCCCCCTGGCGCTGGAGCAGGCCCACAAGGCCGCCAACCCCACCGCGGAAGCTGAGTTCTCGTTGTCACTTGCCTATTTGCTACTGGCCGAAGGTCGCCTCAAGGAGGCGCACGCCGCCGTCTCGGCCTGCCTGCGGACCATGGGCGGCCTTCCCTGGCTGACCAGGCCCTTGGCGTTGGCCTGCCTGGGCGAGGTCCTACTGGCTCAGGGCCGTAGGGGCGAAGCCCTGGAACTGCTCAGCGCCCCGCCCGGGGGTTCCGAGACCGCTACCCCGACCCCCGAAGGCCGACGTTTCCTCGAGCAACGGGGGCGGTCACGGCTCGCAGCCAACCAGGTGGACGCCGCCTTGAGCGACTTCGAGCTGGCCAAGCGGTGGGCCGAGCTAGAAGGGGCTGACAACCCGGGCGCCACCGGTTGGCGGTCGGGCATGGCCGCTTGCCTCCTGGCTAAAGGCGAGGCCGAAGAGGCACTGGTGCTGGCCCAGGAGAACGTGGGCCTGGCCCGGGCTTTCGGGGCGCCATGGCTCGTCGGGGCCACGTTGGTCGACGCCGCGGTGGCGTCGCCCCCCGGGGCGCGCCTGGCCCTGCTCAGAGAGGCCGTGGAGGTACTCGGCGGGGCAGGGGCACCCCTCACGCTCGCCGGTGCCCTGGTCGAGCTCGGGACCGAACTGCTGCGGGACAACCGTTGCCCTCCCGAAGCCTTGGACGTCCTGCGCCGAGGCGCTGACCTTGCTTCGCGCTGTGGGGCGGCAGAGCTGGCCGAACGGGCGGCGGCCGCCCTGCGCTCGGCCGGGGCACGACCGCGAAGGTTGGCCATGACCGGCCCGCATGCGCTCACCCCCGCAGAGTGGCGGGTGGCGGAGCAGGCGGCCGCCGGACGCTCCAATTCTGAGATCGCCTCGCAGTTGCACTTGGCCCGGAAGACCGTTGAAGGCCACCTGGCCCGCGCTTACCGCAAGCTTGAGGTGCGCTCCCGGGAACAGCTGGCCGATCACCTGACAGACCGCCCCTGAACATCTGGGACTAATGGACGTGCTGGTACGACTCGTTTGGCGCGGCACAAAGCCGGGTGACGCCGACACAAATTACAAGGGTACCCCTGCCGCTAAAGCAAGGGCCCTCAGCCTGAGGAACGGGACGACGGTGGAAAAAATGAGGAGGAATTGTGGCTGATAAGCGGGTAGCGAACACCCAATATGCGGGAGGCGAAATACAAAGTCCGGGGTATTGCCAGCGGCAAATTTCCTTTATCGTTGCCACGGGCCGATGAAGATCACACTTATCACTGAAGGTACCTATCCCCATCATCTCGGCGGGGTAAGCGTATGGTGCGACCAGCTGGTGCGAGAGATCGCCGAGCACCAGTTCCACGTGCTCGCCCTCAGTGCCACCGGGCTCGAGAAGAATATCTGGGACCTACCGGCCAACGTGGTCGCCGCCGACAACCTGCCCTTGTGGTCCGCCCCACCCGGCAAACGCGCCGGCCGGGCCTTGCGCGCCCGGTTCCGGCCCGTCCAAGAACGGTTTTTCAAGAGCCTGGCGGTAAACAACGACGGCGCCGGTTTTGTCCCGTCGTTGCAGGAATTAGGCGAGTTTGCCCGGGCCGGCCAGCTGAGCGCGGCGATGTCGTCGGACGACGCCGTGAACACGCTGTTGACCGTAGCGCCGGTGTGCAGCGACCGGGCCGAAGGCGAAAGCGCCGGCCTGCTCAGCGTGGCTGACGCCGTCGACGTCTTGACTCTACTGGAACACTTCCTGCGTCCCCTGGCCGCGCCGACGCCCGTGGCCGACCTGTGCCAGTCGGTCGCCAACGGCCTGGGCGCCCTGCCGGCGCTGGCGGCGAAATGGGCTCACGGCACTCCCTTCCTGCTCACCGAGCACGGCCTCTACCTCCGGGAGCGTTACCTCTCTTACAAGCCCGGCAGCCTGAGCCAGCCCGCCCGCGCCATCGTGTTGCGGTTCTTCCGGGTCCTGGTACAGACGGCCTACCAGCATGCCGACCTCGTCGCTCCCGGCAGTGGCTACAACCGGCTGTGGGAACTGGCCAACGGGACGCCGGAAAGGCGCATCTACCCCGTGCGCAACGGCATCGACCCGGCGTTGTTCCCGGTGGCCACCACCGAGCCGGACGTCCCCACCCTGTCCTGGATCGGCCGGATAGACCCGCTCAAAGACGTCGAGACCCTGTTGCGGGCCTTCGCCGAGGTCCGGGCCTCAGTGCCGGACTGCCGCCTGCGCATCTTCGGCCCCGTCCCCGGCGGCGGCGAGGAGTACATGGCCCGGTGCGCGGAGCTCGCCGCCGAGCTAGACCTCGGCGGGGCGGCGACCTTCGAGGGCCGCGTGGGCTCCGCCATCGAGGCCTACACGGCCGGCCACGTGGTCCTGCTGACGAGCATCTCCGAAGGCCTGCCGTACACGGTGCTAGAGGCGATGGCGACGGGCCGCCCCGTCGTGGCCACCGACGTAGGGGGCGTAGGCGAGGCGGTCGGCGACACTGGGATGCTGGTCCCCCCGAGGAACCCATCAGCGGTAGCGGCGGCCTGCGTGCACCTCCTGGCCAACACCGAGGAGAGGCAGGCCCGGGGCAAGGCGGCCCGGAGCCGGGTAGTCGACCTGTTCACGGCCAAAGCTTCTTTCGACACCTACCGGAGGCTCTACCGGGAGGTGGCGCAACGGCCGCAGCCCAAGGTCCTGGAGCTCTCCGCCCAGCCTCAAGAAGAAGGACGACCGAGCAAGGACGCGGCCCACGAGGTGGCGGCGGTATGAGCGGCACCCGGGTCACCCCGTACGTGAAGTCGGTAGTACCGGTCGAGGAACGCGATGCCGGCTTGCCGCTCCCCCCGGTGCTGGCCCGTATGGTCAGCGAAACGCCGGTGGCGTTGCACGAAGTAATAGCCGCCGCCGTGGATCCTCTCGAGATCGCCGCCGCCCTCGAGACCTGCGGGCTGAGCAATGCCGTCGTCCAGGACCGCTACGGCCAAAAGGACGTGTTCAGCCTGGCGGACCAACTCTACGCCGCCGTCGAGCTGCGGGGAGCGCCCGCCTCCAACCCCGGGACCAAGCGCCACGGAGATTTCTCGGACCTGGCTCGCGGGCTCGTGTTCGCCGCCCCCGCCCTCATGTTCGCCGGTGCCGCGCTGGCGCTGCGCTCGTGGCTCACGTGGTGGTCGACGCCCCTGGCCCTCATGTGGGGGTGGGCGTTCAGCCAGTTCCTGGCTTATGTGAGCTTCTCGCGCCGGGCCTGGGGCAAACCGGCCGGCTCCGCCGTGGCCTGGGGGATCCTCGCCGCATTGGTCTCGTGCTGTTGCCTGGGCATCGCCGGCGACGCCCTGCTCGGTGGGAACATCCACGGCGTCGTGTTCGCCGCCGGGGCGTGTGCCTTCATGACGGCGGCCGCCGAACTGCTGGCCCGCCAGCAGGAGCGCCTGGTGGCCCTGATGCTCCTCCCCGGGGCCATCGGCTCGGTCATCTTCGTGGTCAAGGAGCCCGTGCACGTCCCGCCCGACGTAGTCCTGGCCCTGGCCACCGCCAGCGTGGCCGGCACCGTCCTGCTCGCCCTGCGCCACCTGCCGGCGCACTGGTGGCGGGAGCCCGCACTGTCGCTGGCCGAGGCGCCCTCGGCGGTGCGCTATTTCTTGCACGGCCTGTGCTGCGGCCTGTTCGTGGCGCTTTTCATGGTGCTCGAGCCCGGGACGAAGGGGGCGCGGGGTTGGCCGGCGGCCGCCGCCTACCCGATCGTGCTGTCCCTCGGGGCCATGGAGTGGCAGTTGCGCTCGCTCAAGGCCAACGCCCGCCGCGCCCTTCTCGGCTCGCACACGCTGGCCGAGTTCACCCGAGCGGCCCGTTGGGCACTGGCCCGTTCGGTGCTTTGCTACATCGCCGTGCTCGCCGCCATGACCGGCGTGGTGGAAGCGCTTGCTTCGGCACGAGCCATGTCCGTCCCCGTCCCACTGTTAACCGCGGGAGCAGCGGTGGCCGTCGCTTTCTTCCTGGGCCTGATCGTCGCCTCGTGCGGCCAGATCAACCTGGTCCTGCGCACGTGGGCCGGCGGCCTTGGTCTTTACGGGGTCTGGACGGTTGCCGCCCGGACCGTACACGCAACTGGGGCATTTGGCGACACCAGGCTCGCCTTTTGCTCCGCCGCACTGGTTTCCGCCCTCTGCCTGGCCGCAGTGTCCGCCCACGTCGTCGTCAGCCCCGTTTGTCACGGATGACCGTCTGCTTAGGAGAGCAAAATGTCTGATCTTGTCGCTGTAACCGGGGCCGACGGCTTCATCGGCTCGCACTTAGTCGAGACCCTGGTGCGCGCCGGCCACCGCGTCCGCGCCATGGCGCTTTACAACTCGATGGGCTCGTGGGGCTGGCTCGAACACCTGGAGCCCGACGTGCTGGCCTCGGTCGAGGTCCAGCTGGGCGACATCCGGGACCGGGACTGCGTGCTCAACCTGATGCGCGACACCTCGGTCGTCTACAACCTGGCCGCCCTCATCGCCATCCCCTACTCCTATCGCGCCCCGACCTCCTACGTGGAGACCAACGTCCTGGGCACGTTGAACGTGCTCGAGTCGGCGCGGGCCCTGTGCACCCCCCGGGTGGTGCAGACCTCGACCAGCGAGGTCTACGGCACGGCCCAGACCGTGCCCATCGACGAGTACCACCCTCTGCAGGCCCAGTCGCCATATGCGGCGTCCAAGACGGGCGCCGACAAACTGGCCGAGAGCTACCACCTGAGCTTCGAGCTCCCGGTGGTCGTCCTACGGCCCTTCAACACCTACGGGCCGCGCCAGTCCGCTCGGGCCGTGATCCCGACGGTGATCTCTCAGGCGGCGGCGGGAGCAACGACGGTCCAGGTCGGCTCGCTCACCCCGGTACGTGACTTCAACTTCGTGGCCGACACCGCCAACGCCTTCCTGAGCGTCGGGACGGCCCCCGCCCATCAGGTCGTGGGCGAAGTCCTCAACGCCGGTTCCGGACGCGGGATCTCGGTGGCCGACCTGGTCTCGCTGATCGGCGAGGTCATGGGCGTGCGGCTCGAGGCGGCCCTCGACCCGCAACGGCTCCGCCCCCCCCGCTCCGAGGTGATGGAACTGGTGTGCGACAGCACCAAGCTCCACAAGCTCACCGGTTGGCAGCCGGCCTACACGCTCGAAGAAGGCCTCAGCGCCACCGCGGCCTGGTTCTCCAATCCCGACAATCTCGCGAGGTACAAGACCAATGTCTACAACATCTGAACTCCCGTTAACTTCTGAGCTCCCGTCCGACCTGGTCGTGTCGGACTGGCCGGTCTTGACACCCTCGCCCCTGACTATGGAGGCCATCGTCCTGGCCGGAGGCAAGGGGCTGCGCCTGCGGCCCTTCACGACCCTCATCCCCAAACCACTGGTGCCCATCGGGGACAATTACTCGGTCCTCGAGGTGGTCCTGCGCCAGCTCGCCGGCCAAGGTTTTGTGCGCGCGACACTGACCATCGGCCACCTCGGTCAACTGGTCCAGGCCTATGCCGGCGACGGTTCCCAGTGGGGCATCGGGATCACCTACCTGAGCGAGGACTCCCCGCTCGGCACCATGGGCCCGGTCTTGCGCGCTCTGGACGACCTCCCCGAGCACTTCGTCGTGATGAACGCCGACGTGCTCACCAACCTCAACTACGCCGAGCTCCTCCAGGCCCACGTCCGCAGTGGCGCCGCCCTCACCGTGGCCACCCATCACCGTGAGCACCGCGTCGAGTTCGGCGTCCTGGACGTGAGGGACAACCGGGTCCGAGGCTTCAGGGAGAAGCCCACCCTTAGCTACGAGGTCAACATGGGCATCTACGCCGTCTCCCGGCGCGCCCTGATGAGGTACACGCCGGGCCTCCCCTACGGTTTCGACGAGCTGATCTGCGACCTCATAGAGCGGGACGAGCACCCCGCCACCTATGAGTTCGACGGCTACTGGCTCGACATCGGGCGCCCGGAAGATTACGACCGGGCCAACAAGGAGTTCGAGGTCCTGAAAAAGGAGCTCCTCCCCAATGATTGACGCTCAGGAGGCACGGACGCGCGTCCTCGTGCTGGGCGCCGGAGGCTACATCGGCAGCCACATCAGCCGCCTCGTCGCCGGCGACCCCGGTGTCGCCGAAGGCATTTTCGCGTCGCGGCTGCGCCGGGCGCACCCGCCTTGGTTCGGCGGACGCGGGCGGTGGACGTCGTTCAACCTCGTCGAAGAGCCGGCGCGGGCCCTGGGACGCCTTCTCGAGCAGGCCCGACCGGACGTGGTCGTCAACTGTGTGGGGGCCACGTCCGGCAGCCCGGCCCAATTGCAGCAGCTCAATGTCATGACCGTGGCCAAACTGCTTTCGGTCCTGGCCCACACTTCGGCGCACCTGGTCCATCTCGGATCGGCGGCCGAGTACGGGCCGTCCACGGACTGGGGGCCGGTACACGAGACCTCGGCCGTGCGCCCGGTCAGCGAGTACGGGACCACGAAGCTGGCCGCCACCGAACTGATCTGTGAGGCCGTAGAAGACGGCCAGGTCAGCGCCACCGTGCTGCGGGTCTTCAACGCCATTGGCGCCGGGAACCCGACCTCGACGCTGGTGGGCCGGGCGGTACGAGCCTTGCGTGAGGCAGTGCAGGCCGGGAGCGAGCGCGTCAGCTTCGGCCCCCTCGACGGCGGCCGGGATTTCATAGACGTGCGTGACGTGGCCAGGGCAACGCTGGCCGCTTCGCGCCCAAGCCCATATGTCCGGCGGCCCACGGTCATCAACGTCGGCCGAGGTATCCCCGTCTCCAGCCGCTGGGTGGTGCACCGCCTGGCCAGGATCGCCCACTTCGAGGGCGAGATAGTCGAGCAGGGCCAAGGCTCACCACGCTCAGGCACGGTGTCCTGGCAATGGGCCGATATCGCGGTCGCCCGTTTGGCCCTGCGCTGGGCCCCCCGCTACCTGCTCTCAGACGCCCTTGACCAGGCGTGGTGGGCGAACAACGGCTCCCGTCCCGGCCAGCTGCACCTGGTCCCCACCGCCCAGAGCGTAGGTGCCGCCGCCCAACCGAGGCTTTCCGAAGCCGGCGCCAATGTCCCCTAGCCGCCGCCCCCGTCGTCCCCGCCGTACGCCTTCCTCGCTGAATGGAGCTTTGATGAAAACCGCAACATCGTCCCGAAAAGTCTTCGCCGTGGGGCTGACTGCCGCCATGGTCACCGGCTTGCTGGCCGCCACCGGCACGTCAGCGTGGGCCGCCACCCCGAACACGCTCGACCTGCGCGTCCTGGTGATCGGCAACGGGTCCACCGACGTCACCACGGCGGCGTGGGAGTCGGCCCTTACGACCGAGGGGGTCCCCTACACCGAGGTCGACGCCACCGGCACCTCGCCCAGCCAAACCGTCACTCTGCCCGCTCTGTCCAGTGGGACCACGGGCTACTTCGACGGGGTGGTCATCGCCGACTCGCCCACCGACTTCGCCGCTGGGGCCCTGACCGCTCTCGACACCTACGAGTCGACCTTCGGGGTGAGACAGGTGGACGGCTACATGTACCCCGACCCCAACCTGGGGGTCACCGAGGCGAGCGGGGGCGCCCTGGACGGCACCACGGGCGCCTTGACCACCGCCGGCCTGGCCGCCTTCCCCTCCCTGGCCGGCCCCCTACCCTTCGCCACCGGGACCTACGGCTACGGGGCGACGGTAGACACCGGTGCCC
>JBKQUU010000053.1:0-28014 GCA_052325485.1 Acidimicrobiales bacterium | reverse complement strand
CTCGACCGGGTGGTCCCCGGCATTGCCGGCCCCCGCATCAGGGACATGTTCGCCGCCGCGGGCTGGAACACGATCACGCTCAAGTACGGCGCCCGCCTCCGGGAACTGTACGCCCGGGACGGCGGTGAGCTCCTCGAACGCCGGATCGACGCCATGAGCAACGAGGAGTACCAGTACCTTTTGCGGCTGCCGGCCGACCAGCTCCGTGACGGGCTGGCCGGTACAGGCCCGGAGCGCCCGGGCATCAACCGGTTGCTCGGCGACCTCGACGACGACGCCGTCGCCGCCAGCCTGCGCAACCTCGGTGGTCACGATCTCGGCGACCTGGTGGAGGCCTTCGCGGCAGCAGACCAGGTGACCGACCGGCCGTCGGTGGTCCTGGCCTACACCATCAAAGCCTGGCGCCTGCCCACCGAGGGTCATCCGGGGAACCACTCGGCGCTGCTCAGCGTCGAGCAGTGGCGCCAGCTCGGCCGAGATCTGGGCGCCGACCCGGACGCGCCCTGGGCCAACCTCCCCCCGGGCAGCCCCGAGGCCATGGCCGCGGCGGCGGCCGCCGCACGCCTGGCCCGGCATCAAGCGGCGCCCAAAGCCCCGTCCCGGCCACCCACCGAGTTCGGCGTCGCCCACCAGGGCGAGGAGTCGACCCAGCAGGCCCTAGGGCGGTTCTTGCTCGACCTCACCCGGGTGGCGCCTGAAGTTGCCGCCCGTGTGGTCACGGTCAGCCCGGACGTGGCGTCTTCCACCAACCTCGGCGGTTGGCTCAACCGCGTCGGCATGTGGCACATGGACGAAAGCCGTGATTGGTTCGAACAAGACCGGTCCACCCTCGTCCATTGGCGCCAGTCGCAAAAGGGCCAGCACATCGAGCTTGGCATCGCCGAGGTCAACCTGGTCGGGCTCCTGTCCGAGCTCGGCCTCACCTGGTCCCGTGACGGTGAGCCATTGCTGCCCATCGGGACGCTGTACGACCCGTTCATAACCCGCGCTCTCGAACCCTGGTCGTTCGGCATCTACGCCGGGGGCCAGTCCATCCTGGTGGGCACGCCGTCAGGCATCACCCTGGCTCCCGAGGGCGGGGCCCACCAGTCGGTCATCACGCCTTCGGTCGGCCTCGAACAACCGCTCTGCACGGCTTGGGAGCCGGCCTTCGTCCAGGACCTGGAGTGGGCCATGCTGCACGCCTTGGGCCGGCTCGGCTCGAAAGAAGGTGGCTCGGCCTATTTCCGCCTGAGCTCCCGGCCCATCGACCAGGCGCTGTCGGCTTTGCCGGAAGGCCGGCAGGGGCGGGAGGACCGCCGCCAGGCCGTGCTCGCCGGCGGCTACCGTCTTCGGGAGTGCAAGGGGACGCCGATGGCCTGCCTGGTGGGCGTGGGCGCCGTCATGCCCGAGGTCCTGGCCGCGGCGGTGGCGCTCGACCAGGACGGGGTGGGCTGCGACGTCATCTGTCTGAGCTCAGCCGACCTGGTCTTTCGGGCCGCACAGGCCCGGCGGGGGCTAACGGACGGGCCCACGGGGGTGCTCGAGGCTCTCTTCCCTGCGGAGCGGGCGGCCCCGATGGTGGCCGTGGTGGACGGGCACCCGCACACGTTGTCGTTCCTCGGGACCATAAGCCCGGTGGCGATGACTTGCCTGGGCGTGAGCGACTTCGGCCAGTGCGGCGAGCTCGACGAGCTCTACCGCCATTTCGGCATCGATACGTCTACCATCATCGGGGCTACTTGGGATCTGCTTGATGAGGCCGGCACGAAGAGGACCTGATTGTCCTCCGAAGCCGAAGGTGACACAATCTAGAAACCAACCATAAGGGGGGCCAAACATGGCTGAAGTGGTACCGTCGGACCAGAACGAGAACGCGAGTGGGCGTGCCGGGATGTTGCCGGACCTCAATCGCCGGCAGTTCATGCTGGGTGGAGCGGGAGGTTTAGGCCTCTTTATGGCCGGCCGTGCGGGCATGCTCCGCGGCCTGACCAGGGACACATCGGCCCGCGAAGCGCTCATCAAGGCGGCCATGGGGGGGTCGCTCCCCGCCGGCGCAGCGCCCGCGTCTGACCAGTTCCTGGTCGGGTACTTCGACTCCGTCGGGGCGACCTACGCCGCCCTCGACTTCTACGAGACCGTCTACTCCCGGGCCCCGCTGGCCGACAACTTCGAGATCTCGCTCGTGCGTATCGACCCCAACTACGGGATCGTGCCGGGCACGGCCACCCACTGGGCCCAGACCTCGCCCACGACGTGGGAGTTTTACATCATGCCCGGGATCATGTGGAGCGACGGCAACGAGCTGACGGCCAACGACTACGTCGAGACGTTCCGCTACTCGGCCGACCCCAAGCACGCCTGGGACTTCAGCTGGTACTGGTCGGGGGTGCTCAAGAACTACACCGAGGCGGTGGCCGGGAAGGCCCCCGTCAACTCGATCGGCGTAGGTGTGGGCTCCAACAAGTACACCTTTGTCGTCACCACCGAAGGCCCCGTGGCCTACATCCCCTACGCCATGCTCTACTCGATGCCGCTGTCGGCCGCCGGCCTGGCCAAGTACGGCAACGGGCTGTACAACATCAACCCGGCCACCAGCATCTCCTGCGGCCCCTACAGCCTGAAGACGTTCAACCCGACCTCCGATGTCGTGCTGGTGCCGAACACGAAGTACACGGGGCCGTACAAGCCGCAGATCGGCTACCAGGTCGGCAAGATCTACGCTGGGGCGTCCTACCTGCCGCTGCTCGAGACCGGTGTGGTCGACTACAACCCCCAGATCGGGCTCACCAAGTCCGACCTGGCCATCGCCAAGGCGACCCCGGGGCTCAACAAGTTGACGCCCTATGTCAACCCGGCCGACTTCCGCATCTACTACGTCTTCTTCAAGACCAAGGCGGCGCCGTTCAACAACCTGAAGGTGCGCCAGGCCTTCGCCCACTCCGTCAACCGCGACGCCATCATCGACGCCCTGCTGGCCCCGTTGGCCATCCCCGCCTACGGGTACCTGATGCCCGGCTACCCCTTCGCCGTCACCGCACCGCTGGTGAAGTACACCAACTACGACCCGGACCTGGCCGCATCGCTACTGGCGCAGGCCGGGTACCCCAAGGGCAAGGGCTTCCCCTCGGTAACGTTCAGTTACCCGGCCACCGCCAGCGAGATCGACACCACCACCGTGGGGCTGGCCGTACAGGCTCTGGCGGCCAACTGGAACACCGTCCTTTTCGGTGGGAACAGCACCCTTCTGCTCGAGGAGCTGGACACGTCGACGTTCGTCAAGAAAATGGAGAACCAGCCCGAGACCGAGATCGAGATGGGCTTTACCTCTTACGGGATGGACTACTTTGACGCCTCCAACATGCTGAGCGTGTACAAGGGCGGCGGCCGCCACGACTGGGACAACGCCCAGTACGACGACCTGCTGGCCAAGGGCGCCGCTGCCTTCAACAAGTCCGAACGCCAAGAGATCTACACCGACGCCCAGGTCTTGCTGACCTCGCAGGCGCCGGGGGTGTTCGTCTGGCACGGCATGAGCGGCTACCTCCAGTGGCCTTTCCTCGTGGGACCGACGCTGGCCAAGAACTACCTCGGCTACAACGGCCTCCAGTGGCCAGGCTTCTTCCCCTTCAGCACCTACCAGGAGGGCCTGTGGGTGGCCGACAACGTGGGCAAGTACCCCCGCGCAGGCGAGAGCGGACTGCTGTAAACAGGCCCAGTGCCCATCCGTGACAACTGATGCTTCGTTTGATCGGGCCTGGCCCCTTTGGGGCCGGGCCCGACCGGCAACTCGCTGCGGACGGGCCCGCCTGGTAGGCGGGCGGCTGAGGCCAGGGCGATGATCGCCTACCTGGGCAAGCGGATCTTGTCCCTGCTCTTTACTCTCTTACTGGCCACCCTGGCCATTTTCGCCATGATGCATTCCGTCCCCGGTGGCCCCTTCTCTTTCAGCCAGGGGGACATGAGCGCCGCCGCCATCCACAACATCATGGTCAAGTACGGCCTGGCCGACCCGATCTGGCAGCAGTACCTGAAGTGGATCTGGCAGCTCCTGCACGGCTACCTCGGCATACCTTTCGAGGAGCCGACCATGACGGTGAACCACCTCATCGCCTCGGCGTGGCCGATAACACTGATCGTGGGCGGCCTGACCATCGCCCTGTCCTACACCCTGGGCCTCCTGCTCGGTTGCATCGCCGCCATAAAGCACAACACCTGGGTCGACTCGCTGATCACCGCCGTGGTCTCGACCATAGGCGTGGCATTACCTAATTACGTCATCGGGTTCTTGCTGATCGAGGTTTTCGCCATAAAGCTCGGGTGGCTGCCCGTCGGGGGTTGGGGGTCGTGGAAGGACGTGGTCCTGCCCGTCGTCGCCTTCTCGCTCTACCCGATGGCCCTTATGGAGCGCTACACCCGGGCCAGCACGCTCGAGGTCACCTACGCCGACTACGTGCGCATGGGCCGGGCGCGGGGCCTGTCCGAGCGGCGCATCCTGTACAAGTACATATTGCGCACCTCGCTCATCCCCTTGATCACGATCATGGGGCCGTGGATCCCCAACATCTTGACCGGCTCGATCTTCATCGAGGCCACCTTCGCCCTGCCCGGGCTCGGCAGCTATTTCACCACCGCCAGCCTGCGCCGGGACTACCCCCTGATCATGGCCCTGGTGCTGATCGTGGCCGCCCTCTGGGGCCTCTGCTTCATCCTGTCCGATATCGCCTACGTGCTCGTCGACCCCCGGGTGCGGCTCGAGGGCGTTTCCCGATGACCGCCGTACCGGTAACGGTCGCCCCCACCCGGCAGGCCAGCGCCAGCTTCTGGCACGCCGCCTGGTACCGCTACCGCCGCAACCGCCTGGCCCTGGTGGCCGGGGTCATAGCGGTGGCGGTCCTGCTGGTGGGGCTGTTGGCCCCCTATATCGCCCCCTACAGCGACGCCGCCATCGACCTGACCTCCGTGCTCGCCGGCGCCACCGCCCACCACCTGCTGGGGACCGACCAGCTGGGCCGGGACACGCTGACCAGGGCCATCTGGGGCGCCCGCACGTCCATGACCGTCGCCATCGGGGCACCGCTCATCGGCGTCGCCATCGGCCTGCCCATCGGCATTATCGCCGGCTGGTTCGGTGGCATCTTCGACTGGGTCACGCTGCGGCTGTTCGAGCTGTTCCAGATGGTCCCCACCATCCTGGCCGCCCTGCTGTTCATCACCGTGTTCGGTGTCAACGTCTGGAAGCTCGCCTTTTTCATCGGCGTGACCCTGTGGGTCGGCTTCGGCCGCCTGGCCCGGGCGCAGTACCTGGCCCTGCGCGACCGCGACTTCGTGCAAGCAGCCCGGGCCATGGGCGTACCCTCGTGGCGCATCACCATCGTGCACATCCTCCCCAATGCCGTCGGCCCGATCATCGTCTTTTTCGTCCAGCAGGTGCCCTACGTGATATTCACCGCCGCCGGGTTCAGCTTTCTCGGCCTCGGTATCCAGGACCCCCTGGCCGACTGGGGGAAAATGCTCAACGACAGCGTGCAGTACCTCCCCATCGACCCGCTCCTGGTACTGGTCCCCATCGCCTGCATCGGCTTGGCCTGCCTCAGTTTCAGCTTCCTCGGAGACGGCCTGCGCGACGCTCTCGACCCGACCTCGAGGTAGCCCGGTGACCTACGAGCAGACCGAGGCTCTCCGGGAGAGGCCGGGGCAGGCGGTGGGGACGGCTCCCAGGGCCGCCCTGCTCGAGGTGCGCGACCTCAACGTATCGTTCAAATTGGAGCGCAGCACCATCTACGCCGTACAGGGGCTCAGCCTCCAGGTCCGGGCGGGCGAACGCGTCGGCGTGGTCGGTGAGAGCGGGTCGGGCAAGAGCGTGTCCGCCCAGGCGGTGATGCGGATGGTGCCCTCGCCGGGCAAGATCACCGGCGGCGAGGTTATTTTCGAGGGCCGGGACCTCCTGCGCCTATCCCCTTCGGCCATGCGCAACGTGCGCGGAGGCCAGATCGGCATGGTCCCCCAGAACCCCCTGAGCTCGCTCAACCCGGTGATCACCATCGAATCGCACTTCCTCGAGGTGCTGTCCTTGCACGGCCGGATGAGCAAGCCGCAAGCCCGCGAACGGGCCATCGAACTGCTGCGGTCGGTGGGCATCCCCGACCCGGCCAAGCGCATCCACGAGTACCCGCACCGCTTGAGCGGCGGGCAACGCCAAAGGGTGATCATCGCCCTGGCCATGGCCTGCCAGCCCCGGTTGCTCATCGCCGACGAGCCGACGACGGCCCTCGACGTGACCATCCAGGCCCAGATCCTGGAGCTTTTCGACGACCTCGTGGAGCGGTCCAACCTCGGCGCCATCCTGATAACGCACAACCTCGGGATAGTGGCCGGGCACTGCGACCGCGTCGTGGTGATGTACGCCGGGCGGGTGATGGAGACGGCCACGGTCTTCGACCTCTTCGACCACCCGACCCACCCGTACACCGTCGGCCTGCTCCGTTGCGTGCCCCGGCTCACCGTGACCAGGTCACGGGTTTTCGAGGTCATCCCCGGCCTTCCCCCCCAGGTGACCAAGGTCAGCGCCGGGTGCCCCTTCGCCCCCCGCTGTGAACGGGCCAGCGACCAGTGCCGCGCCGAGACGCCACCGCTCTCGGAAATCTCCCCCTCGCACTCGATCGCGTGCTGGAACCCGGTCGGCGACGCCACGCCGATAGCGTCGTGAACCACGCCACGGCCGCCGCCGAGGTAGCCGTCGCCGAGGTAGCCGCCGCCGAGGTAGCCGTCGCCGAGGTAGCCGGCCCCGGCGCCGGCGAGGCCCCGCTGCTCGAGGTCGACCAGCTCGTGGTCCACTACCACACCCGGGGCCCGGGCACGGTCGTGCGCACCCACGAGATCGTCCATGCCGTCGACGGGGTGAGCTTCTCGCTCCACCGCCACGAGACCTTGGGCCTCGTGGGGGAAAGCGGGTGCGGGAAGTCCACCACCGGGCGCACCGTGCTCTATCTCGACCGCCCGACGGCCGGCACCATCCGTTTCGAGGGGCACGACCTCTCCCAGCTCGACCATCAAGCGCTGACGGAGCTGCGCCAGCGCATGCAGATCGTGTTCCAGGACCCCGTCGCCGCCCTCAACCCCCGCCATACCGTGGGCCAGGTCATAAGCGAGCCGCTCACCGTCCACAACCTGATGCCCCGCCCCCAGCGGCGCCGGCGGGTGGAGGAGCTGCTCGAACTGGTCGGGCTCCCGTCAGACGCCGTCTCGCGCTTCCCCCACGAGTTCAGCGGCGGCCAGTGCCAGCGCATCGGGATCGCCCGGTCGCTGGCGGTGGAGCCCAGCCTGATCGTGCTGGACGAGCCCGTCTCGGCCCTCGATGTGTCCGTCCAGGCCCAGATCCTCTCCCTGCTGACCGACCTGCAGACCCGCCTCGGCCTGTCTTATCTTTTCATCGCCCACGACCTGGCCGTCGTAGGCCAGATGAGCGACCGGGTGGCGGTCATGTACTTGGGCAAGATCGTCGAGCTGGCCGAGCGCGACTCGCTCTACGCCCGGCCGTTCCACCCTTACACCCAAGCCCTGTTCTCCGCCGTGCCCATCGCCGACCCGAGGCTCAGCCGCGAGCAGCACCGCGTCGTGGTCTCCGGGGAGGTGCCGAGCTCGTTGGCGCCGCCGCCCGGGTGCCGGTTCCACACGCGCTGCCCGCTGGCCCAAGAGCGCTGCCGTACCGAGGAGCCCCTCCTGCGCCCGGTGGGCGAGGGCCACGACGTCGCCTGCCACTTCGCCGAAGCGGCGGCGAGCACCAACCCGTTCGGCCCGCTCGTCGAGGAAGAGGCCTGAGGGGCCCAGCATGGTCAAGCCATGATCAAGATCGCCGAAGCACTGTGGTCGCCCGAGCCGTCGCGGCTCAGCCGTCTGTGCTCCCAGGCCGGGGTGGAGCACGCCGTCGGCGGGCTGCCCGTGGTGGAGGCGGCTGGCGCCGTCCCTCTGAGCAACCCTGGGACTTTTTACCTTTGCTGCGCCTCCCTGCGTGCCGACCATGTCCCGACGGTCGACGGCGACACCAACGAGCACCCCGGCTACTCGGCCTATGGTCGTCTCTACGCCCTCGGCTATATCCGGGCCCTTTGCCAAGCCGCGTGGCGCTCCTGAAGGGGCGGCCAGAGCCGACCTCCCCACGTGCGCCCTCGCCGGAAAGTGAGACGCTCCGCATGCCCATCCAACCCACCCCCGAGCAGCTCGAGGCCCTCACGCCCCTCAACCCGTTCGGGCGCTTCCCGGACGGCCGCCCGCATGTCCCTGACGAGGTGCTCGACCGCCTCCTGCGGGCCACCACCGAACAGGCCTGGAGCGTGCTGCGCGACCGGGGCTACCTCTTCCAGTTCGA
Organism: Acidimicrobiales bacterium; assembly: GCA_052325485.1. Lineage (GTDB taxonomy): Bacteria > Actinomycetota > Acidimicrobiia > Acidimicrobiales > Palsa-688 > Fen-671. Next base: position 19,667 of record JBKQUU010000053.1, on the reverse strand, counting down.
GGGGGGCTGGCGCCAGACGCACCCGGGCCGGGTCACGGTGGGCCGGGCCGTGACGGCACAGTTCCTGCCCTACCGGCCCGATTACCACGCCGTCGTGCAGCAGACGGGCGTGGCCGAGGGGCGGTCGACGAGCGGCGGCCAGAACTCCTGGGTGATCGAGAGCCTCCAGCGGCGCGACGTGATGGTGGTCGACATTTTCGGCAAGGTAAAGGACGGGACCGTCGTCGGTGACAACCTCGGTACGGCGGTGAGGGTACGCACGAGGGCCGGCGCGGTCATAGACGGAGGGATCCGCGACTACCAGGGCCTGGTCGAGCTCGCTGACGTCAACTTCTATTTCCGGGGCATGGACCCGACCCCCATCGCCGACGTCACCCTGGCCGGCATCAATATCCCGGTCCGCATCGGCCGCACCACGGTGCTACCGGGCGATGTGGTCCTGGGCACGCCCACCGGTGTCATCGCCATCCCGCCGCACCTCGCCACCGAGGTGGCCGAGCGGGCCGAAGAGACGCTCGTGCGCGACCGGTTCGGCAAGCTGCGCCTGGCCGAGGGGAGGTACACCAGCGGCGAAATCGACGTGGCCGTCTGGGGCGAGGAGATCGAAGCCGACTTCGCCGCCTGGCGGCGGGGAGCGGGGGCGTGAACGACGTCGTCGTCGTGACCGGTGCGGCCCGCGTCGGCCAACCGGGCGAAATGGTAGGCCCGGTCCGCTTCCTGCTTTCGGACGAGCCCGCTTACGTCACCGGCTGTGTGCTTTCCGTTGACGGGGGGCTCATGTACGTGCGCGCCCCTTTGACCCGTGAGAACGGAGACCATTGAAATGAAGACCGGTGAAATGAAGACCGGTGAAATGAGGATGGTGAAATGAAGATCGCCGACGCCCGGGTCATAGTGGCCAGTCCCGGCCGCAATTATGTGACGCTGAAGGTCCAGACCGACGGCGGGACCTATGGAGTGGGCGACGCCACCCTCAACGGTCGCGAGCTGGCGGTGGCGTCGTACCTCTCGGAGCACGTGGTGCCGCTGTTGATCGGCCGAGAGGCCATGAACATCGAAGATACCTGGCAATTTCTCTACCGGGGCGCTTATTGGCGCCGAGGCCCGGTCACCATGGCGGCCATCGCCGCCGTGGACATGGCGCTATGGGACATCAAGGGAAAAGAGCTGGGCACCCCGGTCTGGAACCTGTTGGGGGGCCGGTGCCGGGACGGGTTGCTGGTTTACTCCCATGCCTCGGCCCGCACCATAGACAAGGCGGTCGAGCAGGTCGATGCCCTGCTACGGGCCGGGTACCGAGCCGTGCGTGTCCAATGCCTGGTCCCCGAGCTGGAAGAAATGTACGGCGTCCCCCGGGCGCCCGGGGCCGGTGACGGAGCGGGGCTCCCCTTTGTGGAGAACGACTGGTCCTCGCCGGCGTACCTGCGTTCGGTACCAAAATTGTTCTCCGCCGTGCGGGCCGCCGTAGGCCCCCAGCCCCTGCTGCTGCACGACGCCCACCACCGGCTGACCCCCTCGCAGGCGGGATGGCTCGGCCGGCGCCTGGAGGACTTCCAACTGTTCTGGCTCGAGGACGCCGTCCCGGCGGAATGGCAGGACGGCTACCAGATCGTGCGGCACCACACGACCACGCCGCTGGCCGTCGGCGAGGTCTTCAACACCATTTTCGATTGCGACCGGCTCATCCGCAACGGTTGGGTCGACTACATAAGGACCGCCGCCGTGCACGCCGGTGGGATCACGCACCTGCGCAAGATCGCCGACTACGCCGCACCGCACCACGTGAAGATCGGCTGCCACGGAGCGGGCGACCTCTCACCGGTGACCATGGCCGCCGCCGCCCACTTCGGCATCGCCACCTACAACGCCGCCATCCAGGAGCACGGGGAGCATTCGCCGGCCACGCACCGGCTGTTCCCGCACCACTGGTCCGTGGCCGAAGGGTACCTGCAGCCGGGGGACGCCCCCGGCCTGGGCGTCGACATCGACGAGGACCTGGCCGCCGAGTTCCCCTACGAACGGGCCTATCTGCCCGTGACCAGGCTCGAGGACGGTTCGGTGGGCGACTGGTGACTAAGGGCCGGTCGGGCTGGCGAACAGAGGGCGGGCGGTGCCAGACCGGGCCGTGCGCGTCGCCGTAACGGGCGCCGCCGGCCGGCTCGGCTCCCGAGCGGTGGCACTGCTCGTCCGACGGGGACATTCCGTGGTCGCCATCGACCGCAGGGTGCCCACCGACAGTGCCGGCGACGAGCGTACGAACTGGCGGGCGGCCGACCTGACCGACTATGGCTCGGTCCTGGCCGCCTTGGAGGGCTGCGATGCCCTGGTCCACCTGGCCGCCTTCGCCGGTCCTGGGCACGCTCCGGCGTGGGCGGTGCACCACAACAACGTCATGGCCAGTTACAACGCTCTCCACGCCGCCGCCGGTCTCGGCATCGGGCGCATCTGCCAGGCGTCCAGCGTCAACGCCATCGGAGGGGCGTACAGCCGTGCACCCCGCTTCGACTATTTCCCCGTAGACGAGGTCCACCCGAGCTATACCGAGGACGCGTACAGCCTGTCCAAATGGATCTGCGAGCAGCAAGCCGCCTCCATCGCCCGCCGCTACGATGGGCTCCCCATCGCCAGCCTGCGGTTCCACCTGTGCGTCGAGGACCGCGGTCGCGCCGTCGAGGCGAGGAGGGAGCGGCCGGGGACGGGCGTCAAGGACCTCTGGGGCTATGTGAGCACGGCGAGCGCCGCCGGCGCCTGCTTACTGGCGATAGGGGCGGTGGGCGCCGGGCGCCACGGCCCCGGTTACGCCGGCCACGAGGCGTTCCTCATCGTCGCTCCTGACCATGTAGGCCCCGGGGCTACCGGCGACCTCGCCGCCGAGCACTACCCGGGCGTGCCCGTCAGGGGCGCACTAGGCCCCACGGACGGTTTCTTCAACTGCGCCAAGGCAGAACGGCTGCTCGGGTGGCGTCACGAGGAGTGGTGAGCGGCCTAGACCACGACGGCGGCGGAGCGGGCCGGTAGCCGCACCCCTTCGGTGGCGTCGAGCCAGTCGTCGTGGTCCACAAGGCGGTAGCGCGCTCCCGGGCGCCCATCGATGACCACGTCGACGGCCCGCTCGTCGGCCGAGTAGTTGGCCACGACGGCGGCCAGGGAGCCGTCTGTGGCGCTCTTGAAGACGGAGAAAGGCCCATGCGCCTGGCCCGAAGACCGGTCCGCCACCCGCGCCCCGATGGTCCCCTGGAACTCACCGTCCCAAAGCCAGTGGCGCAGCTCGGCCCGCATGGCGTCCATCCGCTGGCCGTAGGCGACGGTCAGGGGCATGTCGGTCAGCCGGCCTTTGAAGTTGTACGGCTCATAGCTGATTATGTAGCGGTAAAGCAGGCACTGGTTGACCATATTGCGGTCGTCGAAACCGGTCACGGCCGTCATGAGCAGGGCGTCGGGGCGAAGGAAGCGCATGAGGGGCACGTGCTCGGCCGACTCGCTGCGATGGTACGAGAGGTGGTACTCCGACAGCTGCCAGTCCGTGCACGCTTCGCCGGCGTAGAGGAAGTCGTCGCGCACCGGGCCGGACAGTTCTTTGAGCCCGCGGACGAAATCGACATCGTGGGCGTAGACAGGTTGGCCGTACCGGTGCCCGTGGGCGGTATCGAAGCAGGCCAATGCCGGGACGTGGTGGAAGCATTCGTCATTGAGCATCCCGTCGGCGCCCGAAGCCAGGACCTTTTGGAACTCCTGACGGCACACCTCGGTCCAACCTTCGGTGGCGAAGCACATCGGGACCAGGCGCTTGGTGTTGATGTCCAGCAGTTGGGTGAAGGTCTGGTAGCGGGCGCCGGGGTTCATGTAATAGTCGCCGTACGGGTCCCGTACGGCCAAGGGCGAAAGCCGGGAACGGAAGCGTTCGGTGGCGCGGTCCGACCAGACGAACTTGGCAAAAAGGACGATCTTCACTCCCGATCGCTGGCATTCGGCGATGGCCTGGCGCAGTTCCTCGGCGCCGCCGAGCAAGGGGTCGGGATCGTGGCTCGGGTTGTTCTGGTCCTGGCCCCCGTCGTTCCATCCGACGACCTGGATGGCCTTTACGCCCCGCTCGGCGCACTCCCGGGCGATCTCGGGAAGCTCAGCGAAGCGGTAGCGCCGCTCCCCTTCGGGCGAGTTCATCTGGACCTGCTGCCAGGAGTGTGGTCCGGCCGCCCAGCCCGGCGGGGCCGAGGGCCCCATCCACGTCCGCCGGCGGGCCCGGTAAATGGCCGCCCCGGCCTGCCAGTCCCCGGCATAGAACTGCACCCTCACCGGCGGCAGGGCCCGGTGCTCCCCGGGCATGACGAACGGCAGGTGGACCGTCGAGACCTCGACCCGGACGTCCTTCGGGCCGATGGTCGCCCCGGGGGGCACCCACGCGCCCATCGAACCGCTGTAGCCGGGCTCGAGCTCGGCCACCCAGGTGAGCAGTTCGGGCTGGGGTGCGTCTATGCCTACGTAGAGCCCGCCGCCGGCCCCCTCGAGCAGTACGAACGGGGCGCCGGGGACGGTGCTGGCGTAAGGCGACGGGAGCAACGTCGGCCGGTCGACACCGAAATAGCCGGGGACGTTGGTGAAACTTGGCCGCAGGTGGCCCCGCTGGGCGCTGGCATAGGCGTAGGTGAACAAGTCGAGCTGGTCGCCGGAGGGGAGCGCCTGCACGTCCGTGAGGCAAGGGAAGGTCACGTTCTCGACAACGAGCGCCGAGCGGTTCTCCACCTCCAGGCGGCAAACGAGGGCGTCGCCGTCGAGGGCGTAGCCGGCCGTCAGCGCGATCTCATGTGCCCCGCCCCCCTCGGAGACCACCTGGGGCCAGCGCAGCTCTACCGCGGTGCCGTCTCCCCCTTCGGTGAGCTCGGGGCGGGGTTGGCGGGCGGCGCGCGTCCGGTTGGCGCGGTTGTCTGGCCGAGGGAGCAACAGCTCGAAGGGCCGGGCGCCCCGCCCGGCGCCGAGCGCCTCCCAGCTGAGAGCGGCGCTGGCCAGTCCCACCAGCGAACCGCTCTCCGGCTCGAGCCTGACGCGGAGCTCGCCGCTGGCCGAGCGGAGCTCGATCAGTTCGCTCATGGCGCTCCTTTCGGGCCCAGTACCGTTTACCTCCATGGTGGCGCCGCCGGTGAAGGTCGAGCACACTCTATGGTCCACCGGTGCCGACCGGGCGTAGCGGCCCGCCCCGGGAAGAGGTGCGGTGCGGGCGCTAACTCTGCGCGATAAGGGCGACGACCGTCTGCGCCTGGAGGACGTCGCCGAGCCCTCCCCGGCCGAAGGGGCCATCCTCCTCGAAGCGGTGGCGCTCGGCGTTTGTGGCACCGACCGCAGATTGGTGCGAACGGTCCCGAAGTTACCGCCGGGGCGCGACCGCCTCATCATCGGCCATGAGTCCCTGGGCCGGGCGCTGGAGGCTCCCCCCGGCTCCGGGTTCCATGAGGGCGACCTGGTGGTGGGCATCGTGCGTAGCGCTGACCCCCTCCCCTGCCCTTTCTGCGCCGGCGGTGAGCCCGACCTGTGCGAGAACGGCGGTTTCACCGAGCGCGGCATCATGGCCAAAGACGGCTTCGGGGCCGAACGGTTCCGGCTGCCGCCCCACGAGGCCGTACGCATCGACCCGGGGCTGGGCTTGGCCGGGCTGCTCCTGGAACCGACCAGCATCGTGGCCAAGGCGTGGGAGAGGTTGGACCTGCTCGCCCGGCGCCGGCCGGGCCGGGCCCTGGTGCTCGGCGCCGGGCCGATCGGGCTGCTGGCGGCCATGTTGGGGACCGGACGCGGCTACGACGTGCACGTAATGGACCAGTGGGACCACGGCCCCAAGCCCGACCTGGTGCGAGGACTGGGGGCCACCTACCACACCACCCCGGCCACTCTCCCAGGCGAATTTGACGCCGTGCTGGAGTGTAGCGGCGCCCTGCTCAGCGAGGCGGTCCGCCGGACCGCACCGGTGGGCACGATCTGCCTTATAGGCGAAGGCGAAGACCGCTCCGTCCCCGTGCTGGGACGGGAGGCGCTGACCAGTGACCTGGTCGAGGGCAACAAGACCGTGACCGGGATCGTGAACTCGAACCGGCGCCATTTCGAAGCGGGGCACCAGGCGCTGCGCCGGGCCGACCCGAAATGGCTGGCCGGGCTGCTGGGCCCTTTCGTCGCTTTGGAAGACTGGCGCTCTGCCTTCAACGGCGACGGTGACCAGGTGAAGACGGTGATCAAGTTCAACCCCGGGGAGGGGCCCTGAGGGCCCATGGACGGCCGCACCTCAGCGGACGCGGGCGACAATAGGACGCCATACCGCCATCTGGAGGGCGGCCAGGACCAGGGTGAAGGGCAGGAGGGCCCACATCCCCGTGCCCTGGGCGATGGCGCCCGCCAGCCACGCGAACGCCGAGCCACCAGCCACGGACGCCGCGTTCATCAAGCCGATGGCGCTGGGCACCAGCCGGGCCTGGGTCAGCTGTGGGGTGACCGCCATCGTGGTCGGGAAGACCGGCCCGAGGAAGAAGCCGAGCACCATCAGGGCCACGCTGGCCAGCGCCGCCGCCGGCGACAGCCAGGCCAGGACGGCGGCGGCGGTGACACCGGCCAGGCAGGTGTACACCATGCCCGTCGCCGACGCTCCGACCCGTGCCGCGGCGGGGTTGATCAGGAACCGGCCCAGGGTCAGCCCCAGCCAGTACCCGCTGATGGAGTACCCGGCGACCTGGTCCGACAGCGAGCGCGCCTGGACCAAGTAACTGAAGCCCCAATTGCCCACCCCGGACTCGAGGCCGACGTAGACGGCCAGCATCGCCGCCCCTAGCAGCACGCCCCGGTCACGCAGCGCGGCAGCCACCAGGTCCCGCCCGGCGGGCCGGGCTTGTCCTGCGGGCCGGTCTTGTCCGGCGGGCCGGTCTTGTCCGGCGGGCCGGGCTGGCCCGGCGGGCCGGGCTGGCCCGGTTGTCCGGGCTTTCTCGGCTGGCTCGGCTGGCCCGGCTGGCTCGGCTGGCCCGGCCGGGCCCACTGGCTGCGGCCCCGGGAAGACAGCCAGGAAGCCGGCGACCAGCGGGACATAGGCGATGGCCAAGACCAGCCACACCTCTGTCCAGGAGGCGCGGCTGACGACCCAGGCGGCCAGCACCGGACCGAGCAGAGCGCCGACGCCCCAGAACGCGTGCAAGCGGTTGAGCATCGCGGTGGCGTCGGGCCGCGCCGCCAGGTAGACGTTGAGCGCCGACTCCAGCACCCCGGCGGCGAACCCGGTGACCACCTGCACCAGCACGAACGCCACGAACGGGGGACGCGTGGCCAGGTACAGGGCGGCCAGCACGAAGGCGCCGGCGGCGCCGGCCAAGGCGACCCGCACGCCGAGGCGGTAGATCAGGATGCCCGTGCCCAGGCCCGCCAGCACCCATCCGCAGGAGACGGTGAAGAACGTGACCCCGATCGTGGCCCTGTCCACGCCGTAGTCGCGCATCTGGGCCGGCAGCAGTACGCCGGTGACACCGGCGGCCAAACCGACCAGCACGAAGGCGGCGTAAGAAAGGGGGACCGCCGGCCGCCCCGACCGGGGCTTGAGCAAGCTCCACGGCCGGCGCGCCGACAAACGAGCTCTCTGGGGCTCGGGGCCTCCGGGGCCAGATCCCGGAGCCATGGGCTCGGGGTGCCGGTCCACGTCACAGCGTACTGTGCGGCCCGTGTACCATATGGCGTCTCGTCGGCCGTGGCCCCCGAGACGGGATATCCACTGTTCGTACTGGTGAGCGGAGAAGCACTTGTGGGCGTACCGCGTGTCGCGGCCCGGGATTGTCGAGCGTACGGCGGCACCCAATGAGACTTTGCCGCTCGTTGACGGCCAGGTCCGCCTACGCTTGCGCGCCGCCGGCCTGTGCGGCAGTGATATGCCGAGGCTCAACGGGGCCGGGGGGCCTCGTTACGACGGAGAGTACGGCACGGCTCCTGTACACGAGGTCGTCGGCGAAGTAGTCGAGAGCGCCAGCCCTGAGCTGGGACCAGGCCAACGGGTGGTGGGCACCCTGGGCCCCCATGGTGGGCTGGCGGAGCTCATGGTCGCCTCGGCGTCGATGCTGGTCCCCGTGCCCGAGGAGTTACCGGACGTGGACGCCGTGACCATCCAACCCCTGGGCACCGTGCTGCGGGCCGCCGCGAAGTTCCCGGACACGACAGGGCTGCGGGCCGCCGTGCTCGGGACCGGCCCGATCGGTTTGGCCTTCTGTCACGTCTTGAAGCGTCGTGGCATCGCTCACCTGAGCGCTATTGACCCCATCGAGCGCTCGGGAACAGCCAAGGCCTTCGGTGCGGACGACTTTTATCATATGCCCAGTGCCGAATGGCTGAAAGTACTGAGGCCCGAGGACCGTCCCCAAGTCGTCGTAGAAGCCGTCGGGCACCAGCAGGGCACGGTCAGGGACGCCATTAACAGCGTTGATGACCATGGCTACATATTCGGTTTCGGGGAACCGGGCGAGGCCAACTACACCGTCCCATATGGCCAGCTCTACCTTAAGGACGTGACGCTGGCATCGGGCTGCACCATTGGGGGGTGGCCGAAAGTGCTCACGGCAGGCGCTGAGTACTTATTGCGCCACCGAGCGGATTTCGCCCGCTATATTTCTCATGTCGTACCGGTAAACGAGGCCCAGAAAGCTTACTCGCTGTACGCAAATCCCCAGGTCGGCCGCATAAAGGTGGTTATCGTCCCCTAACCGCCTGTCGCTCGCCCCCACGGCGGCGCCGACCGGTCGGCCCTATCGCCCTCCACCGGCCATTCGAGCAGCGAGACGTCCTCGACCGGCCCACCGGCGTGAGGGACCAGGAAGGTCTTTATTTCACCGGGGGCAAAGCCCGACTCGATGGTGCGGCCGAAGAGCGGGAGCTCCAGGCGGACGGAGCTGGCCCGGCCGGTGGTCTCATAGGCCCGCACGACCCATGCGTCGCCGTCCTCGGCTTGCTTGAGGACGCTCAGGACGACCGCCCCTCCGCCATCGTCCACGAAACTTTGGGCGGGTGGTAGGGGGCCGGGATGAAAATGCTCGGGGAAGGCCAGGGGCCGCTCGTTGAGCTCCTCGGCCAGGCGGACGACGCCCGCCGCCGTGGGGTCGCCGCCGTGGGGCAGGAGGGCGTAAGTGAACTCCTGGCGGCCCTGGTCTAGGTACTCGTAGCGCACATCGCTAGCGAGCTGGTGCGGGTGGTGCCAGCAGTACACGGGGCTGCGGGCCGCCGTCATGCCGATCTCCGCCCCCCGCACGTCGTAGCCGTACTTGCCGTCGTTGAGCAGGGCCCAGCCCGCCGGCGCCCCCCCGGGCAGTGCTCCCGAGACGTCTACCCAGGCGTGGCCGACCTCCTCGCTCCCCTCGTTCGGTCGCTCGAGGCGGCCGTAGGGCACCGAGAACGTGGCCGTGGCCTGGGCCAGGGCGCTCGGGAAACGAAGCTTGAGCACCCGCTGTTGTTCCCGCCAGTCGAGGACGGCCCGCACCTCGAGATGGCGGGCGCGGGCGCCGAGCACCAGCTGTTCGACGAGGCGCGAGCCGCCAAAAGCGCTCTCCACCTCGATCACGCTGCGCACCGGCCCTTGTTCGGTGCGGCGCACCGCCGTGCAGGCGAAGCGGCCGATCTCCTGGTCGTAGGCGACCAGGTCGTGGCTCCAGGTGTCCGAACGGTCATCGAGCACCACGGCGTGGCCCTGCGCCGGCCGGGGGACGAGCTCGGCACCGCCGTCCTTGTCGAAAAACGATGCCAACCAGCCGGTAACCGGGTCGACTTCCACCCGGAGATGGGCGTTTTCGAGCACCATCTCGCCCGCCTCGTCACGGGGGGCCACCTCGGCGGGGCCCGGCGGGGCCTCGGGACGGAAGCGGTAGAGGCGATAACCGAGGGCGGGGAGCTCGACGGCGAGCACGAGCCGGCGATGACGCCCGCCCAGGGTGGCCAGCGACCGCACCCGCTGGACCGGGACCGGGGCCCCGCTCTCCACGTCGACGGCGACGACCTCGGCCGTCGACGTGGCTTCCAGCTCGAACTCGACATCAGCGCTCACCGGCCAGGGCAACGGGTTCACCATCACGTAGGGCACAGTCCTCGCCTCGACGGGGACGGCGATGCGGCGGGTGACGGACTGGACGGCGAGGTTGAGGGCCTGGCTGGCCACGGCGCTGGCGTAGCCGTACTGGTCACGGGCGTCCTCGTAGGCCGGGGCGATGGCCGTCCCGGCCAAAATGTCGTGGAACTGGTTGAACAAGACGAGCTTCCAGGCCTGGGCCAGCTCGGCCGCGGGGTAGGCGGGGCCGTCGAGGCGTGCCGCCACGGTGCACCAGCGCTCGGCGGCGAGCAGCAAGTGCTCGGCGCGCCGGTTCCAGCGCTTCACCCCCGAGTGGGCCGAATAGCAGCCCACGGCATGGTGCTGAAGGTCGCCTACGTAGGTGGGGATGTCGGTGCGGGCGGCCATGGCGTCGAAGTAGCGGCGGGGGCCTGACGGCTGCAGGCGTAAGCCGTTGCTAGCCGAATTGAGGCGTCCGATACTGTCGAGGTTTTCCCGGGTGGGACCGCCGCCGTGGTTGCCCACGCCGTAGAAGATCATCACCTGCTGCTCGTGGGCCGGCACCCGGTCCAGGGCCCGTCCCACGAACACTTCGAGGGCGTCGCTGCTGCTCTCGTAGTTGTAGGGGATCCGGTAGGCGAGCACCCGCGAGCCGTCGGGCGAAGCCCACCAGAACACTTCTGCGGGCAGGGTTTTTTCTTTCGGCGCCGGGCGCAGGAACATGTAGGCGTCCATCCCTGCTTTCGAGAGCAGCTGGGGCAGCGTGGCGGCGTGGCCGAAGGGGTCGACGTTGCAGCCGACCGTTGCCACGCCGCCGAAGCGGTGGTGTAAAAAGCGCTGGGCGTAGAGCGCCTGGCGCACGAACGACTCTCCGTGGGGCAGGTTGCAGTCCGGCTCGACCCACCAGCCGCCCACGACGACGAAGCGGCCCTCGGCGACGCGACGGGCGATACGTCCGAACAGTTCGGGGTCGACGTCTTCGGCCCACTCGAGATAGGCGACCGAGTCACAGGTGAAGATGAAGTCGTCGTACTCGTCCATGCGGTCAAGGGCCGAGCGGAAAGTGGCCCGTACCTCGTGCAGGCCCTCCTGCCACTGCCACAGCCACACCGGGTCGATGTGGGCGTTGCCGATCATGTACAGGAGGCGTTCGCCAGTGCCCTCGGTCATCGGTTCGCACCTTCCTCGTGTGAGGGACCAACCCGCAGCCGGTCCGCCCCGCCCTAACCTAGTTTCCCTTGACCGCGGCGAGCCCGACTGCCAACATTTCCGCATACCTCGACCGGGCCATCGTCGCCCGAGGAGAAGGGCCTTACGCGTGACTGACCAACAAAGGGGGCGGGGAACAGACCAGTTTGCCGAGCGTCTCGTGGGCGTGGTCAACAGCGCCATGCTCGCCTTGATGATCAGTGTGGGCGACCGGACGGGGCTTTTCGACGTGATGGAGACGCTCCCCCCGTCCACTTCGACCGAGATCGCCCGGGCCGCCGAGCTCGACGAACGGTACGTACGAGAATGGTTGGCGGCGATGGCCACCGGGGGTATCGTCGCTCACGACCCCGCCACCATGACGTTCGTGCTGCCGCCCGAGCACGCCGCCGCCCTCAAACGTGTAGTGGGCGGACCAGGGGCCGCCGGGTTAGCCGGGTTGACCCAGCATGTGGGGTTCCTGGCGCAGATGGAGGACCAGGTGATCGACTGCTTCCGGAACGGGGGCGGGCTGCCCTATGACGTCTTCGCGCCCGCTTGGGGTTCCCGGCTGGCCCCGAAGCCCGGTGCCCCGGGCCCGCTCAGGGACGCCGCCCTCCTTGACGGCGCCCTTCCTCTTGTACCGCACGTTGTCGAACGCCTCCAGGTGGGCATCGACGTGGCGGACGTCGGGTGCGCGAACGGGCGGCAGATCAGCGTCATGGCGCAAATGTTCCCGGCGAGCAGGTTCGTCGGCATCGATTTCTACAAGGACGCTGACCTGGACGAGGCGAGGGCACAAGCTCGTAAGAACGGTTTTACCAACCTCAGGTTCGAGAAAAAGGACGCCGCCACGCTAGACGGCTCAGAAAAGTTCGACTTCATCACGACCTTCGACGCCGTCCACGACCAAGCCCGTCCTGACCTCGTACTGCGGGGGATCGCCAAATCGCTGCGGCCCCAGGGCGTTTACCTCTGCGTGGACACCTCCGGCTCGAGCACCTTGGCCGACAACCTCGCCGACCCGCTCGGTGTGTTCAAGTACACCTGGTCTGTCATGCATTGCATGACCGTGTCCCTGGCCTACGGAGGCATGGGGCTCGGGACCGTGTGGGGCGAACAGCTCGCCCGCCAGATGATCAGGGACGCCGGTTTCGCCTCCGTCGAGACGGTGCACCTGCCGGGAGACCTCATCAACTGCTACCACGTCGCCACGGTGGCCTGAGCTCCCCGCTCTAGGCCCTCGGCCCCTGAGCGAGCCCTTGAGCGCCCTTGGTACCAGCTGGTGCCAGATAAGGTTGACATTGGCACCGCAATGATGCCATAATGGTGCCATGGACCTACGGCAGTACGTCGACAACATCCACCAGCAGCTGGCTGTGGCCGCCGAGGCCGGCGGTGACGAGGCCCGCGCCCTGGCCGAACGCCTGGTCGCGCCCCTGGACGCTGCCGTCCGCCTCACTTTGCAGGACGTACTGGTGGCGGCCACAGAGGAGATCACCCGTGAGCTGGCCCCGGGCTCGGTCGAGCTGCGCCTGCGGGGGCGTGACCCCGAGTTCGTGGTGACGCCTCCGCCCACCGACCTTCCCCTCGACGACCCCGCCTACGACGACCACAAAGCGGGCCGTGGCCGCCCGGGGGCCCCGCCGCTACCTACCGGGGACGGCGACGAGGCGGCGATGGCGCGCGTCAACCTGCGCATGCCCGACCACCTCAAAGCCCGCGTCGAGCAGGCCGCGGACAGCGAAGGGCTCTCGGTGAACTCCTGGCTGGTGCGAGCGGCCGCCGCCGCCCTGGACCGGGACGGGCCCGGTCGCCGAGGGCCGCGACGCGCTCCCGTGGGCTCCCAGCACTACACGGGTTGGGCGCGCTAGCCGACCGCGCCCGGTACGCCCGCTCACCCGTCCCCCGGCGGCACCCGCCGGCCGAACAGCCTCAACCGATCTGAAAGACCGCCAACCGACCCTAAAGGAGACGTCCATGCCTACCTTCGACACCCCCCAACCCATTTCCGTCGCCCTGGAGCTCGGGGTGGGGGATATCCGGATAACCGCCAGTGACCGCCACGACACCGTCGTCGAGGTGCACCCGAGCGACGCCGCCAACAAGTCCGACGTGGCCGCCGCCGAGCAGACCCGCGTGGACTACGCCGGGGGCCGGCTGTCGATAAGGGGACCGAAGGGATGGCGGAAGTACAGCCTGCGGGGCGGCCGCGAGTCGATCGACGTGGAGATCGCATTGCCGGCGGGCTCCCACGTCCGGGGCGAGGCCGGTGTAGCCGTGCTGCGCGGCGCCGGCCGCCTGGGCGAATGCCGCTTCAAGATGGGTGTCGGAGAGGTACAACTCGACCAAGCGGGCCCGGTCGCCCTGGAGACCGGCGCCGGTGACATCACCGTGGGACGAGCCCTGGACGGCGCCGATGTCACGACGGGTTCGGGCGCCGTGCACCTCAGCAGCATCGAGGGGAACGGCGTCATAAAGAACTCCAACGGCGACACCTGGGTCGGTGAGGTCACCGGCGACCTCCGCGTGAACGCGGCCAACGGCAAGATTTCTGTCGACCACGCCCACGCCACCGTGGCGGCCAAGACGGCCAATGGCGACGTCTACATCGGCGAGGTGGAAAGTGGTGCCGTCCTGGCCCAGACCGCCTGTGGCAAGGTCGAGGTCGGGGTGCGCGACGGCGTCGCCGCCTGGCTGGAGCTCAACACGAGCTTCGGCAACGTGCACAACGACCTCGAAGCAGCGCCGCGCCCGGGCGCCGGAGAGGACGCCGTCGAAGTACGGGCCCGCAGCTCCTTCGGCGACGTCACCGTCCACCGGTCTCTGGGATAATTGCCCCCGGGGAGGAGAAAATAAAAGTGAGCGTGCCGAAATGGTTCGCCGGCGCCGGCCTGGGCCTTTTCGTCCACTGGGACCACGCCAGCCAGCAGGGCATCGAGATTTCATGGCCACTGGTGGGTAAGTCCATCCTGCCCGGCTCGGCCCCCGTCGAGGACGAAGTGAGCATCGCGCAGTACCAGTCCAGCGCGACCACCTTCGACCCCGTCCGCTGGGACCCTGCCGGCCTGGCCCGTCTGGCCCGTTCCTGCGGCGCTCGCTATGTCGTCCTGACCACCAGGCACCACGCCGGGTTCTCCATGTTCCACTCGAAGTTCTCGACGTTTTCCATCGAACGTTCCCCTTACCGGCGTGACATAGTGCGGGAGTTCGTCGAGGCGGTGCGGGCCGAGGGCCTGCGCGTCGGGCTCTATTACTCACTGCCGGACTGGGCCCACCCTAACTACCCCCCGTTCGAGGAAGCGGACAAGCCCTATCCCCGGGGCGCCTATCGCCGGCCCCCGGGCCAAGATTGGGCACTGTACTTGGAGTACCTGAGGGGCCAGCTCACGGAGCTGTTGACGAACTATGGGCCCATAGACCTGGTGTGGTTCGACGGGGACTGGGAACGCACGGCGGAGGAATGGGACGCGCCGGGGCTCCGAGCGCTCGTCAGGTCTCTGCAACCGGAGGCCATTGTCAACGACCGGCTCCCCGGGCAGGGCGACTACGTGACCCCGGAGCAGGCTTTGCCGACCGAGCCCCCGGCGGGACCGTGGGAAATGTGCCTCACCATGAACAAGGGTTGGGCGTGGAGGCCGGCCGACAACGATTACAAGCCGGCACGGCGGATCGCCAGGTACCTCGCCGAGGTGACGGCGCAGGGCGGCAACCTGTTGCTCAACGTAAGCCCGAAGGGAGACGGCAGTTTGCCCGAGATCCAAGTCGCGCGGCTCAAGGAGCTGGGCGCGTGGGTCGCCTCGCACGGAGAGAGCGTGATCGGCGTGGAGCCCCCCGGCCCAGGCGTCCAGTTTTACGGGCCCGTCACGCGGCGCGGCTCCCGGCTCTACTTGCACCTGGTGATGCGCCCCACCGACCGGTTGGCCCTGCGCGGAGTGCCTGTGTGGCGGATCCGGCGGGTTTGGCTACTGGGACGTGAGGTCGAGCTTGGTTACGAGCGCAACATGGACGTGCAGGCCGGCCCGGACTCCCCCGAGGACGCCCTGGGCGAAGTGCTCATCGACGCCGGCGAGCCGACGGGGGCCCTTCATGACGTGGTAGCCGTTGATTTCGACCGGCTGGGCGGCACTAGCTGACCAGCTCCTCCAACCCCGGCCCCCTCGGGACTTTTCCACTTGAGGCAACATACCCGGCCGCCGCCGTGCACCGGCCGGCGGCGCCCGGGGCGGTGAGCAGGGCTACGCCCGGTCGGTAAACCGAAAGTCATCGGTAAGGATGGGGGAACATGACCCAGCCGATGGCTCCCGAAGGCCAACTCAAGGACGGCGGGCAGCTTGACAGGGAGGTCGTCGCCTCGGTGGCCACCGAGGCGCCGGTGGCCCCATCGCCCCCGGCCGCGCCGGCGGGACGGGCCGCCGGCCTGGTCCTCGCCGTCCTCCTGGTAGCGGTGTTCATGGCCGTCCTCGACGCCACGATCGTAAACGTGGCCGCTCCCGCCATCCGCCGGACGCTCCATGCCTCGGGGGCCGAGCTCCAACTGGTGATCACCGGCTACACCATCGCCTACGCCGTGCTCATCGTCACCGGTTCCCGGCTAGGGGCCATGTTCGGCCATCGCCGCGCCTTCCTGGGCGGCCTGGTCGGGTTCACCCTCGCCTCCCTCGGTTGCGCCTTGGCCCCGGACACGGCCGCCCTCATCGGGCTGCGGGCCGTGCAGGGGGCGGGCGCCGCCCTCATGATGCCGCAGGTACTGAGCCTCATCCAGATGACCTTCAGTGGCGCCAGCCGGGCCAAGGCCATCGGCCGTTACGCCGCCGTTATCGCCACCGGGGCCATCGTGGGCCAGGTCGTCGGTGGCGCGGTGGTGTCCGCCGACCTGTTCTCCACCAGTTGGCGCCCGGTGTTCATGCTCAACGTGCCCATCGGAGCCGTCCTGCTCATCGCCGGTCTGCGGCTCCTGCCCCGGGACGTGCCCTCGGGCCGTCGGCGACTTGACCTGGGCGGGATGGCGGCACTGGCCGTGGCCGTGCTGCTCTTCGTGGTCCCCGTGGTCATGGGGCACCAGGAAGGCTGGCCGGCGTGGACCCTCGTCGCCCTCGCCGCCAGCCTGCCCGCCCTTTGGCTCTTCGCCCGGGTCGAACGCGGCGTCGAGGCGAGAGACGGGACCCCGATGGTGCCCCGGCGGGTCCTCAGCGCCAAGGGCTTCGCCGTCGCCCTGACGTCCCTGGGCTTGGGCATGGCCACTTATGGCGGCTACCTGTTCTCCACGTTGTTGCACCTGCAGACCGCTTTGGGCGACTCACCGTTGCGCGCCGGGCTGCTGTTCTCCCCGGCGGCGGTGGTGTTCGCGGCAGCCAGCCTGAGCAGCCGGCGCCTCGCTCCCAACGTCCAGCGGCTCACAGCCAGCGCCGGTCTGCTGACGGCGGCCGTGGGTTACGGCGCCCTGGCCCTGGACCTGCGCTCGGGCGGCAACGGTGGCACCTCGCTCGAGGTTTTCTTCGGGCTTGTCGGGCTCGGCCTGGGTGCCGCCTTCACGCCCCTGCTCAATACCGCTCTGGCCCACGTGGCGCCCAGCGATGCCCCCGACGCCAGCGGGGTCGTGGCCACCGTCCAACAGCTCGCCCTGGTCACCGGCATCGCACTGTTCGGGAGCATCTACCTGTCATTGAACCCCTCGGCCGCCGGCCAGGGCGCCCACCACCCGGGCCCGGCCATCGCCTGGTGCATGGTCGTGCTCATGGCGACCGCCGCCATCGCTTCGGGCCTGAGCACCCGTCTTTGGCGTCTTCGCGCCCCGGTCAGCGCGGCGCAGAAGATCGGAGCGGTGCGCTAGGGACGGTCGTCGTTGGCCTGAGGGCGACGGCGGGCCCGCCATACTGGCCGAGATGGCTACCACGTCACAACCGGCCCATGGCGAGCCCGGGCCCGGGGGCGGACCAGACGGCGAGCGCCGGTTCGGGTGGCAGGACATGTTCGTTGGCCCCGATGCCGACCCGCGGGGGACCGGCGGCATTTTCGTCCACCACGGCGACGAGCGCACTGTGCTGGCGGGGTACCTGCACGACTACCGGCTCACGCTGGAGCTCAAGTGCGCGGGCCTCGGCCCGGAGGAACTGGCCCGCCGTTCGGTCGGGCCCTCCGACCTCTCATTGCTCGGGCTGGTGCGCCACCTCTCCGACGCCGAGCGGTACTGGTTCCGGCAGGTCATGGCCGGGGAGGACGCCCCGTCCCGCTACCGGGCGAGCGCGGGCGACGAGCACGACCGGTCCTTCAGCGACGCCGTGGGCGACCAAGCCTCGGTGGCACTGGCCTGGGACAACTGGAGGGACGAGGTTGCTTTCGCCGAGCACTTCGTCGATGAAGCCACCGACCTGGACCTCGCCAAGCCCTACGTCGGCCGGGGCGGTCATCAGGGCCAGGTGTCCCTGCGGGAGGTACTGGTCCACATGATCGAGGAGTACGCCCGCCACATCGGCCACGCCGACCTATTGCGGGAGCGGATCGACGGGAGGGTGGGGTTGTAGTGGCGCTTGGACCGCCCGCCCGCGCTTTCGTCAACGCTCGCGGTACCTGAATGAACAAGCGCCAGGGCCGCTCGACCTCGACCAGCAACTTCGGGGTGGGGGCACGAGAGGGGCACGATGCCTCGGCGTTCTACGCCCGCTTCAGCCCGAAGCCCATCTCGACAGACCAGGAACTGGCCGAGCCCTTCGAGCTGCGACAGCCCCTGGTCTGCGGTGACTCGCGGGACCTGGACCTGCCAGACAAATCCGTGGCCCTGGTGGTCACCTCACCGCCGTACTTTGCCGGCAAGGAGTACGAGGAGGCCCTGGGACAGGGCGTGGTCCCGGCCACCTACGCCGAGTACCTCAAGCTCTTGAGCGACGTGTTCGCCGAATGCCTGCGGGCCCTTGAGCCGGGAGGCCGGATGGCGGTCAATGTCGCCAACCTCGGTCGTAAGCCCTACCGGTCGCTGTCGGCCGACCTTGTCCGCATCCTCGACGACGACCTGGGCATGCTGCTGCGGGGAGAGATCATCTGGAAAAAGGCCGATGGGGCATCCGGGTCCTGCGCTTGGGGCTCGTACCGGTCGCCGACCAACCCCGTCCTGCGCGACATCAGCGAGCGGGTGATCGTCGCCTCCAAGGGGCGTTTCGACCGGGCCGTGGACATCGAAGGGCGCCGGGCCCAGGGCCGCCCGTACCGGCCATCGATCTCGACCGACGAGTTCCTCGACGCCACCCTGGACGTGTGGGACATCCGGCCGGAGTCGGCCCGCCGGGTCGGGCACCCGGCACCGTTCCCCGTAGAACTGCCGCAAAGGCTCATCGAGCTGTACACGTTCCGGGACGACCTGGTCCTCGACCCGTTCCTGGGCTCGGGGACGACGGCCGTGGCCGCGGTACGCACGGGACGGCGCTTCGTCGGCTACGACACCGACCCCACCTACATCGAGATCGCCGCGCAGCGGGTTGCCGAGGAGAACGAACACCTCCAGTCGCCCTCGACCGAGGAGGGCAAGGCGGCCCAGGCGCTGGGCATCGACATCCTTACGGCCGCCGGGTTCGAGATCCTCGAGCGGGACCATCGCGTCCCCGGCGTCGGGATCCTGGTCGACGTCGTCGCTCGCGATGCTGGCGGTGCCAAGTGGTACTTCGACGTGACGGGCGCTTTTACCTCCACCCGCGGTGGCCTCCTCCGCACCGACACCTTGTGGAAGTGCCTCGGACGGGCGAGCGTCCTGCGGGCCCGAGGGATCAAGCCCGTCGTGTTGTTGTCCTCCCACCTCCCGCCACGACGTAGTACCGGGGACCAGGCGCTGCGCACCGTCGGTCCCAGTGGTGTCCATGACGTGGTGGGGATGCTGGACGGTGCTGACCGGCGGCGGCTCGTCGAGTACGCCGCGGGGGGGCACCAGGCCCGGCCCCTTCCGGGGTTCTGGGCCGCCGCCGACCTCCGGCCCGCGCCCTGAGCGGGGCTGTCGACGACTGTTGAAGATGCACTGCGCCGCTTTCGTCGTTCGTCTGGGGCGACGCCGTAGAACATCTACCCCGGGCTTAGATCTCGCCCCCGGGGGCCCGGGGATCCCTATAACCCCGGGTCAGATGCTCTGGCATGCTCATCAGTGCATGGTTAGAGAACGGCCGGCTAACTTCACCTCGCCCGGGCCGTCCGGGGCCCAGTGCCGTTGGGCGCGACGCTGATGGCCGGGTCCTTTGCCCTGCCCGCGGGGACGACCACCTTCGTTTCGGCCGACGTGGACGGCTCGGCGTCGGGCGGGGAGGGGGGCGGTGATGGGGTCGGCGGTGATGGGGTGGGCGAGGTTATGGCCGCCATCGGTGCCGTATTCAGCGCCGCCGTCGGCCGTCACGGTGGCGTGCGGCCGGAGGGACAACGAGAAGAGGGCTCGTTCTTGGCCGCTTTTGCCCGGGCCTCGGAG
>JBKQUU010000052.1:0-9695 GCA_052325485.1 Acidimicrobiales bacterium | reverse complement strand
CTTGCGATTAAACCCTCATTGGGTTGTTTAGGCGGTCTTTTTGATGACCGGGTAGCGGGTGCGGGGCGGTCGGCGGGTGCCTTTGGGCCGCCCGGGGCCGGGTTCTTGGGATTTCGGTGGGTTGGCGGGCGTACCAATGGCTACGCGAAGTGAAGGGAACCCTCGCCGGACCCGGGCCGGGGTGAGCTTTTCGGGGTCGCGTGGTCGTTCCCAGGGCAACCGTAGGTCGGCGACGATGCCGCGCGCTATTCGCAGTTGGGTATAGGCGCCCACGATGAGCCAGGTCCAGCGGTCGGCTTGCTCGGGCGTGCGCAGCGACGGGGTGGTCCAGCCCAAGGTGTTCTTCACGAAGCGGTAGGTGTGCTCGATGTCGAAGCGGTGCAGGTAGGCGTGCAGGCACAGCTCCAGGTCGGGCTGGCCGGGCCCCGACCACCAGAGCCACAGAGTTTTGTTGTTGGCCCTGGAGCTGGGTTTTGGTAGCCGTTCGACGTCGACGCGGACGACGCTGCCGCGCACGATGGGTGGGAGGCTGTCGCCGGCCCAACGGCCCCGGGAGTGGAGGCGGGGGTGCAGGTTGTGCCAGGCACGGACGCGGACCTTGCCGTAGCGGAGGTCTTCGAGGCGCACTTCGGCGTCTGGTCCAGGAGCAGTCTTGTCGTCGGAGAGCTTGAAGCGGTGGCCGTGACGACGTGGGCGACCAGCTGTGCCAGCGTGTTCGGGAGGGTCGGTGAAGAACACCCGGTCCCCCCGGACGCGCACCAGCACCTGGGCCCGCTCATCTTTCAGCCCCCAGGAGATGCCGGCAGGGTCGTAGCCGGCGTCGAAGACGAACATCGCCACCGCGCCGTCGGCGCCCAGCATCTTGGTCACTCGCCGCACCTGGGCGACAGTGGCGGTCGTGGCGTCTGCGCTGGGCGGTACGCGCATGGCGTCTACCGGTGCTGTCCAGGAGTCTGGCGCGAAGTTGAGCTGGGACACCCACTGGAAAGACCACCCGGCCACGATCGGTTGGCCAGCCGAGTGCTTCGAGGCCGAATGGTAAAAGCCTCGCTCGGGTGAGGTCTCCGCGTCGGAGCGCTCCCAGGTGGAGGCGTCGACCGCGAAGATGAGCGGCCAGCCGGTGGGCCGGGAGCGCACGAGCAGCTCTCGCAGCTGGTCTTGGTCGACCTCGCCTTTCGACAGCGCCTTGTAGATGCTGCCGTGGCTGCGCCGGAACGTGGGGCCGAGCGACAGGGCCGGCACCGAGCAGACCGGGCCAGCTGCGCACAGCACGGCGTCGGTGAGCTCGAACAGGGCGTCGGCCCACCCGCCCAGGCAGTCGTAGAAGTCGTTGCGGAAGTCCTTTAGCTGCTCGGCGCGCTGGGCGCGCGTCACCAAAGTCGAGGAAGTGCTCATAACCTGACAGTCCTACTACTGTCGGGTAGAGTGGTGGGTACTGGTGAAAGTAAGGGAGGATCTTGGATGGCAAGGACCAAACAGGCTGACAGACTGGACGAGTACGAACGGCGCTACCGCGAACTGGCCGGGCAACTGGCCAACATCGGCCTTGTCCACTCAGGGAGCGTCACGAGCCGCTACACCCGCTGCGGCACACCCGGCTGCAAATGCCACGCTGACCAACCGCAGCTGCACGGCCCTTACTACCAGTGGACGGCCAAGGTCGACGGCAAGACCGTCACCCGAAGGCTCAACCCAGCCGAAGCCGAGCTCTACAAAGAATGGATCGCCAATGACCGCCAGCTACGGCATACCCTCCAGCAGATGCGCCAGGTAGCCTTCAAGGCCGCCGAGCTGAGGCTCGAGCAAGCCGCGAAAACCTAGGTCCAAGGTTTAAACGCAAGTTAAGGCCCGGTCATGCAGGCCGCCTGTGGCCACGACGCGCCCGGACGTGCGCATAACAACCACTCAGGTGCTCAGCCCTGGTCCTCGACGAAGGGCCTAGTCAGAGGCCATACCGACGATTTCGCGCCTGCGCGAGGCAGCAACCCGAGGGACAGAATGCGCGCCGACGTCGCCAGCGTGCTAGTTGCCAAGCCAGCCAGCGGTTTGTCGCCCGAAGCGCCGGACCGGGCGCCCGTTGGTGGTGCAGACGTCGTCGTCGTTGTGCTCTGACGGGCCGGCGGTGGGGGATGTGGGTACCGTTGGGGAGCGAGGAGGTACCGCATGGCCGAAGCTGATCGCCGGAGCACTTTGTTGGGTTCCTACGAGAACGCTGCGGTGGTCGTCTCGGCGATAGAGCCCGAGCAGCTCGGCCACCCGACGCCATGTCCCAGGTACGACGTGGCCGGACTGACCGACCACCTCGTCGAAGCGGGCCACCGGGCAGCCGCTCTCGGTCGGGAGCAGGCACCCCCGCCGGGGGACCGGTCCCCTCACGTGGAGCTTTCCGACGCTCCCGGTCAGCTACGTCTCGCCGCCAACGAAGCCGCAGAGGCATGGGGCAACGGTTCGGCGCGTTCATCGAGGTTGACCATGCCATGGGGAGAGGAGTACACCTGGGCCGCCCTGGTCGACATGTACCTAGTCGAGCTGGCCACCCACGCCTGGGACCTGGCCCGGGCCACCGGGCAGCTCGAGAGGTTGGACCCCTCTCTCGCACCTCCGGCACTCGAGGGTGCGCGGGCCGTCATCAAGCCGCAATACCGCGACATGGTCGAGCCAGGGGCCCCTTTCGGGGCGGAGGTGCAGCCACCTCCTGGCGCCGACGACTGGGAACGCCTCGCCGCCTTCATGGGACGCGACCCCCGGGTACACTTCGGGCCGTAAGGGGCGAGGAGGGGGCGGTCGCCCCGCAGCCCTGGGAGCTGGGTAGGCCCCGAAGGCCCAAGCAGGAACCCCGCTAGCAAGAGCTTCCCGGTCAATCCGAACGACCTCATCTGTGTGGTTCGAGAAAGTCGTTCTCCCACAACGAAAAACGACCGATCGACGGATCTCGTCCGCACAATACGCTCCGCCCAGCCACCCATATCGTGACGATAGGCATGGCTCCAGGCGAACTTTCAGGCCACGTCAAGGAAGCGCCGAAGAGCCTCCCGGATGACCTCGCTCGTCGTGGTCTGGTCTGCCTCGGCCCGGGCTTCCACGGCCAGCTTGAGCTCGGGGTCGAGCCGGACCGGGACGACCTCTGAGGGCGCGGTACCCAACATCGGGCGCCCGCGCCGGCGCGCCTTCAGCACTTCGACGTCGTAGCCGCGCTCCACCTCGGTAGCGATCGCGTCGATGTCGGCATCGGTCAGCACCTTGCCGGTCCTGGTCGTGTACGTCTTAGGCGCCTCTGAGGTCACGGTTCCTCCCCTCTTGGGAGCAGCGCTATGTAGGTCTTTCGCACGGGCATGGCGTGGACCGCCAAGGAGCGGTCGTCGGCAAGCAGCAGGATGATCACCTCGAGCACATTCCCGGCTCGGTCGGGGCCCAGCAACAGCAGCTTGGGCGGGTCGGCCTCCGGCTCGAGGTCGACCACGACAAGCGGATGGTCGGCCGCGTGACGGGTGTCGTCGTCAGTGACCCCATGGCGGCGCGCCGAGCGGTGGATGTCCACACACCTGTAATGTAATACATTATTCTCGTCCAACGCAAGATGTGCTGCGGACCGGCAGTCGGCGCGCCACACGGTCCAAGCAGTCAACGCCCCTGTGATGCGGACCGGCGGGCTGCCGGTAGCCGCCCCGAGCCCCTAGTGCCGGGCGCTCTTGGCCGAACCCCCGGGGCAGGGACGGCGCGAGTGCAAAATGTTCCGTATGGCGCTCCCCTGCCGCAGGTCACGTTTGGCCGCTGGCGTGCCAGTACGACGGTGATGCGCTCAGCTCAAGCGGTGCGGACGCGCGACAGAATGCGCGTCGGCCAGCCCACGCTGCTTGCCAGCGCCGTCGGGACCGCTCCCGGTCACTGGCTCTCGCTCTGCTGGCAAAGGCGTCGGGCTACATCCAGGGCGCCCCGGAGCGGCCCGAAGCTCAAGCGCTCCTCGATGTTCTAGCGGCAACTCGCCAGGGAGGTCCCAGCGCACACCAAGCACTGCTTATTCACCCCGAGGCGTCTGCCTGCCCCTTTGGCGATGGGCAGCGACGTTGGTCCGGGTAGCACAGCGAGTGGAGCAGTAGCGCCGAGAGCGGTTGGCCGAGGTGTCGACGAAGGCCCCGTCGCAGCCTGGCGCGGCGCACCGGCCCAGGCGGTCCGTGCCGAGCTGGGACACGAGGACGGCGAGGCCGAACAGGGCTTCAGCACCCAAGACCTCGGGGACGCTCCTGTGGGAATCGCCGACGTGGAGGTGCCACGGCTCGCCGTCGTGGTCAGACAGCCGGGCAGTGACCGGGTAGCGCTCCAAGGCCTCGTTCACCAACGTGACAAGGCGCTCAGCATCGCCGGCGGCTGAAGCATCGACCACCGCTGACAGCTCGGCCTGGAGCCTGCGCAGCGCAGGCAGGTCTGGCGGCTTGGCACGAGGCACTAGCCAGGGGCGGTCTCCCAAGTGCGCCAAGACGTCGTCCAAGGACTCGAACCTGGCGTTGACGAGCCGGACGGCGCCCTCAGCGTAAGAGGCAAATTCCACTTGCACATATTACATCACCCGGTTAGAGTAAGTGGTATGGAGGCTATGTACCACTTACTAGTGGGAGGGGGTACGAGGTGAACCCGAACTACCTGGTATGGCAGGCCGAGCACTGGCATCGGCACCGGGCGACCGGTCGCCGGCTGGAGGCCATGGACGGCCAAGGCATGGCCGGCCGAGCCGCGCCCGTCGGGGTTGCTGGCTGGCCGCGCCGGCTGGCACGCGTTGCCGGCGCCATGGCCTGGAGGAGGCTCGCGACGATGGCAGGCAAGCCCGCTGGTGCCAGCCCGTACCAGTCGGCAGCAAGACTGTCTGTCGAGGTGCCGGACCTGTGAAAGGTTTCGGGCCGGAGACCTTTGGTGAGCGCTATGCCGAGGTCTATGACGACGACCTCGGGCGTGCCGACACAGATGCGACGGCTCGCTTCCTCCGGCGCCTCGCTGGTGAAGGCCGGGCGTTGGAACTCGCCGTTGGCACTGGGCGTGTGGCGCTGGCTTTGGCGGCGACGGGCGTCCAGGTCGACGGTGTCGAGATCTCGCCGGAGATGGTGGCCAAATTGCGCGCGAAACACGGTGGCGAGCAGCTCTCGGTGACCTTGGGCGACTTTGCTGCTGTCCCCGTCGCGGGCAAGTACTCCTTGGTCTTTGTCGTTTTCAACACGATCTTCAACCTCGTGTCCCAGGACGACCAGGTGCGCTGCTTCTGCAACGTCGCCTCACACCTCGCCGACGACGGGTGCTTTGTTATCGAGGCGTTCGTTCCGGACAGCCGCTGGCTAGGGCAGGACCAGTACCTGGCCACCGAGGCTACGGGGATAGACGAGGTCGTCCTAGAAACGTGGCGTCACGACCGCGTCGCGCAGACCCTCGACAAGGTGCACCTCAGGCTCCGCACCGACGACGTGCGCCTCTACCCGGTCGTGTTGCGCTATTCGTGGCCGTCGGAACTCGACCTCATGGCGCGCCTCGCAGGCCTTCGCCTGAAGGAGCGTTGGGGAGGGTGGTGCGGCGAGCAGTTCGGGCCCCACAGCAAGAACCATGTATCTGTCTACGGGCGGTGACCAGCACTAGCCGTGGCCCGCAGGCAACAAGCCGCACAACCCGCGGCGACTATTTCTGGGCAACCTCACGCTCAGCAGCCTCGCC
This sequence comes from Acidimicrobiales bacterium, assembly GCA_052325485.1. Lineage (GTDB taxonomy): Bacteria > Actinomycetota > Acidimicrobiia > Acidimicrobiales > Palsa-688 > Fen-671. The sequence continues at coordinate 4,004 of JBKQUU010000052.1, read as the reverse complement.
TAGCAAATAGCGGCCGCTGCCGCCTCGCCCGCCAGAGGTTGGGTACAGACGTCGCTCATGCCGACGTATACGGCGGTCGTGTCGTTCCTGCCGCGGCCCACGCCCACCTCCAGGGCTACCGCGCCGCCAAGGCCGAGCAGTAGACCCGCACCCGCGCCTATACGGCCGGCAATAGGTCGTAGTCGAACCATATGCGGTGAGTACCGTCGGCATCGATTGACAGCCCTCCGCTTCCGGTGATGCCGGCCAGGTCGCCGGTCCCGCTCGCAGGGACGATCAGAAAGAACTCGTTCGTGCGGTCACTTCCGCCTGTGCTCGCCGAATGGACGAAGTTGAAGGTCCCGGTGCGCCCGTCCAGTGACCCCTCGAAGGACTCCAGGGCCACGTAAGTACCGGTCCCTGTGGACTGGTTGAAAGCTGAGGTGAAGATCGTTGTCGAGCGGCCAACAGCCTGACCACGGAAGACCTTGACCATGGACGCGACACTGACGGGCAGCGCAGTGGCGACTCGAGGCTCGGCACCGCCCACTTCGGCGGGGACGAAACTGGCGACCTCGAACGTGGCTTCGGCCCTCACGGCAGTGACTCTATACGTCTTGGCTCATCACCGTCGCAGTCGGTCGACGTCAATCGGTGACACGTAGCGCAGCATGAGCGCCACCTGCGCGGCCCGGTCCAGCGAGGGGTGGCAGCAGGTGAAGATCGGCCGGAGACGGTCGTCGGTCACGGGGCCCTCCTCGAGCGGCTCGTCACCGGCGTGCAGCAACATCGCCTGGGCGTGGCGGTTGCCACGGGACGATTCACGGCGCAACCGGTCGATGGCACGGTTGCGCGCCGTGGTGATGACCCAACCCGCTGGCGCCGGCGTTAGCCCGCGTTCTTCCTCAGTTCCCGCGGGCAGGCAGCCTCGTCCCCTGCAGAACCGGGCCTGGGGGGTGGTGACAGTTCAACTGGCGGGCGGCAGGCCGGGCGGAGGTCGGTGGTGGGTACCCAGGCCGAACGCTGTGGCAGAACTGCTCGGCAGCTGAGGCCGAGGCGCATCATCTGGCGGCGACAGCCCCATGGCCTGGCACTTCCGTCACAGCGAAGTTAGGCGAGTGGGAGATTCCGGGGCCTTCGGCCCTGCACATCCCCTGTCGTCGTTCGTTATGATCCGGCCGCGGAGGGTCGGAGTAGCGGTTGCGAGCCATGGGGAGGAGCGGCCGGGATGAGCGACAGCAGAGGGGCCCTTGAAGCCGTCAGGAGGCGTGAACTAGCTGAGTTCCTACGCACCCGACGGGCGTGCCTGCGTCCCGAGGATGTCAACCTGCGAGGGCTCGTCTTCTCTGGTCGGCGCCGGGCCCAGGGTTTGCGTCGCGAAGAGGTGGCCGATCTGGCAGGCATAAGCACAACGTGGTACACGTACCTCGAGCAGGGCCGCGACGTCTCCCCGAGCGACCAGGTCATCGAAGCTCTGGCCCGGGCGCTTCGCCTGGGGCCCGACCAGCACCTGCACCTGAGGCGCCTTGCCGGCCTGAGCGCGCCAGAGCCCACGACCGAGGCAACCACTGTCCTTCCCCGGTTGCAGATGCTCGTCGACAACCTCCTACCCAATGTCGCGTCCGTCTACGACCGGCACTTCGACTACCTCACCTGGAATACGGCATACGCAAAGGTGCGCCTAGACCCCGCGCTAATGCCCGAGGAGCGCCGGAACCTCCTCTGGATGATGTTCACCGATCAAGAGAACCGTGCCCGCATGACCCGTTGGGAGCCCGCCGCCCGCCGGGTGCTCAGCCAGTTCCGGGCAATTTCCGGCCGGCACCCGACTGACCAAAGATCAGCGGGAACGGTCGTTGCGCTCAGCCAGGCCAGCCACGAGTTTGCCGAGTGGTGGGCTGAGTACTCGGTCAGCCATTTCACAGCGGCAACGATCAAGGTGGACCATCCCGCTGTCGGGGAGCTCTGCTTTGAGATGTTCCAGTTCCACCCAGTCGAGCACCCTGACTTGTTGTTGGTACTGCAGGTGCCGGCTACTGCCGAGGACCTGCGCCGGGTGCTCGCCCTACTCCCCTAAAGCGGTACGCCCGTTCGCCAGCGGCGGCGAGGGTGCACGCCCGGCAAGCTCGCCCTGGGCAGCGGCTGCCCGAGCGCGGGCCGGTCTTGGCCCAGCGGTGCCAGGCTGGCAGTTTTGGTACCAGGAACTATCGAGCTTCTTGGCGTATCTTCGGTGCAGCCGACCTTATCTCCTAGCAATGCCAATGGAGGCCGCGATGGTACAGACCACGACCGCCGCACAAGGTGCCCCCGCCGCGCTGGCTAGAACCGGCGAGACTGCTCCGGGCGACCCGAAGCGTTGGCTCGCCCTCACGAGCGTGCTCACCGGGCTGTTCATGATCCTTTTGGACTCTAACTACCGATAGTCCACATAGCCTCCACCAGGGCAACTCCCTGTGCGGCCCGTGGACCTGCCCGCCGGCGAGCCGGGGCCGGCCTGGTCAAGCCGGACAGCCCCCTGTGAACCTGCCTGGACCGGCCCGTCGAGCTGCCGGGGTCTGACATGCAAGGAACCCGCCGCCGGCTCGGGTTGCGAGGAGAAGCCGAACTGGCCGGCACCGGTGGCGGTGAGGCTCGCACTGGTGCCAGTTCCACTGACGCCCGCAACCCCACGGGTCTGAGGGACCCCGAAACGGAAAGCGACTTCTGATGCTGCCTGACGATTTTTAGTGCAGGCGGTCGCCAACTTCGGCCCCGCCCCGTCGGTTCAGCTAGCCAGCAGAACTTCGCAGGTCAGCACGTTGGTACGAACCTTCGGCACTAGGGCATTCAGCTGAGCAGCAAGGGCATTGACCTGGACGTTCCACTTGTTGAGGTTGGCTGATATAGCGTTCACTGCGGCAGTGTTGCCGGAAGCACCCGCTTTGTACGCCGGGAGTATTTCACCCTCATAGTCAGTGGCCAAGGTGTCAAACTTTGCACTTATGCCGATGGCGGTGCTGTATTCAGATAGGGCCTTCATACAACTGCTCTTGGCCACATTGCTGGCCCCGGCTGATGGTGCAAAGCTGGCTACGGTCACACAGACGACCGCCATGGCGATCACGACTTTCTTCATGTTGGTTCCCCCCTCTAGTCGCCCACCTTGTGCCAGTGCGGCCTCCCGCTTTCGATAATGCACTTCATCTTTCCGTAGGGGTCGGTAATCGTTTTACCGAGGTCGGCCTTCGGGCAGAACTCGCCGGGCTTGTAGTAGTGCCCGGTAGACGACCTGTTGGACACTGCCAACGCTGGGCTTGCTGCGCCCAAGACAGACAGGCCAACGACCAGGGGGACGACAACCCTCGCCTTGCGGATGATGCCCATGACAGGCCTCTCTTTCGATGGTTGACCGCGGTGAGTATACTCCTGCCCGCTGCCCAGGGCACATGCCAGCCGAGCGCACAAGCTCCGCCTAACGTCAGCGTTCACCGGTCCAGCTGGCTCAGCCGGCCTGGCGCCAACCAAACAGTCTCGACCGCAGTGGGACCTTCGCCTCTGGCGATCTCCGACCAACTCAGCTATGCCCGAAGGCAGGGAGGAACACATGAAGAAGCTCGTCACCATCCTGGCCGGAAGTGCCCTAACTCTAAGTCTAATCGCAGCGCCTGCTGTCGCTAGCCCGCAGCCTACGGTGCTCTTGTCCGTGTCCGGGACAAGCAGTACTACCCTGCCGCCCTTCACCGTTCCAGCGTCGGCTGGGCACTGGCGCCTGAGCATTACTTACAGTTGCCCCCCGAACGCCATCTTTGTCGTTGACGTCTGGAACACTTACAACAACGACAACGTCGCCACCTGGTCACTAACGGCGCCCTCGGCTACCCGCACGTGGACCGTGAACCAGACTGGCACCTACAAAGCCGTCGTTACCACCTACTGCAAGTGGTCACTCAGCGCCACCGCCGTCATCCCGACGGCCGCCCCTGGGATCGGCGCCACCGCCGTCATTCCGGCTCTCCCCGGTGCCTACGGTTCCTACAGCGTCACCT
>JBKQUU010000051.1:0-26313 GCA_052325485.1 Acidimicrobiales bacterium | reverse complement strand
GTCGTGGCGGTAGTGCTGCTACTTGCCATCACCGTGGACTCTCTCGCCCGCGGTGGTCAGAGGAGCCGCTGAACAGCAGCAGCTCACTCCGGACCACGGGCACACAGATGGCCCGTCCACGGGGTGGGCACTAGGCTGGTCCAGTACGGGGGTGTAGCTCAGCCCGGTAGAGCGCTACGTTCGCATCGTAGAAGTCGCCGGTTCGAATCCGGTCACCTCCACAAGAACGCCCTGGTCAGAGGGCGTTTTTGACTGGATCACGAGTCCATACCCCAGGGGGGTATACAGGGCTCGTGACTCAACGTGACTCTTTGATGCCGTGGGCGACACCATTGTCGCCCGGCGAGCCACCCTCCTGTCGCCGGCTCGCACCCGTGAGGTCGGGTACCACTCCCCTGCCTTGACTCCCGCCGGCCCTCTACGCCCGTTGCTCGGCCGGTGATCGCTGACCGTGGTTGTGGCCGCACTTTCATGGAAGCCTCTCGCGGAGTTACGAGCGTACGTTCGGTGCTGCCGTGGTTCCAGCGAAGAGGCCGGACTTGACGCGAGAACCGTCAGGGAGTATCGATATGTGCCTGGTACGGTACGGTCGAGCCCAGGCGCGGCACGTCCCAGATCGGGCACTATGTACCTGTGGCAGGAGATGACGATTACGAGGTCGTGGTCTCGACGGGAAGTCTTCGACCCGAGGCGTCCGATGGAGTTGTCATGCCACATCGGTGGACGCCAGCCGGCGTGCTCGTCGAAGCAGACTTCACGGGAGGTCACCTCTACCACTTGGCTGCGGCCGGGTGTCTCCTCAACGACGTGTATCGAGAGGCTGGGCAGATGGGGATCGGTATCGACGGCGTGCGGGTGCGCGCACACGGCGGGTTCAACTCCAGCACGTGGTCTTCGACCGGCGTCGTCTACGAGATTGATGTCTCCTCGGACGCAAGAAGCGAAGATATTGAGCGTCTCCTCTCGGTCGTTGATGATGTGGCCGAGATACCGAAGGCGCTTCGTTCCGGGACCCCCGTTACTCGCTTAGGCCGCTAAAGGCGGCGCATATCTGCGGATCCGCCTCTCGGTCCGCAAGCCTGAGTTGAGTGGCTCCCCTCCGCACCAATTCGGCAGAGCGTGGTTTTTCACCTACGCCCGCTCTATCTCCAGACGCCCATAATGCGCGCGTTTAGTTAGGTGGACGATTTCGGGTTAGTCGGGCCCGCTCGCCACGGACAGGGCAGACCGGCAGCCCTACGAGCAGGCGCGCTCCGCGCCAGCGGCGGAGCGTTCGGCGTGCCGGGTTCCCATCTACTTGTTAGCCGAGCTTTCCCGAAAGCCAGACGGCCAGTGCTTCCTCGTCGATCTCGCCGGCGGCCACAGCCAGCATCTGGTTGACGGCTTCGTCGACAGGTACGTGAAGTTCGTGGCCGTTCAGGGCGCAGAACATGGTCAGGCACCCCCAGGCCAGCCGTTTGTTCCCATCGGGCAGTGGGTGGTTGCGAGAGACCCTGACGGCCAACACCGCGGCCTTGTCGATGAAGCCCGGGTAGAGGTCATAGCCACCGAAGCCGGCCTGAGGCGCATGAAGCGCGGAGTCCAACAAACCGACTCCAGCGGACTTGGCCAACACAACCGCTTCGATCCCGGTCACGGCCTCCGCGATCACAAGAGCCTCCGCCAGGTTCAGGTACCTCATTGGGCGAGACGGTCGAGGATCTCCTTGTCCCGTTCGGTCATATCGCGTAGGCGAGCCATGAACTCCTTGTCTTTTCTGACCCGCTCGATCTCTGCTGCGAGGGCGTCGAGGACAACGGTATTGACGCTAACGCCGCGACCGCGGGCTACCGCGTCGACCGTGTCGGCCAGGTCCTGGGGCATACGCACGGTAGTCACCTTCTTAGACATGCCATCATGATAGCACGCGACTGTTTCTGTCTGGCCCAGCCCTCTGGCGTGACTCAACGTGACTCATTTGCTGCCCGTCAGGGTGTCTCAGTGCCCTTCGGTGCCCGAACTGCATCTCGCTGAGCTGGTGCTTCTCGCAAATCCGCACGTCAGAGGGTGCCATCGCTACGTTCGCATCGTAGAAGTCGCCGGTTCGAATCCGGTCACCTCCACCCGACCCGCTACACGGTCTTCTCGCGCCCCTCTGCGTAGGGGCAACCCGTTGACGTGCGGTTTCGCGCTCGACTCGATCACCGTCCGGCGTGATTAAGGGCAGAATTTGTGGACTCCTGATCAAAACTGCCCTACGCAGCGGTACGCCGCCCAGGTCGCGCCACCCCAGCCGCACGCTGGTCGTTCGCGCCTAGGCGGCCGAGCGGGCGTAGCTGCTGCCGTACGCTGCGGTACTGTAGCCGTAGCGGCTGCCCTACTCCGCCCACCGGTGACCTCCGACGGGTGACGGTGCCCGCTCGCTGGCCGCCCTTCTCCGGCTTGAGCGAACAGCGATCAACCGGTACTGCGTCGCCGAGCAGCCCGTAGTCGAAGCGCCAGTGGTGTACATGGAAGCTCAGTGTCCGGTCTCGGATCGCCGTGCTCCCGGCCGGGGAGACATGGGCCAATTAGGTTCTCGGTTGTCTAGTAACTGGGCAACGAACGAGATGCCGCTGACGGCAAGGATGACGATGGGCATCACATGACCACGGTTGGCGGCGGCGTGTATATCCGACCGAAGGGCTCGTTCGGGACCTGCGACGGAAACCTGCGGGTCCAGGTGTGGCACCTGGCGGTCGAAACGCCCGGCATCGTCGACGGCTTGGCGATGGGCCTGGCCGCCGCGCACGTGCCTCCTCAGGCACCTTTCGCGCACCCCAACGCCAGAATCGCTGACCGCTTGGCCCCCAAGGGCACCGCCCGCACGGGTGACTTCGGGGAGTTCCTGGCCGCAGCGCTCTACGCCGACCGCTTCGGTGAGATCGTCCCGTTCCAGAAGCTGTCCACCAAACCGGTCGCCGGGGCGACCCAACAGGGTGCCGACGTCCTGGCCCTGTCCCCACTACCGGCCGACATGCCCCGAGCCGGCGCCATAGAGATCAAGGTGCGGGCCACCATCAGCCCCAAAGCCCTGCTCGACGACATTTCCAAGTCGGTGCGCAGAGTCGACCCCGACTACCTCGTCGGCGCCTGGAACGCGGCGGTGAACGCCATGGAGGCTCACCCCGATCACGCCCAGTCGTTCGCACTGGCAGCGGCGGTCAGCCTCGCCCAGCTGGACCGGCCGTCCCAGCCCGGACCCGACCACGAACATCATGCCGTGATCATCACCGAGTCGGCGACGTTGAACGCGGCCACGATCAACAAGTACTGGGGTTCGCACCCTCCAGTCAGCGAGCTTCAGCTGATCGAGGTGCCCGGCCTGGTGGGGTTCATCGACAAGGTGTACGAAGCGGCCGCGGAGCTCATCTACTCCGATATTGGCGGCTCGGTACCGGCCTATATCGCCGGGTTGGGGATCATCCCTGGCGCCGCCGCTGCTGTGTCGGTCACCTCCGTCCGCCAAGCTGCCGCAGCCACGGGCGGGGTGGCCGGCATAGAGGAGGTGGCGTTGTGGTACCTGGCCGGCTGGGATGGAATGGCCGCCGCCCGGGCCGACCAGATCATCCACGGCGCCTCTTCGACCGAGGCCCTCGGTTTGGCCTGGCTCCTATTTGGAAGCTCCCGCCGGGCCCTCGACACGTTCAATCACACAGGCCCTCTCGCGGGCCTGGCCGGCGCGGCAGCTGAGCTATGGCAGCGGCGTAGCGACCTGGCCACCTTCCGCAACGCTGCGGACGAGGCTGTTGTCGCCATCGCCGATCCGGGGCTGGGCCGAGCCGCCCGCCTGGCGGCTGCGGCGATCAGCTACCGCTTCGACCGCCACCCCGCCCGCCTTGTCGCTGCGGCGGGGGCCACGGGAGCGAACGTCACCACAGGCGCTAGGCATCGTCCCAGCTCAGAGACATATTTGTCTCTGAGCCAAGAAATCCCGTTACCGCGACCCCCTTCGCATCTTTAAACAGATGTGGAGGAGGTGCGGCACGAGCCCGAGCGATTCAAGGCGCGTTATCGCCACGGTATCTTGAACGGTCCTTTTAGTTTCCATCCCGAGGAAACCCGGGCATTTGCCCAGGTCCTCGACTATGTCGCCAAGCCGTCATCATAGAGATCTGGATGGAGAAGCCCGATGTTCCCCACTCGTGTACAGGTCAGGGCGGTGAACCGCTACGAGCGGCTGTACGGTTCGACGAGGAGGATTTGGCCGTCGCGTCTCTAGAGGATATAGCTGATAAGCTTACGGCGGCGTTCGCGGGAAAGGAGGCGCCTGAGGCGTTCGAGTTCGCGCGATTCGATGGGAGTACGCCGTAAACCCGCACGGGAGCGAAGAAAAACTCTCGCGCCTCGGGGGATTGGTCACGGAGTACCTGGCGAACGCGGCGTCGCGCCCATGCCCTGAAGGGTTCATTATTCGCCCCCTAGCCGAGCGCTTAGCACGACGTGGCTGTTGCTGATGTGAGGAGCGGTACCGGCGGGATAGTCGCTATAAGGCCGCTCTGCGCCTACCGTTCCTCGGAGGCTACGACTCTCAAGGGGCTGAGCCGAACTGACGTAGGCAGATTGGGATCGGGTCTTCGCATTTGTGACGTTGCGAATCTCCCGGAGCCGGTTTAGTCGTTGAGTGGGCCGTTGAGCAGTTCTGTGGGACCGACATCTTTGCGAACGTCGAACGTGGGGGACCCTGACCAGGCCGTCGCCGCATCTGAGCGGGCGGTGAGGCTCGTTCCTCAGCGTGAAATGCCGGAAGTCTCAGGCTTGCCTGCTGATTACATCGACCCTTAAGGGGCGACGTCAGCAAATTTGGGCCGGGACCATCGGCCTGTTCTTGTTCGGTTTCTGACCTATCGCCGACCGCTCGGGATTAGGAGAAACTTCCGCGTTCGAGGTGGGTGACGAGGCCCTTTTGCCGTTTGGCCCAGTACTTCTCGATCGTGGAGCGTCTCACGGGAAGGGCGGGATCATCTTGGACGTCGCCCAATGACCCGAGGGCTCGCACGATGGCGATTACCGCCTCGTCGGGAGCCTTTGGCCGGTAACGATCCAAGAAGATCCCGAGGCCCTCTTCAGCTGTTAGGGGAGTGCGCTTCTCGATGGTCATTATGTCGAAATAGTCACGAAGTTCGCCCCTGTCCATAACAACCTTGAGTTTCGTGGCCAACAGGTCGCCAAGCCCGGCTATCGGGATCCCGTCAACATTTGTCAGCTGCTCGGTATTGTGCTGAGTGTCGGCCAGGAGGAACTGCACCTTCGCCGCACCGAGCACGCCGTTGATCGTGCCTGGGGCTAGGTGGGAGGCCACGAAATGGCCCGTCGCTTGGAGACGGTCGTAGAGGCTGTCCATGTCGACGGGCTCGCTCAAGAAGAAGTCGAGGTCCCTGCTGACACGGTGGCGCAAGTGGGCGGCGATAGCCGTGCCGCCCGCGAGGTAGGCAGGTGGAGGCCTGAGCTCGACCAGTTCTTGCCAGGCTGCCTGTGTACCGCTCGGGAGTACCTTACGCATCGACGCCGAGAGGCTCACAGCGATCTCGCCAGGTTCCGAGCCAAGGCCTGCTTGTGCTTGTCCATCCCTCTGGTCTGGGAGGCTTCCACGATGGCCTTGGGCGGGAGCGAACGGGCCATCCAGGCCAACGCCTGAGTGTCGTTGGCCGTGAGGATGCGCCCCGCCACGTACCGAGCGTCGCGGGGCAGCTGCACCTTGCTGAGGTCGGCGTTCCAGAAGAGGTGAGCAAGCCGGCTGGGTACCCGCGGCGGCAGCTTCCCCTGCTTTGCCTTAGCCTCTGGTGGCACCACTTGCCGGATGACTGGTGCGACCTGCTGCCATAATGCTTCGGAGCGCCTGATACGCCAGATTGGCCGCGCCACTACTTTGCCCTCCACCAGCTTCTCGACATCGTGGGCCACGCAGCCCAAATCACGCAGGTGCGCAAGCGCCCGGCTTGCCGAAGTTGGGGAGATCCCGCCAGCCTCGGCGGCAGCCCGTGCTGAGCCCAGGCCGAGGGGTCGACGGTTCATGACGGCGAGGACGAGGACCTCTTCCCTACTTAGCCCTGGCACCCGCGGGACGGCCCCGAGCCGCCGTGCCAACTGCTGGTACGTGGTGGCGGGAATGAGGGTCCTACCACGGTCGCTCTTGACCACAAGTAGCCCAGAACTGTCCAGCGCTCGCTTCACACGAGGGATGCTCGTGCCAAGCATACGAGCAGCTTGACCAGTTGTTAGAGTGTCCATATCGTTCAGTATACCTGGCCCGGACAGGCTCGAGGATGGTCTAATGACTGTCGTGGTCGTCCCAGCTTCCCAGCGGGCCGCCGGCCCGTCCAAGGTCCGGGCACCACGGTGCGCTCGCCAGCACACAATGGGGGGGCGGGCGGCAAGGGGCCCGGCCTCGGGCTGTTGATCGTGGCCGCCGTCGCCGAGCTCCACGAAGCCATGCTGGAGGTGAGCGCCACCCCAGAAGGCGGGATCAGTGTCGCAGTACGGTTCCCTGCTGAGCCAGCCGCGCCTGCATAGGCAGTAGGCAGGGTCCTGGCCGTAGGGTCCTCGACACGTTCCGCACAAAGACGCGAATAATCTGGGGTTGGCCCTCGGCAGGTGATGATATCGCCGGTCCAACGGTCGTGCCCTTCCACGACCGGGTTGACTTGGTGGCCGAGCCGGCACCAGCTACCAAGCGAGCCGCCCCGAGAAGAGACTGGGTGGTGCCGTAGGCGATGGGCCCGTGGTTCGTGGTCCTGGACTCCCCGAGCCCGCCGCGCTTGAGCGCGTGTTGGTAGCCTCGGTCTGTGACCGATGAGCAGACCCCGCAAGAGCCGGACTCCTTGTACTCGCGCGTGGCCCAGCCGGCTTGGCAGGGCGCGGGCGGGGGCGAGACGACGGAAACGGCTGCGGTCGAAACGATCGACAACGACGTGCACTCGCTGCTTCTGCCCGTCACGATGGGGATGTGGTGGTGATAGCTCGTCACGATCCCCCCACGGCCCAGCCGCTGATGTCGTTGTACCGACTGCTGGCGGTGTGTGCTCGCTCGGGTGCCAGCTCGAACGAGACCGTCGAAACCAAACAGACCGAAACGATCGACAACGACCGGTCCTTTGACCTTGTTCGAGACGCCGGCGTTGGCTGGTGAACAGGACGTGATCGAGCCCGGCATCACCGAGGCGACTCTGTACCGTTCGCTGAGCACGGTCGTCCCACACCGCCCTACGCTTCGACCCGGCGAGACCGTTGTGACCGAGCAGGTCGAGACTGTTGATGGCGACCGGTCAGTCGAGTGGCTGCTGGACTTCGCCTTGATCGGGTGAGTGGTGCAGCTGGCGTCAGCGGTCGTGATCGGCAGCCCGAGCGACGAACATCTCCGTGCTGTAGTCGACCGGCTGGACAAGTCCAACTTGGCCGTCTTCGACGCCGCAACCTTGTCGCAGGAGGAGTTCGTCCTGCGGCCCGGCTGCTTTCGGCTCGCCGGGCAACGGCTCTCGGCTGCAGTGCCAGCGCGGGGCTGGTTGCGCCGGCTCGCGCCACCGGACTGGCAACGAGGTGTTGTGCTTGAGTCGCACGAAGCGGTCGTGAAGGCAGCGTGGCTCTCTCTCCTCGTCTCGATAACCCGGACCTGCGGGGTGCAGTGGCTCACCGGGCTGGACGCACTGGTCACCGCCGAGAACAAGCTCGTCCAGTCCATGGCCGCAACGCAACTCGGGATCGCCACGCCCGAGACGATCGTCACGAACGACCTGACCGAACTGACGGCAGCCCTTCCGGAGGAGTTCGTCATCAAGCCGCTTGGGCCCGGTCACTTCTACGACCGTGACGAGGCACTCGTAATTTACTCGACGGCGCTGCACCGCGATTCTCCCGAGCTTGCAGCCCTGGGCGGGGCGCCATTCCTTGCTCAGCGCAAGCTCGAAGCCCGCCGCCATCTGCGGGTTGTTACTGTCCGAGAGCGCCTGTGGACAGCGTCGCTGGAAGGTGGCGTTTGGCCGCTGGATTGGAGGTCAGCGGCCGAGGCGCACTCCGCGTTCGTTCCGGCCGAGGCGCCTCACGAGGTCGCCGAGGGGGCCATGGCGCTCGTCGAGCACCTTCATCTCGGGTACTCAAGCCAGGACTGGTTGCTCTGTGATGACGGTTGCTACGTCGTCGACATCAACCCGGCCGGGCAATGGTTGTTTCTGCCCGAGCCGATCGGAAACTCGGTTGCTGATGCCATCGCCTCATGGTTAAGCAGCGGGACACCCTGAGCTCGGTTTCGAGGACACACCAGCGACAGGGACGCTAGGAGCGAGAGGATGCGCACGGAGGCTTGCGACGACCAGGTACGCCGCAGCGAGCTGCGGATGTACCTGACGCACCTTCGCGGGCTGTGGCCTGGCGCGAAGGTTCCCGTCTTCGACGTGCACCCCGGCTCGCCGGGCGATATCAGCGGGTGGGGAACCGACGACTGCCAAGTTCTCGTCGACGAAGGGCGGCGGCAGCTTGACGCGCAGCGCGACCAGACCGAACAGATCCGAAGCCGGTCGCAGTTCTTGTTTACGACCTGTCTCGGCCTGGCTGCGGTGTCGTTCGCCGGTAGATCGACCGTGTTCGCAGCCAAGAGCGACGTTCCGTTAGGCATTTGGGCTCTCGGGTTGCTCTTGACGACGCTCGGTCTGCTCGGCGCGGCGTCCGTGATCGTGGCGCGCAAGGAATTCGGCTCGATCGATGCCGCGGTCATGGCCACGACCTACCAGCCTCCGGTCCTCCCGAAACTCGCTGCTGGTTACTCGCGGCAGGTGGGTATAGGTGCCAACACGGTGGCAACGCTTTTGACGATCTACCGGGACGCAACGCTGTTCGTCATGCTGGGGGCGATCTGCTGGGGCACGGCCTGGCTCGCCGCCACCGTGTGATGCACTCTCGCACTTGCAACACGACAACCCTCTTCGTGCAGTCTCATGACGGGCATGAAGGGCCACCGAGCGAGGCGTCTAGAACCGGCGACTTGACGATCGGCTGGAGAGCAGGACGGTGCCGCGATCCCGAAAGCACGCCACAATGGGAGGGTGCCCGATCACCACGACGAGCCCACTCCAGGGACCCCCCTCGACTGGCTAGTCAGCAGGCTCGCCGGTAACTCGGACGCTGGGATTGAACCCAGCCTCTTCCTCCCACAGGCCAACCAGATCTACTTCGGTAGCACGTCGGCGGCCCTGATCGGCATGCCGATGGTGCTGCAACCTGGATCTATCGCCGTTCCTGCGCATACCCAGCCCTCGCCCCGGGATTACTGGGGCGTCTACCTCACCCTCCGGGAGTACGCACCCGACCTGATTGGGCTAGGAGCGACGGCCGAGGCCGCGTTTGAGCTTTTCGGTCGTCAGCTCATCGGTGGAGTGGGCCGGGACGAGACGATCCATCAGCTCTGCGGGCTCGGGGTCGTGATGACACGCCCCGAACTCGTTGCCGACTTGACCGCGGCTCTCGAGTCCTCGATCAGCCCCCAGTCTCGGGCCCGGCTGCGGGCCGCACTCATGACTGTGCCACCCCACCAACTGCTAGCTCGGCAACCAGTTCTGGTGGCTCTTACTCGCGCCTTCATCGATGATGGCCGGTTCCTCGGTGCCGGAATCGGTCCCAGCCGCAGTGACGTCTCTGCCCTAATGCTGAGCCATGCCGTCGCGGCAGGTCTCAGTTGGGGAGGAACGTCGCCCGGGGGACCCACCATAGGCGGAGTTCCTGAGCATATCGCCAGCGACATGGTGTGCAACCAGACCCTGTACAACAGTGATGACGTCGTGAGCCTCCTGGATCGGACCCTCCGGATGTGGCGTCAGTACGGTGCGGTCGGAGCCGACAAGCTCGGCGGTCGGCAGCCCGCCGCACTCTTGGAGAGCATCACTGGGCTTGAGATCGAGGACTTTTTGGCCCTCGGTCTCGCCCTCTACTTGCACCGAGTGAACTGGGCCCCCGGAACGCCGGGTCGCCTGGCCGACACCTTCGGCTCGGATATAGCGGAGGATAAGAAGGCGTCCTTCCTCGGTTACGTTGCTCGCACGCCTGACGACATGACCCAACGACTGCGATCGGCGCCCCCTCGGTCAAGGTGGGATCTCATGGCCTTCGTGGAGACGCCAGTGCTTCACTATCCGGGCGCCGACGGCTCTCCGGGCGGCTTGGCGGTTATCGATATCGCCTTTCTGCTCGAGAAGATCACGCTCGGTCTTTACTGGCTGGTCCATGATCACCTGCGGGAAACTGAAGGTGATCAGGCTCGACAGGCGTGGACGCAGGCCTGGGGGAGCATGGTTGAAGCCATGGTGGAGGACGACCTACTGGCCCTCGCACCTGTGGTCTTGGGCACCGAGAGCGCTTACTACACCGAAGAGGACCTCCGGTTCGCCTACCCGGGACATAAGACGTCCGACGTAGTGATCGACAGCGGCGACGTCTTGGTTGCGGTCGAGATCGGCAGCGGCCGACCGAGCGTTGAGACGGTGCGGGCTGGCGACCCAGCCGCTCTTCGTCGAGACCTCGAGCGGCTGGCCTACAAAAAGATCCGCCAACTGGACGACACTGCACGGTGCTTAATCACAGAACCGGAGAAGTTGCTTGGGTATGCGGGGGCGAGCCGACCGGTCCAGCCGGTGGTCGTCGCAGCCGGTGGGTTCTTCATGTCCCCGGTGACTGCCAAGGCCACAACAGAGTACTGCACTACCGAGGCGTACCTCACCCATCCCCTAATTAGGGCCCCGGCCATAATTACCGTGGACGAAGTCGAGATGCTCGAAGGCCTAAGCGAAAATCGCTCCGTCTCGCTAGGGAAGGTGTTGGAGGATTGGAAAGCGTCGCCCCTCGCGGGAGTCACGCTGCGCAACTACCTACTTGACCGCTTCGGTCGCGAGATCATTATCTACCGCCCCTCACGCATGCGGCCGAGGTTTGACCGCTTTGTGGAGGACATGGTCACCCGGCTCCGGCTCCGAGCTACCCCGGATAACGGGACCAACCCGTAACCCATATCTCCAGCGGATGGCGCCGAAGCCGATCGAACGTACAGCGCCGTCAGATCCGGCCTCGAGGGGCCGTACATGTCACCAAGGCTGTCAGGGGGGCCCGCCCCTTCACTAACCCCCCGGGGGAGGTTACGGCTGGGCCGCTCCTTCGGCCCCAGGTCCGTCCCCGCTCACTGAGCGAGACCGTCGTCATCGCCGGCATTGGCAAGAGCCCCGGCCGCCTCGTCGCCCTCCCTGATGACCCTGCGAAGTTCCCTCTTCCTTGGTACGGCCAAGATCTTGCCCGATCCCATCTCGGCCCGGGCAGCACGACCTGCCTCGACCGCCGCAGCCAACTTCGCTCGGTCGTCCTTGCTCAACGGCGAACGATCAGCCATGTATGTCCAACATAGGCAACCAGAGCCCTCCTCGACCGAGGGACGTCGTCGAGAACGCCTCCAGTCACTACCGAACAGCACCTGTCGCGACCTCACGAGGCCTGGAAGTAGATGAGCGCGTGCCGTTGCGGTCCAAGAAGTACAGGTGGCTCACCTGGAACGAGTACCCCGACGGCCCGACCACCACGACGACTGAGCCCTGGACGATCCGTTCGCCGCAGGCGCGGGCGACGGCGGCCGAGAACGTGTCACGGCTTGCCGGCCCAACAGACACCACGGTGTGGGTATCGAGGTCATAACCGGCACCTGACCAGGTCCCGAACAGGCCCTCCCACCACGAGCGGTCAGAGGACCGCAGGTCCCCGTAAAAGCTCGAGGTAAATGCGTTGAACTGGGCCGCAACCCTGCGGGCGGCGGCAGTACTGGAGGCATTGAAAGCGCGGAGCCCTTGGCTGGCCGGGCAGGCGGACAGATCCACGCCCCGCGCCTCCGCCGGGGCTGGGTAGGTCGACGCGGGGAACCCGGCGCCTCCCAGGGCCGGCAGCGTGGCCAGCACCGGCGTTGTGATGGCCAGCTCGTGGGCGGTGCGGTTGGGCTCGATCTCAGCCAAGGATGTCGTCTGCGTCCAACCATTACCCGAGAAGGTATCGACGAAAATGGCACCCGATGGCGCCACGGCGACGCCGTCGGGCTGGAAACCACCTCTCATCCCGGGCACCCCGTAACCGGCGATCTTCATCGTGAGGAGGTCGAAGTAGTTCTTCACCGCGCCTTTAGGGGTGACGACGCTGATCATCCCTCCGTGACCGCCGACCACCACGTCGCCATTGGGTGCCGCGCTGAGCTCGGTGGCGTAGTAACCGCCCAGGTCTTTGAGCCTGCCTGTGGGCGAGAACTGGAACAGTTCCTTGGGCGAACTCGAAAAGACGTCGAGGTCCCCGGCGCCATCGAAAGCCATACTGGCCGGGAAAAAGGCCATCTTGCCCTCGGGCGTGCTGACGTCGACCCCATAGGGAGGCCCACCCTTCACGAAGCTCGAGAGGGCACCGGAGGGCGAGACCTTCAGGATCTCGGAGTTGTTGGCGATGTACAGGGTGCCGCTCTTGGCGATGGCGATGCCCGAGGGGTTGAGGCTAGCAGCCAGCGCCCGACCCCTCGATCGGGCTGGCCCGGGCTTCCCGTTGCCCGCGACCGTCGTGATGATGCCCTTGGCTGATATCGCCCGTACCCTGGCGCCGTCGACGAAGTACAGCGTCCCGGACGGCGACATAGTCATGGCACCGGGGCCCTCCAGCCGAGCGTGGACCGCCGGCCCACCGTCGCCGGAGAAACCGGGCTGGCCCGTGCCGGCGTACACCTGCAGCCGGCCGGAGGGCTGCCACTCCAGGATCTGGTCCCGGGCGCTGTCGGCAATGAGCACGTCGCCGTGCGCCGTCATAGCCAGCGCCTGTGGCCTAAGCAGGTCGGGGGCCTCGGCGGCGGCCAAGAGGCGGTCACTGAGCGAGTACGGCAGCGGGCTCGGGGCGCTGACGCCGGCCGGCGGGTTGGGGCAAATGACTCCTTCCTGTTCGACGAGCATGCAGGCGGTCACCCAGGTGACCTTCCAGCGCCCGTCGCTCCTTATCGCCGTGCCCACAAAGCGGTCCGTGTAACCCGAGCCCGTGATGGCGAAATCGACGGTCGCCACCGTCGCGCTCGTGGCCCGGACCGCCGAGGTCCTGACGGTGCCGCCCGGGAGAAGGTTGGCGTTGTCCGCCTGCGAGTTCACCGCGCCCCTGGCCAGTGCACCAGCCATCGCCGCGTCCATGCCCTGCACGTAGGGCGCTAGGGCGGCCGCCGTTCCCGGCGCCCCGACAAGGTGCCCCAACGCCGCCGCGATCTCGGCTCGCACCCCTGCCGGCGGCGGCGCAGCCGGGGTCGCCCCGGCCACCCCGGGCCCGGAACTAACGGCTACCACGGTGCCCAGGAGGAAGAAAACCAACCGCCGGCGCCAGCGCCCGCACTGGTGGCCGCTTTGGTGCCGATGGGGTGCCGCCGCCGGGTGCCGGGCGTTGGAACTCACAGCTGGGCTCGGTAAAGGGTGGCGGCGGCCAGAGCTTGATTACCCACGAGGAGGTACAGAGCGCCCTCGTAGACCAGGTTGGCCTGCAGGGAGGCGGAGGGCATGGGAAAGGCGAGGACCTTCGAGCGCCGGCCGGTCGCGGGGTCGACCCTGAAGGCCTCCTCTGTGGCGCCACGCGCCAATGAGCCCATCCACCACGGCCAGGCGTAGATGAGCCCGAACCCGGGGTCGTACATTACCGGCGGTGCGTCGGACGGCCCCTCGCCATAGTTCGTTGGGACCTGGGCATTACTGGCGGCGACGGCGACGGAGAGCGGCTTGGGACCGGGCGCCGGGTAGGTGGCGAAAACCTCGGAGCGGGCACCCGTCTGCATATTGACCCAGGCCGTGTGGCCGGCGGCGACGAGCCAATTGACATAGTCACCTTGAGCTGGCACGACTTTGAACGCCACCGCACCTGCGCCCAGGAAGTAGACCAGTGCTGGCCTAGGGTGCCCCGCAGGCCATCCACTTTCCACGCTCTGGGCCATCCACAGCCCGTCGGCGTCAGCCGCGAGCAGTACTCGCGACAGCGCCGGGACCCTCACGGTGGCGAGGACTTTTCCCGTCGATGCCGAGATGCGCAGCACCTCAGCGACCGAGGGCGTCCCTACGTCGTAGAGCCACAAGTACCCGCCGCCGTAGGTCCACTCGGGCCGGGTGTCCGAGAAGTTCCCATAGCGCATGACGACGGGACCTAGGTGCACGGTCCCGGTCGCTTCGTCGCGCACCGAGATGCGCACGTCGCCGATCTGGCAACCGACGGAGGGCAGCGACTCGACCGGCATGACGTCCTCGCCCACCAAACGCGGGTCGTTGCACGACGTGGCCTGGTCGGAGAGGACGGCAAGCGTTACTGGCTGGACAATGGACAGCCGGCACACGGTGCCACCGGTATCGCCCACGAGGATGTAGCCGTCCATTGCCCCCAGGGTCCCGGTGTAGTAGTTCGACTCAGAGATCGGCAGCGTCGTGCCCCTTACCGAGGGGACCACACGCCCGGCGTCCCCGGGCGGGTGCAGGGCGGCGGCGGGCGGGCCAGCGGACGACGGAAGCGCGCCGAGCGCCGTGGCGATGAAGACTGCCGCCAATCCGCTTGTCAGAGAGCCCACGACCGTAATACCTTGCCAGCGACCCGTAACGTTCCCTAGCAACCACCACTCTCCCAGCAGCTCAGCCAGCGTCCTAGCTCACCCAGCCGACGGCCAGCCGCTTGTGCTCACCGGTTTTTGGGGCACCTGGCACGACGCCGAGCACCGGTCACTTCGGACTTGCACCATCGTCACCACCACCGCCAATGCCACCGGGGCCCCGTGCACCCGCGCATGCCCGTGGTCCTGTCCGAAGAGACCTGGGACGAGTAGCTTCGCCCGGGACCACTGTGGCGCAGCCGGCTCGACGAGCTCTTCCAGCCCGCGCCCGAGAGCGTGCCTGGGATCCACCCCGTGCGTGTCGCCGTCATCAGCGCCCGCAACGATGGCCCTGAGCTCGTCGCTGCCCTAACGCACCACACTGATAATGTCATCAGCGGTAGCGTGGTTATGGACGAGCCTTACGCGCTTTTCGAAAGCGAATTATCGAGCCCATAACGATGCCGAATCGGAGCGGTCAATGATCCGCTGTCCTCCGCTGGCGGTGGGTAGTAGATCCACCAATTCGGGGCGCGTTGCAAAACGATCAAAGACACCGATAGTGCCATCACCGGTAGCGTCGTTATGGACGAGCATTATGCGCTTTTCGAAAGCGAATTGTCGGGTCCATAACGCCGAATAGGTATTCTCGGCCCAGGTTGGCACGTTCGTCCACCTAGAGTGCATATTATTCGTTACGGAGCTCAGTGGCTTACAACTCAGGACGCGTCGGCAACGACAAATCCGCACTCGTAGGCGAAGACGACAGCCTGCACGCGGTCGCGGAGATTGAGTTTCATGAGGATGCGAGCCACATGAGTTTTGACAGTGCTCTCCTCCACGATGAGGCTGGCCGCGATCTCCGCGTTCGACAGCCCCTGGGCAACCAGGCGTAGGACTTCTCGCTCCCGAGGGGTGAGGGCGGCGAGCTGTGAGGGTTCCTCTTGACGGGGGCGGCTGGCCCGGACGAACTGCTGGATGAGCCGGCGGGTGATCGAGGGATCGATCAGCGCGTCCCCACCGGCCACGCTCCGAACGGCGGCCACCAACTGGTCGCCCGGCGCATCCTTGAGCAGGAAGCCACTGGCACCGGCCCGCAGCGCCGAGTAGACGTACTCGTCCGTATCGAAGGTCGTGAGCATCAGTACCCGGCTGTCCGTCTCGGCCAGGATCACACGCGCCGCCGCCAGGCCGTCCATGTTGGGCATCCGGATATCCATTAGGACTACGGACGGGGCCAGCCGGCGCGTGAGCTCGATCGCCTCACGCCCGTCGCCGGCCTCACCCACGACGGTGAGGTCCGGTTCACTGCTCAGGATGACGCCGAGGCCGGCTCTCAGGAGCCGCTGGTCGTCCACGATAAGGACAGAAATCTGGCCCTGGGGGCTGGACAAAGGTCAGGCCTCCGGGACGCTGACCGAAGACCGACGCCAACTAGCCTGAGTTGGGACGATGCTCACAAGTGGGCGACGGGGGAACGCGGCCGTCACGTGCCAGCCTCCCTGTGCGGTCGGCCCCGCGTCGAAGGTCCCCCCGCAGCGAGCGGCACGCTCACGCATGCCCGCCAACCCGTGACTTCCTCCGGCTCCCGCCAGGACCGAGGGGGCGCCACGTGCCGGTCCGTTGACGACGTCCACCGAGATCGTCCCCACGTGCCCCTCGATGGTGATGTCGATCGGTGCCCCGGAGGCATGCTTCATGGCATTGGTAACTGCCTCCTGGACCAGCCGGTAGGCGGCGTCCGCGCTACTCTCGGCCAGGTCCTCGCACTCGCCGATAAAGTTGCACCTCACCGTCAGACCCGAGGCACGGACCCTGCGGACGAGCCCCTCCACGATCCGCAGTCCCGTGCGGGGGCCCACCGGGGCTGAGCCATCGAGGAACTCGACCAAACGGTCGATCTCCGCTTCAGCTTCGCTGGCCGCGTCGGCGATCGAGGCGAACGCTTTGGTGGCTCCGTCGGGGTTTGACTGAGCAAGGCGCTCGCCGGCACCGGCTTGTACCACCATGAGGCTGATGCAGTGGGCGACGATGTCGTGGAGCTCACGGGCGATGCGGGCTCGCTCGTAGCGCACCGAGGCAAGCGCGAATATCTCCCGCTCTTGTTCCAGCTCGCGCGAACGGGCCTCGAGCTCGGTGGCCAGGCGGCGCCGAGAGCCCACCAACAGGCCCCCGAGCCAGGGAGCGATTGTCACCATCTCGAAGAGCGGGTTGAAGCCGCTGTCGCTGGTGGTGTTGACCCCGACGACGAGGCTGGCCAGCCCGATAAGCGACAGGGCCCATCGGCAATTGGCGCCCAGACTGTACGCGATGAGGAAGACGGCGAGGAGACCAGGCAGAGCGACGGCGTTGTTGTTGATCTGAGTGGCGTCGTGCATGATTGTCGGCAGCGCCAACAGCGCCCCTCCCGCCAGCCCCACAATGAGCGGGCGGCGGCTCCGTGCCCCGACCAAGGCGCAGAAGCCGAGGGTGCATAGACAAGCGGGTAAGACGTGGAGCGAGGTCAGAAGGCCGGTTGCACCCAGGATCCCGGCCGCGGTGGCGGTCAGCAGCGCAGCGGCTACTTGGTCGGCTCGGGCTCGCCAGGACCGCCACAGACGCCCGTCGGGCTCACGCATGCCCGGCGACCAGAGGGAGCAGGACCACCGTTCTTCGGAAGGCGCCTTCGGCCTCGCTGCGCAGCGTCCCCCCGTGCAATGCCGCACGCTCCGTCGCCGCCCCCAACGCGGCACGCACGTCGGCGGCGCGTGCGCTTGGTCCTGCCACTGTGAGCTGCAACGAGTCGGGCCGGAACTCGACCACGACGTCGATGCGAGAGGCCGGGTCGTTCTCCAGCGCAAGCAGCACCTGTTCCACGATCCGGTAGCCCGATAGCTCCACGCCCGGAGAGAGCAGGCGGGGGTCACCCTCGACCCTGAGACGGGCGTCGGCCCGCGTGATGCGGCCCAGGAGCCGGTCCAGCTGGGAAAGCACCGGCTGTGGCTGCGTCGGCGCGTCGTCTCGCAGGTTGCCTACCACGGTGCGCATGTGGACCAAGGCGGCTCGCCCTGTGTGCTGGATCCGGACAAAGGCGTCCTTGGCCAGGTCGGGCCGCGACGCCAACGTCTCCTGACCCAACCTGGCCGTGGCCGCGATGTGGCTGACCTGGTCGTGCAGGTACGAATCGAACTCGCCCGCAATGATGGCCCGGTCGGCCGCCACCGCCAGCTCGGCGTTGCGCTCGCGCTGCTCCCGAAGTTCCTCTGTCCGGGCCCGCAGGCTGGCGACTGCTGAGTTGCGTTGGCGCAGTAGCAAACCGGCAAACATGAGCCCGATCGCGATGGGCAGCGTGAACACAAGGATCCCGGCTTTTGCGCTGGCCAACTGCGGGTCCGAGTAACCCTGGCAAACGATGTTCACCGCCAGTAGTACCATGCCGACGACGGCCTCGCGTCGACGGCACCGCAGCCCGATGGCAAAAGCCACAAAGAACACAGCCGGTAGTGCTGCGCCGCAGCGCACCAGGTTCCCGATCAGCAACCAGTTGATGACTGCTCCGAGGGCAAGCGCCGTCGCTGCCGGCAACGGGCTACGGCGGGCGAACAGCACCGGCGCGGTCATGAGCAAGACGGCGCTACACCCGAGGACGCTTCCGTGGGGGTTGTGCGTGTTAACCAGGCCGGCGGTTAGAGCAACGCCGTAGGCGCTCAGGCTCAGTGCTAAAGCCACGTCGCCGGTACCCACGTCGCGAAGACCGAAGACCGGGTAGGTCAGCAAGCTTGTCACTACCCTACGCGCCACGGAGCACCCCTCTCGGCTGTAGACAGAGTCTGACTGCATTCTGAGGTGCTTGCAATGCCCATGAGTGACGCTGTCTCCTTTCGGGTGGGGAGGCGGTCGAGGTGCGACCGCCATCGGCCCCCGCGACGAGAGCCGATGGCATGACGGACGCGTCTCACGGCCGCTGCAGAGTGATAGTGGCGTCGCTGTCGCTCGTTTGGGAACTGGGGTCAATGTTGACGGCCACGATCGTCCCCGTGACACCTTGGAACGTCCCGGTACCCCCCGTTACCTGGAAGGTCGACGTCGATGTACTGGCCGACACCTGCCCCAGGTTGGCCTGAGCCAGGATCATCGAACCCCCTATGGCGACTTGAGCCTGGCAAACTACGTCCATTTTGTTGTTCAATACGCACAGTTCCTGATCTGAAGCCGTCCAGTTCGGAGCATGGTGCACGTAGTTGCCGACATAATCGAGGTTCGTGCTGTCGATGGAGTCGCCCGGGACAGGTGGGTTCTTTTCCGATGGGCTGAAGGGCTTCCCGGCCGCCGTCAGGAAAACCTGGCTTTCGACCTTCGAGAAGTAGTGCAGGACGTGCACGGTATTTGGTTGCATCACCGACGCGTTGGCGGCCGCCAAAGGTGAACCGATGGCAATGAGCACGATGGGCGCGGCGATAAGCCCAGGGTGAAACCGCAAACCGGCCTTTCGGTGCGGCCGGCCTGTTGTCTTCGGCAAGCTAACGTACATCTCTGCCTCCATTTTCCAGGTGACTTCGGTATTGGTCACTAATATCGAAGTTTGCCGGGAATGGGCGGCCGCGTCGTCACCCCCAAGGGGGAACTTGCTATCAGGCGCGTCCGTCTCAAGGAGGAGGCGCGCCCTGGGGCACCGCCAGCGAATGGCGGCTTGGCCGGCCGCACCGCAACGGTAGCAGGGCGCCAGGCCTGGCCGATGAGGTCACCGGCACAATCAATCGGAGGATAATGGCCGTTCCCAGTGGCAACCCTGCGGGACGTAGCTCCTGGTAGACACGGGTGCGACGGGACGAAGGCGGGGGTGGAGCGCCCGGAACGGGCCGTCGGAGAGCGAGGACGACCGACCTTGATGCCGGCAAACACCGGTGCAGAACAATCAGGAGTTACGTTGCCCGCAGAGTCCGTCTCGCAACCACCCATTCAGCCCCCGGTCGGGCGCACGACGTCGCTGTGCGTGGCCAACTCCGATGACGGGCCCGGTGAGGGGTTCCCGGTTTAGGGAATAGCGAGCGTGGCAAGGCCGTGTGCAACTCGGGTCCCGACGGCTTCGCCTCGTCCGCGGTCGCGGTTGTCCTTCGACAGGCTGAGGATTATTTTGTAACAGGGCATAGAGGGACGAGGTTTGGCTTGCCCACTCGCGATAACGCCATGTATGCGTTCCGACACCGGGCACCTCGAACGACGCCGACCGCAGCTGAGAACCCCAATTCCGTGCGGGTTCGTTATTGCGACCGAAGGCACCCGGCCGGTGTCGTTGCGCACGGGCAGGCCTATCGGCAGCGCACCTCTCGTCACAACGCCAACAGGACGTTCACGACGAGCCACTGGCCGTTCCCTTTCGGTGATGTGGAGGTGGTCCACATTGGTGGGGCCCAGATTGTCGAGTCTGGCGCTGGCGCCATTGGCGGCCCGCAGGCGGCAGGTCAGCTGTGTAGCAGTGACATAGTCCCGCTCCCGAGGCTCAGCATGTACACGGTGCCGGTAGCGTCGTCCACTGCCAGTCCGTTCGGCTCTGAACCGACGGCGACTTCCGGGGCTTGTTCGGGGCACCCCGTCGCTGAGCCGGCGTTGCAATGGGCCGTGTTGAGCACCGACACGTCAGCGGACGAGTAGTTGGTCACGTACAAGAGGCCCGTCTGTGCGTCGAGCTCGGCAAATCGTGGCGCGCGGCCGGCGAAGACCGTGCGGAACGTGCCCCCGCACCCGCTGGTGACGAAGCCGTTGCATGTCGCTGTGTTCACCAGCGTGAGCGTCCCGGGCATGTCCCCGTCGTGGTTGTCAGCGACGTAGAGGGTGTGGGTGGCGTCGTCGACGGCGAGAGCGTAGGGGCTTGCTGCGCCCCCCGGCACGTATGTTGGCGGCCCGAGGGTGATGGTCGCAGCGAGTTTGCCACAGCTGGCCATCTCGCCTACGCAGGCGGCCCCGTTTATCACAACGACTTGGTTGCCCGAGCGTGAGGGGCCAAGGACGGCTCCGTAGACCGTGTCGGTAGCGGCGTCGAGGGCCAGGCTGTAGGTGCCCGGAGGGACGGCGATATTGCCACGGGGGGCGCCGCAGCCCGTGGTCACCTCGGCGTTGCAAGCACCGGTGCCCGCCACGGCCAGCTTGTCGGCCTCCGCCCCGTAGGACACGTAAAGCGACCCGGTACCCTCGTCGAGCAGCGGCGCGTTCGGGTACTCGCCGACCGGGATGCTGGCGTGGTGGGCGGCGCAGCCCGAGACGTCCAAGGCACTGCAGGTACCGGTGTCGATGACCGCCACGGACTTGGAGGCGGCCTCGGAGACGTACAGCGTATGGGTGGCGTCATCGACGGAGCCGACCAGGTCCGGGCCGCCGGTCGGGATCTTCGCCACCGGGGCGCAGGCGCTGAGGCGCGCCGGGTCGCAGTGCGCCGCGTCGATGACGTCGACCTGGGGAAGGTTCGCGTCGGTAACGTAAAGGGTGCCCGTCGCCGGGTCGAGCGTGGCGACGACCCCAGCCTCGGGCACGCTCGGGGCCAGCACCCGGCAGGCCGAGTGGTCCAGCGCGGTGCAGCCACCGACGCGGGTCACGACGAGCACGTTTGGCCCGCCTACGTTCACCACATAGGCGCTGTCGTCGTCCGGCGTGACGATGAGGTCGTTGCTGTACACGCCCGGGCCGAGCTCGGGGGCCAGCTGCTGTGCTGGGGCGAGCTCGGGGCAGGTCCCCGGCGCGGCCCCGTTGCAGGTGGCGCTGTCGATCGACGAGAGCGTGTCGTCGCCCCCGTTGAGCGCGAAGACGGTGTGGTCTTTTGCGTCGACCGCCAAACCGCCCGCGCCGGAGCCGGTCTCGACCGCTCGCATAGGGCCATGACATCCGGAGGCGGTCAACGAGCCGCAGCGGGCGCCGTTGATCACGGCAACGTCGTTGGAGTCGTCCACGTACACCGTGTTGTTTGCCTGGTCTACGGCGACCGCTGATACGCCGCTGCCGACGGTGACGACCGCCGCGTTGGCGCTGCAGCCGCCGTGGTGGGTGCCGTTGCAGGTCCTGCCGTCGATCACCGTCACAGTGCTGCCGTTGGGCTGGTCCAAGTTGGGGTTCCCGAGGTCAGCGGCATAAATGGTGTTGGTCGCCGTGTCGATGTCGAGCTCTGCCGCCCCGCGGTTGTCACTCACGAGCTCAGGGTGCTGGTTGCAACCGGTAGTGACCGCGTCGTTGCAGGTGGCGATGTCGACCACGTACACACCGTGGGTAGGGCTTACCACGTAAAGAGTCCTCGTCGCCGCGTCGACGGCGCCCGCCACGATGAAGGCGTTGGGCCCCAGGTCGATCGCCGCCAACTGACGCCGGCAACCGCTAGTGACGGTAGCGCTGCAGGTCCGGCCGTCGAGCAGGCCGATCGTGCTGTTGCCGGTCGGCGGGTTGTTCAGCACGTACACGGTTCCTGTAGCAGGGTCGACCGCTGCGCCGAGCGGTCCGTCCGCCGGGGTGGTCGCCACCACGTGACAACCCGACCCGTTCCCCGCGTTACACGTTGCCGCGTCCACGACGTCAACGGCTCTGCCGGGCACATTGGGCTGGCAGTAGCTCTGAGGGCACTGGACGGGCACGTACAGCGTGCCGTTCGCGGGGTCGAACTCGGGATTGCCCGGGCTGCCGGTCAGTGTGACGTAATGGACGGCGCCATTCGCCGACGCGGCTGCCGCGGCCGGGGCAGCAGGGGCGGCACCGACGACCAGGACGGTAGTGACAAGGGCGAGCGACGCCAACGCAGCGAGCAGGTGCTGGTTCTTCGCCGCCCTGGGCTTCCGATCAAGAAACATTTCCGTGCCTCCGTCTGTCGGAATGAACGGCCACTCGCCGCTCGCATTTCAGTATCACGGCAGAGTCCGGCACGGTCATCCGCCCCGCGGGCGGTCCTTTCGGGCCAGCTCGTACATCTTCCGACGTACGGCCGTGAGCCAAAGATCCTCATGGGGGCGGACGACAGGTGGGGCCGAGGAGAGCATCGTGAGTACATCCGCCAGTTGAAAGGAGATAGGCCGTGGGCCGCACAGTGAAATCGGTCGATGACGTCCCACGCAAGAGCGCCGCGGCTCGTGGCGTCGTGCCATCGTCGCCCGCGACGACCAGGAACCGCCCGACCAGGAACCGCCTCAGGTCCTTAGTCGGGGCGGCAGTTAGCTGTCTGGCGCTGCTGGCGGGTGTGAGCGCGGTCCCCACTGTGGCCGCGGCAACTGGCACGGTGGCTGAGAGCGGGCCAGTGGCCCTCAACGGCCCGATCGGCTCCGGGTCGGCGTTGGTCGGCTCGGCGCCGGTCGGCAAAGGCCCTGGGGTGGTCGCGCTGAACCGGGCGACGCATACGGTCTACGTGGCCAACGGCTTCAACACGAACGGCCCCAACGCCGGCGGGGACACGGTTTCGGTGATCGACACTCGCCGCTGCAACGCGGAGGACGTTTCACGCTGCAAGGGGCCGTGGCCGACGATCAAGGTCGGGAACCTGCCGAGCGGGATCGCGATCGACGAGCGCACCGACACCGTGTACGTGAGCAGTGGAGCGAACAAGGGACCGGGTACCGTATCGGTCTTCGACGGCGCGACCTGCAACGCCACGAACATGGCGGGGTGCGACCAAACACCGGCGACGGTCCCCGTCGGGTTAGGACCGCTCGGGATCTTCTCCGACGACGCGGACCACACCGTCTACGTCCCGAACTACGACAACGGAGCGGGCAACAGTACCAGCGTGTCGATGATCGACAGCGCGACCTGCAACGCCACCGACCTCGCTGGCTGTCCACGCACCCAGCCGCCAACCGTCAGCGTCGGCGCAGGACCCAATAACGTCTACGTGAACCAGGCCACCCACACGGTCTACGTGACCACGGTCGGCAAGCTGAACGGGTGGACGGTGTTCGACGCCAACACCTGCAACGCGACGGACCAGAGCGGCTGCCGCGACGTCGGCCACCTCCCCGGCGATCCGGCCGGACCGAATGACGCCGAGGTCGACACCGCCAACGACACCTTGTACACGGCCAACTACGACAACACCGTCTCGGTGTTTGACCTCGCCGACTGTGACGCCAGTGACCTGTCGGGCTGCCAGCACGACACGCCCGGGACCGTCACCCCAGTCCCGCTCGTGGGCTTCGACCACGACCTGTGGCTCGCCGTGGACGCCCCGCTGCACAGCGTTTATGTCGCCTACCAGAAGGACGACTCCCTCATCGTGGTCGACACGGACAAGTGCAACGGGGCCCACCTGGCGGCATGCGCGGTGCTCAGCACACCCGAGATCCGCACCGGTGCCGATCCCGAGTCGGTCGTGCTCGACGACCAGACCCAGACGCTTTACACCGCCAACGAGGTCGACAACGACGTCTCGGTGATCGACGCGAGGCTCTGCAACGCGCAGACCACGACTGGCTGCCGGCACCGCGCGCCCGAAGTCGCTATCGCGGCGGCGGGAACCCTGGCGGCCGACCCTGGCGTCGGGACAACCTACGTCCCGACCGGCGCCGGCACGGTCGCGATGATCAACACCAGCAAATGCAACGCCCTCCACGCGAGCGGGTGCACCAAGGCACCGCCAACAGCCACGGTCGGCGAGCCTTCTTCGGCGGTTGCCGTCGATGCGCTCACACACACCGTGTACGTAGCCCACCACGGCGCCGGCTCGGCCGGGAGCGTCTCGGTGTTCGACGACCGCACCTGCAACGCGACCGACCAGGCCGGCTGCGCCACGATGTCCACGCTCAACATCCCCGGCGGGGACCCCTACGACATCGCGGTCAACACCGCCACCAATACCATCTACGTCGCCACCATCACCCACAGCGGCCCCGACCTCATCTCGGTGTTCAACGGCGCCACCTGCGACGCCACCGACAGGGGCGGCTGTGGCCAGGCGCCCGCGACCGTCGCCGTCGGCAGTTCGGGAAACGCGCCCAACAACTCGTTCCTCAAGCTCGCCGTCAACCCGACGACCAACACGGTCTACGCGGCAAATACCTTCAACACCGGGCCCAACGAGCCCCCGCCCTATCTTGGCAACAGCGTGTACGTGGTAAACGGCGCCACCTGTGACGCCGCGGACAGGGCCGGCTGCGAGCAGGCCCCAGCCGCCGTCAAGCTTGCCCCACACCCCCCAGTAGGGTCCGACCCCTTCGGGATCGCAATCGACCAAGCCACCGACACGGTCTACACGTCGAACATCGCCGACGGCGAACACCCCGGCACCGTCTCGGTGATCAACGGCGCCACCTGCAACGGCTCAGACCACGCCGGCTGCGGCCAGACCCCCGCCATCGCCCCCGCCGGGTTCGGCGCCAACCAGGTCACGGTCGACCAGCTGACAAACCAGGTCTACACCACCAACATCGAGGACAGCAGCGTCACCGTGATCGATGGCGCCACCTGCGACGGCACTAAGACCGGCGGCTGCGGCCGGACACAAACAGAGGCCACGGCGGGCGACTACCCGGGCTGGATCAGCGTCGACCCGGCGGTCGGTACCGCATATGTCACAAACAGCGAGGGCGTTTCGGTCATCCCACTCAACGACTAAGCCCCGCGCGGTCGGCCCACGACGGTCCCGTTCGCTGGTAGTTACCCAACGGTCGGGTCCGGACGATCGGGTTGGCTCTTGCGCCGACGCGCCTCAACCTCCCCGTCGCTTCATTCACGGCGATTTCCCGGCGCAACGACTTCTGGTCCGAGAGGCTGTGGTCTGGGTGCTAAGGCCAGCGACGCACCACGCCCGGGCGGGGCCACTCCGTCTTGGCCTAACGGCTGCTCTTGTAATGCGTAACGCCAGATATCGTGCGAACCTTGGCCGGTCCAAGGCTTTTCTGCGATGCATAACTGTAGATATGCCGGTGATCCTCAATGCTTTTCATTGACTGCCACAGGGCAGTCGAAGGAGCTGAGAGGAGCCACCGTTGCCAACCCCCATCCGCCCAAGCGAGGCCCGGTCCCTGGGCCACCCGCTGCTTGACCGTTACCTGACCTTCGTCGAAGCCAGGACCCGCCCCAATACCGTCCTGGCCACGGCGTCCGACCTCCGGATCTTCTTCACAGTGGTCGCCAAGGGCCCGGCCGAAGTCACCACCGCCGACGTTCTCAGCTTCATCGAGTCCCAGCGTGCCCCGCTCTACGACGGCAAGGTCGTCCGGCTGGCCGATGGCGAGGCGGGCCTCATGGCCTCGACCATCAAACGTCGGCTGTCGTCGGTGTCGGGCCTTTACGCCTATCTGGTGATGACGGGCACCCTGGGGGCCAACCCCGTGCCAAAAGGCATCGCCACCCGCCGCCGGCGACATCGCCGCGCCGCACTGGTGCCGCTGTTGCGCACCCCGAGACGGCTGCCGAAAATCCTAGAACCTGAGGAGGTAAACGCTCTTTTCAAGGCTCTTCGCCATCACCGGGACCGGGCCATGGTCGAAGCCATGGTGCTGGGTGGCCTGCGCCGTTGCGAGGTGCTCGGGCTGCGGACTGAGGATCTGCGCCCGGGCGAGCGGCGGCTGTTCATCGCCGAGGGCAAGGGGGGCCACCAGCGCCTGGCGTCGGTATCGGCCCGGTTCTTCCGCTCCGTGGGCCGTTATGTCGAAGGCGAAAGGCCCGAAGGGGCCACGACCAAGCGGCTGTTCGTGGTGCTAAAGGGGCCGCGCCGGGGCGAGCCGCTCTCAGAAGACGGCCTGGAGGAGATCGTGAGG
>JBKQUU010000050.1:0-2707 GCA_052325485.1 Acidimicrobiales bacterium | reverse complement strand
CCCGTTGGCTTACGTTCGGGTCACGCCGCCAAATTCGACGGCTGGCTCAGACACCACATTGGCCCCTGACAAGGGAAAGCGACTGGAGCGGGCGACCGGGATCGAACCGGCATGACCAGCTTGGAAGACTGGCTCGAGCATACGGCGGCGAACTACATCGTACAGAAATAGCAGGTCACAGTGGGCGCGTGGTCAGTAGCGAATACGCACGAACGGCAGCGGCCGCGGGATATCCGCGGGATGAGATCGATTCGACAGATCGATTCGACGATGCGTCCGTGTCCGCTGACGTCGTCGGCTTGTCGGTCGACGTCGAGTCGTGCTGCGTACTGAGCCGCTGTTCGGCTGTGTGACCGATCAGGGCGCAGACCCGGCAGCGGCCACCGGCATCTCATCGTTCGCGGGTGGCCTTCAGGCCATGGAGTACTTATCCGCGCAATGCATCACGCGAGAGGCAGATAGGACCGGGCTCGACGCACCAAACGTGGCCCGCCCGATGCACGTGAGCGGCGCGCTCTCAGCGAGCAGCCTCGTCCGAGGCGCACCGGAGGGGTACCACGGCTACCCACCCATATCCTGCCGAGTCTGGCGCCAAGTCGCCTTCCGATCGCAGCTTGTGGTCGCGCGCGTTATGTCGTCAATGAGACAACCTGAACGAAGCGTTCCGCAGTCTTTGTGGGAGGGGGCCGATCGGCCTCGCTTGGGGCGCGTTGGCCTTCCGCTGGGCGTTGCTCAGCATGGGGCCGGGTGAAACTGAGTCGCCCGGTTCTTCCTCTTGCCCCTTCTCGGACGCGAGGTCAGTTGTGAAGGAAGGCCAGGAGCTTCGGCCACTGGTCAGCACGTGCCAGCGGGTCTGCCACAACGCTAGAGCTGCCTATCCCAAAGGACTGCTCAGCGAGAGCAATGCCGGGGTAGTAGGGCAGCAGCATTCCAAGGCCGTGGGCAGCATCGGGGTATTCGAGCAACTCGTGGGGGTAGGTATCGTGGGCGGCGGCCAGCTCGGCCATCATGGCTTTGGAGTGGGCGCAGGACGACCAACTGCTGTCTTGCCCCCCGCATTCCAAGAGCACCGGCCCCTGGATCTTCGCCACCGGGATCACGGCCGCCGGGTTGTCCGTCGGGTGCGTGTTGTTGAACTGCCTCGTGCAGGGCACGGACTTGCCCCCGAAGGTCCAAAGAGGCGAGCCTGCGCCCATTGAGCAGTCGGCCACGTCGTTGGGCGCCAGGGCCACCACCCCGTGCACCAAGCTAGGGTAGTCGACGCCGAGCAGAGGGGCCGCCTCGCTGCCCATCGACCAGCCCATCACCCAGAGGCGGTGGGGGTCGACGCCAGGCTGGCGCCCGAGCCAGCCGAGGGCTTTGGCGAAGTACTCAAGGCTGAGGTCCTTTGCCGCCTTGGGGAGGCCCGGCTCGCCGAAGGAGTTATAACCAAAACCTGTGGATCACCCATCTGAGCGGGGGCGCGGCGTACCTTCCTCGTTGAACGAATTTCGACGAGTGCCGGCGGTCGAACGCCGGCGGAAGGAAGGAACGCCAATGCTGAAGGTAGTCGCTGAGAAGGCCGCGAGCGAGGAGCCCGCTTTCGGGATCGACGAGATCTGCCGCGAGGGGGCGCGCCGCATGCTCGCCGTGGCCCTCGAGGCCGAGGTCGACGCCTACGTCGCCGAACATCTGGAGGACCGTGACGAGCGCGGTCACCGGCTCGTCGTGCGCAACGGCCGTGCCGAACCACGCACCGTGAAGACGGTCGCCGGCGCCATCGAGGTCGAAGCACCGAGGGTCGACGACAAGCGGGTCGATGATGAGAGCGGCGAGCGCCAGAGGTTCCACAGTTCGATCCTGCTGCCGTGGTGCCGCCGCAGCCCGCAGGTCTCGGCGGTATTGCCACTGCTGTATCTGCACGGACTCTCGACGGGTGACTTCGTGCCGGCCCTGTCGGAGTTCTTCGGCGACGGAGCCGGGCTCTCGGGACCCGTCGTCGCCCGCCTGACGAGGAGCTGGCAGAACGAGCAGGAAGCTTTCGCCTCACGATCGCTGGCCGAGGTCGACTACGTCTACATCTGGGTCGACGGCGTCCACTTCAACGTGCGCCTGGGCGAGGACCGGCTGTGCTGTCTGGTCGTGGTCGGCGTGCGGGCCGACGGGCGAAAAGAGCTCGTGGCCATCACCGGCGGCTACCGCGAGTCGACCGAGTCCTGGGCGAGCCTTTTGAGAGATTGCAAGCGCCGGGGGATGCGGGCCCCGGTGCTGGCTGTAGGCGACGGCGCCCTCGGGTTCTGGGCGGCGGTGCGCGACGTCTTTCCTGAGACGACCGAGCAGCGCTGTTGGTTCCACGTCTCGGCCAACGTGCTGAATGCCCTCCCGAAGTCGGTCCAGCCGGCCGCCCGCCGGGCGCTGGCGGAGATACGCGACGCCGAGGACAAGGCCCACGCCGAGGCGGCCATCAAGGCTTTTGCCGACGAGTTCGCCGCCAAGTGGCCGAAGGCCGTCACCAAGATCACCGACAAGCCCGAGGCACTGCTCGCCTTTTACGACATGCCGGCCGAGCACTGGATCCACCTGAAAACGACCAATCCAATAGTTATCTTGAGCTTTCCGCCTGGCAGCCGCTCCAACCAGCGCTGTTGCGTTGAGGACACTGTTGTCGACGTGGCTGCCGCGAAGGCTCACTCATCGTCGACGAGGGTCGGATCGTCATCGAAGAGCA
>JBKQUU010000049.1:0-11137 GCA_052325485.1 Acidimicrobiales bacterium | reverse complement strand
TCTATGTAGAGGTCGAGCTCGGGATCCTGGCCGGGGTGGACGGGGGCCGGCGGCCGGGCTGGGAACCGCCAAGCGACCGCTGCGCGGATCATGGCGTACACGGCGAGCTCCCGGGCTCGGGCTTCAGGGAGAGCCCAGGCTACGAGCGGTCGGGGCCGGTCAGCAGCGTTGTGGCTCACAACCGGTCCCCCAGTGCTAGCCGCCGGTGTGCATCGCGCGCCCGCTCGTCGGCGGCCGAGGCGCCGTACCGGGCGAGCATCTGCCTGGAGCGCCAGCCGAAGATCCTCATGGCGTCCCCCTCGTTGCCGCCGGCGGCCATCCATTGGTGAGCGGCAGTGTGCCTCAATTGGTGCGGGTGCAGCCGCCCGACGCCGGCCTCGGCGCAGCGCCGCTCGAGCATCTGGGCCAGGCCGCTGTCGGTCATGCCACCTTTGGGGCCGATCCAGAGCGCTGGTGAGCTCGCTTGGGGGTGGCGGGCCCGGGTGCGGACGTACTGGTCGATGGCCTTGGCCGTCCGGGCACCGAAGGGGACGGCACGCGGGCGCCGGCCCTTGCCCGTCACGAGGATGACCATGAGGTCGAAGTCGACGTCGCCCAACTTCATGCCCGCGCTCTCGCCCAGGCGGACGCCGGTGTCGATGAACACGCGGAGGATCGCAGTGTCCCGCTTGTCCTCGAACGCCTTGCCCTCGCAGGCCTTCAGGAGCTTCTTCAGGTCCTCGTCGGAGACGACGGGGACGGGGACATCTGGCACAGTCGGCGGCCGCATCCGGGCCATGGGGTTGGTGGTGATCTCCCCTTCCTCGGTCAGCCACTTGAACATCTGCTGGAGGCTGCGGTACCGGACGGCGGCCGTGGTCGGCTTCCACCGGGCCAGCTGGTCCTCGATGAACGCCTCGACGTGGTCGCGGTTGGCCCGCTCGACGGTCGTTACCCCGAAACTGTCGCGGACGAAGGTGACGAACAGACGGGCACTGTCGTTGTAGGAGCGGATGGTCTGGGGGCTGCGGTTGGCGGCCCGGAGGCTGCGCTCCCAGCTCGGGAGCAACGCCTCGAAGGTGCCGAACTCGGTCGCCTCGGCCAGTTTGGCTGGCATGATGGTCCTCTCTGGGGGTGGCTGGACCCACCTCCAGAGACCAAATTAGACGGTTTCGGAGCGCTGTGCAAGTACCCCGACCTACCAGTTAGAACCGCTCGCCCTGGTCAGTGCGCTCGGCGGGATTTGAACCCACAACCTTCTGATCCGTAGTCAGACGCTCTAGTCCATTGAGCTACGAGCGCAAAATATGTTGACCTGCGCTTTTACGCCCCCGCTAGGAGCTTCGAGCCCTCCGAGGGAGGCACTTTGCAATCCGATTGCAAACACGCCCTCCACCGAGGTTCGGGGTGCCCTCCCATGAGGTCACCAGGACCCGGAACCGAGTTGGTCACGTAACAACGCACCGAGGCATTCTAGGCGATCCCGGCTGGCGTCACCGACCGACGGCCGGGGACGCCAAGGCTGGCGGTTAGCTCTGCGGCATCTGGTACCGGCCCACCTCTCCGGCGGCCAACTTCGCCCCCAGCTTGAACCCTTCCTCGTTCAGCGGGACGAGGGCACTTCTCGTCTTCAATGCCGCCCGGACCGCCGTGAGGAACGTCTCCTCCGAGAAAACCCTCGTCGAGCCTTGCACTGCACCGAGGGCGATGACGTTCTTTACTTGCGGCGCCCCGAGGTCCTGGGCCGAGCTTGCCATAGCCACTCCCACCGTCCTGACCCCAGCGGCGAGGTCACCGGGCAGTGCTCTGATGACGGAGCTGTCGTAGACGATCGTCCCGCCGGCCCGCACGCTCGGGCCGAACCGCATGAGGCTGGGAGCGTTGAACGCCACGAGCACATGGGGGCGGGGCGCGGCCGGTGACAGGACCTCATGCCTGGCCACATGGACGTCCGCATAGGACGTTCCGCCCCGGGACTCGGGCCCGTAGCTCGGGATGAGCGTCGAATCGTAGCCCTCATTGATGGCACAGCGGGCGATGATCATCGCCGCCGTCTGGGCGCCGTCCCCTCCCGACCCGGCCAGCTTGAAGCTGACGTCGTCGGGGTCGAGGTGCGTCGGGAAACAGCCAGTGAAGCGAGCTTCGTGGCTATCCGTTGCCCCCAGGGCCCTCAAAGTCCTCTCGGGGTCGAACGTGGCCGTCGGGATAGCAGGAAAGGATGCTCCGTCGGTGATGTCCTTTTTCACCCCGAGAGGGAAGACGGGCACCATGTTGTCCCGGACCCAGTCCTCGCTGGCTTCGGGGTCGAGCCCAAGATGGACAGGGCACTCGGAGAGCACCTCGATGAAGGCAAAGCCGGTCCCAGTGACCTGCAGTTCGAGTGCCTTCTTGATGGCACGCTTGGCGTGGGCCCGCCGTCTGTTGTCGTACAAGGCGACCCGCTCCACATATACCGGCCCGTCCAGGCCCGAGATCAATTCTGACATCTTCAATGGCTGGCCGGCCCCGAGGCCCCGGCCTTGCGGCGTGGTCGTCGTCCGTTGGCCTATAAGCGTCGTGGGGGCCATTTGCCCGCCGGTCATCCCGTACACCGAGTTATTGACGAAGATGACCGTGATCGGGATCCCCAGCTGTGCTGTGCTCACGATCTCGGCCAGCCCGATAGACGCCAGGTCGCCGTCGCCCTGGTAGGCGATCACGATCGAGCCCGGGTTGGCCACCTTGTGGCCGATCGCCACCGCAGGGGCGCGCCCGTGCGG
Source organism: Acidimicrobiales bacterium (assembly GCA_052325485.1). Lineage (GTDB taxonomy): Bacteria > Actinomycetota > Acidimicrobiia > Acidimicrobiales > Palsa-688 > Fen-671. Next base: position 8,399 of record JBKQUU010000049.1, on the reverse strand, counting down.
AGCCTGTGAGTTGCCGACGTCGAAGTAGTAGTACATGAACACGGCGCAGCCGACGGGCGAGATCAGCACGGTACGGTCTTGGGCCCCGAGCTCTTCGATGGCTTCAGCCAGGTACTTCTGGACCAGCCCGTGGCCACACCCGGGGCAGTAGGTCGTCGAGTGGGCGTTGACTCCCACGCCGTGGGCATGGCGCTCAAATGAGCTGTAGAAGACCGAGGTTGACATCAGGACAGCTCCTTCAGTCCCAGTACGTGCTCCACGATCTCGTCCTGCGAGGGGAGGATCCCACCCATGCGCCGGACGTGGCTGATCGGCGGCGGGGCGTGGACGTCTGCGTGGCTCAGGGCCAGCCTCATTTCATCTTCCAGCTGACCACTGCTCGCTTCCACCACGACCAGGCGCCTGACCCGGTCGAGCAGGCGGCAGAGGCCGTCTATGGGGAACGGCCATAGCGTGATGGGGCGGAACAGGCCGACCCTCAGCCCCTTGTCCCGCAGCTCTTGGATGGCGCCTTTGGCTAGTTGTGACGGCGTGTTGCAGGCCACGAGGAGGACCTCGGCGTCGTCGCACCGGTAGAAGTCGGCGCGCTGCTCGGTGGCGGCGATCTGCTCGTACTTCTCGTTGAGATGGATGTTGTGCTGCTCGAGCTCCTCGGGTTCCAGCCTGATCGAGCAGATCAAGTTGGCCCGGTGCGAGCGGTCGCCGTAGACGGCCCACACGGGGACGCCTGGTTCCACCATCTGGCGTGGCAGTTGGACCTTCCCGGTCATCTGGCCGAGGTAGCCGTCGCCCAGGACCACCACGGGGTTCCGGTACTTGAAGGCGAGCTCGAACGACAGCATGGCGAGGTCGAGCATCTCCTGCGGAGTGGCGGGGGCCAGCACGATGGCGTGGGTGTTGCCGTGCCCGAGCCCTCGGCAGACGAGCTTGATGTCGGCCTGTTCGGGCCCGACGTTACCCAGCCCGGGGCCGCCCCGCATGATGTTCACGAACACCGCCGGGACCTCTGCTCCGACCATATAGGAGATCCCCTCCAGCATCAGGCTGAACCCTGGGGAGCTCGTGAACGTCATGCAGCGCGTCCCGGCCCCGCCCGCCCCGTACATCATGTTCACGGTGGCGACCTCGCTCACGGCCTGGAGGAAGGTGCCGTCGAGCTCGGGCAGCACCCTGGCCATCAGTTCGGCGCCTTCGGTGGACGGGGTGATCGGGTAGCCGAAGACGTGGCGGCAGCCGGCCAGGAGCGCGCCTATGGCTACGGCGTACGTCCCCTTAACTGCGAGCGGCTCCCGGTGGGGGAGAGGAACGACGATGTCCGGCCGGGGCTCGGGCAGGGGCGGCTCAAAGGGTCCCGGGACCGGCGACAAGCCGGCGTCGACAGGCCCAAAGGCCGGGTCGCCTTCCAGGTGGAGACCATGGGGCTCCGGGCAGGCATCGATGCAGAGAGCACAGCCGTTGCAGTCCGTCAGGTCCAGGACCGTCGGGACGAGCCCCGTCGCCGGGTTGATCTCGCTACCGAAGGCGAAGCAGTGTTTGGCACACGACCCGATGCACCTCCCGCAGCCCTTGCAGTAAACGGGTACAACGAAAGGCTTGGGTCGTCCGGCCAGCCTGGTCATGGCACGACCTCCTGCAGCGATGTCGCCTTCATCGTACTTCGATGCTCCAACGGCGAGGCAGGTGCCACCCAGGTCTTTCAGCCGGTCATCGGAGTGCCGAAGGGCCCTTTTTGCTCGGCCGGGTAAGTGACCTTGGCCCTTACTGACCTGCCAGGAGGTTGCAGGAAACTGGCGCGGTGGACGACAGGCACGGTGCGCCAAGCTCCCAGCGCGGGACCGACTACCTCGACGACGACCTCCAGGACCGGTTGAGCTCGGTCCGTCCGGGCCTGGACGCGTTCCTGCACCCGGGCGCGATCGCGGTGGTCGGCGCCAGCAGCGATCCGGGAACGCTCTCGGGGATGCTCTTCGCCAACTTGGTCGACAGCCACTTTTCCGGGACGCTGCTCCCCGTGAACAAGAACCATGCCCTTGTCCAGGGCCGCGCTGCCTACCCCGACCTGGCTTCGTGCCCTGTCGTCCCCGATCTAGTCGTTGTCTGCGTGCCTGCCCGCTTTGTCGCCGGCGTGGTTGCCGAGGCCGGCGAGCTCGGCATCAAGGCCGTCTGTGTCATATCGGCCGGTTTTGCGGAAACAGGCACGGCCGGGGCCGGCCTCCAGGCCGCGCTGGCGGTGGAGGCCGCCGACCGCGGTGTGAGATTGGTCGGCCCGAACTGCACGGGCGTACTGAGCGGTTCGGGCTGCTTGCGCTTCAACGCCACCTTCGGCCGGACCGTTCCCGGCGCTGGGAACGTGTCCATGCTCAGCCAGTCGGGAGCCTTCGGGCTGGCGGTACTGGAGGCGATGGAGGCCCGCGGCCTCGGGCTCGACGGTTTCGTGTCGGTCGGCAACACCGTAGACGTCGGGGTGACTGACCTGCTCTTGTACTGGGCGCAGGACCCAGGTACCGACCTTGTCCTGCTCTACCTCGAATCGATCCCCGACCCCCAACGGTTCATCCGGGTGGCGAGGCAGGTCGGCTCGAGGATGCCCCTCGTGGTGTTGAAGGCCGGCCGCACCAGCGCCGGTCGACGGGGGGCGGCGTCGCATACCGCCGCCCTGTCGTCGGGCGACGTGGCCGTCGACGCCTTTCTCCACCAGGCGGGCGTCATACGCGCCGGGTCCATTGAGGAAGTGCTTGATCTCGCCACGGTCTTGAGCTCACAACAGCATTTCCGGGGACGCCGCGTGGCCATCGTGACAAACGGAGGTGGCTCCGGCGTGATCGCCGCGGACGCCTGTGAGACCAACGGGCTGCTAGTGCCGGAGCTCGGTGAAGCCACCATGGCGACCCTGCGGTCCCTGCTCCCGCCGGAGGCGAGCGTCGGCAACCCCGTCGACATGATCGCCAGCGCCACCGCTCGGCATTACGGGGACGTGGTCAGAGCCTTGGGGTCCGCGCCCGACGTTGACGCCCTGATCGTGGTGTTCAACACGCCCGTTGTGGCTACCGCTTCGGAGGTAGCCACTGAGCTCGTTGCCGCCCGTAGCGACCTCGCCCCCGATGTGCCACTAGTAGCGGCGTTCCTCAACTGCGCCGGCCCCCCCGCGGTGCTGCGCGCCGCGGGCATCCCATCGTTCGTTTTCCCGGAGAACGCCGCCCGTGCCCTGGGACGCAGCGTGGCCTGGCATGAGGGGCGGGCTCAACCGCGCCGCGTCACGTTGGGAAGCGGCACCCACGGTCTACCGGTCCGGCCATTGCCAGCCGAGGCCGGCCAACGCGCCCGCGACGGCTGGCTGGCCACGGCGGACGCCGAGGCTCTGATAGGGGCGTACGGCGTCGTCGTGCCCCGCTCCGTTCACGTGCGCACCCCGGGCGAAGCCGAGGCGGCCGTGGCTGAGCTTGGGTGCCCGGTCGTCGTCAAGGTTGCCGCCGCCATCCACAAGACCGACGTGGGCGGCGTCAGGCTGGGGTTGACGACACCGGCGGCGGCGGCACAGGCGGTACGGGCCATCCGTGCCGACCTGGGGTCTGCCGGGATGGCCGAACTGGCCGGCGAGCTCCTCGTGCAGGAGCAGGTCGGCGCAGGCCAGGAGATGATCGTCGGTTTCAACCGCGACCCCCTGCTCGGGCCATTGGTCGTCGTTGGTCTTGGCGGCCGGCTAGTGGAGCTGCTCGGTGACGTCGCCGTGCGGGTCGCGCCCCTCACTGATGACGACGTCACGGACATGGTCCGATCGCTGGCCTCGTACCGGTTGTTGACCGGCTACCGCGGGGGGCCGGCCCTCGATCTCAACGCGCTCCACGAGGTGCTCCGCGCCGTGTCGGCCATTGCCGAAGATCACCCGGAGCTCGTCGAGATGGACCTCAACCCGTTGTTCGTCCTCGAGAAGGGCGCCGTGGCCGCCGACGTCCGGGCCCGCCTGGGCCAGGGGTACAAAGACCGCTCATAGGCGCGAGTTCTCGACAGCAGCCAATGGCGTCATCGGCCCGGTCGTTCACGGCCATCGAGAAAAGCACGAAGGCCATTACCACGATGAGCGCCGGGACCAAGCGGAGCCGTCGTCGAGGAGGGCACCCGCCTGACGCCCGTGGCGGTAAAGGGCGGTCAGGCCGACGGTCACGGTCCCCGGTCGATCGCATCGGCGGCACATCATTGGCCTCTTTGCGTGGTGAGACTTTCACCGTGACTGCTGGTTTATGAAAAACCGGAAAGGTTTAGGTTAGGTAACCCCGCAGGACAGCTCAGGATTACCTTTCGCGTTTATGACAGGTAGGGACGGTCTCTGACGCTCAACGGAGTCGGGCCGGTGCAGCCCGGTGTCCGGGACGGAAATCCGTGTCCCCCGTGGCCCGGGCCTCCACCAGCACTGCTACCGTCCGGGCCAGGCCGTTGCGAAAAACCAACGAAGTTCAGGGGAATGATACCTGCCGATGTTTCCGCCAGTGACAGTCGGGCGCCACGAAGTGCGCCCCATGAGAACTTTATTCTGTGAGGGCACCAATAGTCATCGCGCTGGTGGTGGACTTATCACACTGTCAGCCGTCGGGATGACCGACTGGCCCCGTGGGCCCATGACCGGGCGGGCGCGGCAATGAAGATAACGCTCATCACCGAGGGTACGTACCCTCACAATTTGGGTGGGGTAAGCGTCTGGTGCGATCAATTATTGCGAGCAATGACTGAGCATAGCTTCGAGCTTCTCGCCATTAGCAGCACCGGTGCGGAGAGAAATATCTGGGAGTTACCGGGCAATGTCGCCAGGCTCAGCACCGTCCCCCTGTGGGCCCCGTCGCCCCGGCCCCGGGCTGGCCCTGCACTGCGTCGGCGCTTTGCCCCAGTGCTCGAGCTGTTCCTGCACAGCCTCGCGGCCGAGAACCACGGTGAGGGCTTCGCCGCCGCCTTACGGGAACTGGGTCCGCTGGCGCGGGCGGGCGAGCTCCCCGCCGCCATGTCGAGCGACGATGCCGTGGGCCTGATGATGGCGGCCGGCCCGGGGCGCAACGAGCGCACTGCCGACCGGCGCTCGGCTCGGCTCAGCGTTGGTGACGCCGTCGAGGTGCTGGTCCAGTTGGAGCATTTCCTGCGTCCTCTGGCCTACCCGCCTCCCCGCACAGATTTGTGCCACACCACCGCCAACGGCCTGGGGACGCTCCCGGCGTTGGCGGCAAAATGGACCTGGGGCACGCCATTTTTGATGACGGAGCATGGCGTGTACCTACGGGAGCGTTACCTGTCCTACCTCCCCGGGACCCTCAGCCAACCGGCCCGAGCCATAATCCTGCGCTTCTTCAGGCTCCTCGTCGAAGTTGCGTACGCGAACGCCGACATCGTTGCCCCTGTGTGCCGGTACAACCGTTTGTGGGAAATGGCGAACGGGACATCTCCGCAGCGGATACGTCCCATAAGAAATGGCATTAACCTGAGGTCCTTCCCTGTGGCCAGCTCTGAGCCGGCGGTCCCGACGCTCGTGTTCGTAGGGCGCATCGACCCCCTGAAGGACGTCGAGACCCTGTTGCGGGCGTTTGCCGAAGTCAGGGCGGCGGTCCCCGGGTGCCGGCTGCGGATCTTCGGTCCCACGCCTGAGGGAGGCGAAGACTACTTTGACCGGTGCGTCGCGCTGGCTGGCCAGCTGGGCCTAGGGGATGGCTCGGCGACATTTGAAGGCCCCATAAGCCCGACGGTCGCCGCCTACCACGCCGGCCATGTCCTGGTGCTGACCAGTATTTCCGAGGGGCTGCCTTACGTCGTGCTCGAAGCCATGGCTTCCGGCCGCCCGGTGGTAGCCACCGACGTGGGTGGCGTGGCCGAAGCAGTGGGCAACGCCGGGTCCTTGGTGCCGCCCCGGGACCCTTCGACGGTGGCCGCCGCCTGCGTCCGCCTGCTGACGGACCACGAGTTGAGGCGAGCCTTGGCTCGGAGCGCCCGGGACCGGGCGGTCCAGCTGTTTGACGCCGAACGGTGCTTTGCCATGTACCGGGGCCTGTACGAGGAGTTGTGCCCCAGTGACAAGGTCGTCTGTACCCCGGAGGAAGAAGATGAACTTCCCGGCTTGGCTTCCCCGGTCCAGATGGTGGCGGGGGGACGCTTGGTGGGGCTTCCTGGGCGTGAGGTACTGGCATGACCCTGATCGCCCAGTCGGTGCCGGTACCGGCGGGCCCTGACGTCGTGCCTGCATGGGCAGTGGAGCCCGAGGTGGCGCCAAGCCGGTCCGAGGAGTCGCTGCCCGGTACCGGTACCCACGTCCACTTGGCGGCTCTGGCCGGTGATGCCCCGCCTCTTCTGGTCGAGGTGGTCACCGCCGCCGTTGACCCGCTGGAGATAGCTGCTTGCTTGGAAACCTGCGGACTGAGCAACGCAGTTGTCAAAAAACGCTTCGGGCACAATGACGTTTTCGGCTTGGCCCAGCAACTTTACCGTACAAGCGATTTCCAGGCCGCTCCCGCCACGAGCCGGAGGAGGACGCGGCCGGGTGGCATCGCCGACCTCGGTCGGGGGATCGTGTTCGCCACGCCGACATTGATGTTCGCCGGCAGTGCCGTTGCCTTACGTTCTTGGCTTTCGTGGTGGACGGTGCCGCTCGCCTTGATGTGCGGATGGGCCTTCAGTCAGTTCGTGTCTTACGGTGGCTTCGCCCGCCGGGCGGCGGGGGAAGCGCCCGGGGCCACCGTGGTATGGGCTTTGCTGGCGTCGCTGGTCACTTGCGCCGGACTGGGCCTGGCTGGCGATGCCGTTCTCGGGGGCAGGTGCTCCGGCGTCCTGTTCGCCGCCACCGCGTGCGCGTTCATGACGGCGGCGGCGGAGCTGGTGGTCCATGGCGACGAGCGCCTCATAGGGCTCATGCTCCTTCCCGGTGCCGTGGGGTCGCTGGTCTTCATCACCCGGGTACCGTTTGTCCTGCCGACCCAGGCCGCCGTCGCCCTGGCCGGTGCCAGTGTCCTGGGCACGGTGGTGGCGGCGCTGCGGCGATTGCCCCCCCGCTGGTGGCGCTCGCCCATGGTGAGCAGAGCCGAGCTCCCAAGGTCGGCCCGCTACTTCGCTTACGGCGTGTGCTGCGGGCTTTTCGTGGCCCTTTTCATGGTGCTGGAACCGGCCCGGCCCGGGCCGAGCAGCTGGCCGGCGGCCGCCGCCTACCCCATGGTCCTTTCGCTCGGGGTTATGGAATGGCAGCTCCGTTCTCTTCGTACCGTAGCCCGGGGCACTTTGGCCGGGTCCCATACCGTTGCCAGCTTTGCCCGAACGGTCCGCAAGCAACTGGCCCGCTCCACGCTCTGCTACCTGATGGTGCTGGCCGCCCTTACCGCCTTGGTGCAAGCTCTTGCTCACGCCCGGGGCGTGGCCGTGCCCCTGCCCCTGTTGCTCGCCGGGGCCTGTCTGGCCGTGGCCTTCTTCCTCGCTCTGGTGGTGTCGGCCTGCGGCCGGGTGGAACTGGCGTTGTGGGCGTGGGCGGCCGGTCTGGCCACTTTCGGCGCCGGGCACCTGCTAGCCGAAGTGCCCCACCTGGGCGGGGCGCTACCGGGCGCCGATGCCACTTTCTGTTCTGCCGCCTTGGTCTCGGCCGTCGCTTTGGCGATAGCCGCCGTTCGTACCGTCGTCAACCCGTTCTGTCATGCCTAGTCACCGTCCCTGCCTCCGCCCGCTGGCCGGCGCCCCCTCTGCCGAGGACGGCCCGTCCAGCCCAGTCCTAGCCGAACGTAGTCATCGTCCAACCAAACGAACCGTCCTCCCGAATGGAGCACCAATGAAAACCCCCGCCCCTTCCCGCCGGGCACGTCATAGCGGTGGCAAATCCCACATGCGCGGCGCCGTGGCCATAACCATCTCGCTCGCGTTGACGAGCGGAGGGCTGACCGCTGCTACTGCTGCCCCGGCATCGGCCGCGACGGTCCCCAGTCTCGACCTGAACGTGCTCCTTATAGGTAACGGCGCCTCAGATCCGCCCACCGCGGCATGGGCGTCGGCCCTTACGACCGAGGGGGTCCCCTACACCGAAGTCGACGCCAGCGAACCCGTCGCGGGCACCCAGGCCAACGAAACCGTCACCCTGCCCACTCTTTCCAGTGCCACTGGGACCACGGGCTACTTCGACGGGGTGGTCATCGCCGACTCACCCACCGACTTCGCCGCGGGGCAGCTGACCGCTCTCGACACCTACGAGTCGACCTTCAGGGTGAACCAGGTGGACGGCTACATGTACCCCGACCCCAGCCTGGGGGTCACCGAGGCGAGCACAGGCGCCCTGGACGGCACCACGGGCGCCTTGACCACCGCCGGCCTGGCCGCCTTCCCCTCCCTGGCCGGCCCCCTACCCTTCGCCACCGGGACCTACGGCTACGGGGCGACGGTAGACACCGGTGCCC
>JBKQUU010000048.1:0-15886 GCA_052325485.1 Acidimicrobiales bacterium | reverse complement strand
GGCGTCGCTGTGGTCGTAGTTGGCGATCTCCGAGAAGGCCGGCCATAGCCAGCCCCCGGCGCCGGCGGCGACGCAGCCGAGCAGCACCGTCTGCCAGCGGCGCGACCTTATGAAGGTGCGTGCCAGGCGGTAGGCGGTGTCGGCGGCCCAGGTCACCGCCGCGCCGGCCATGTATATGCCGGCCAGCTGCGCCCCCATCTGGAAGCGCCGGAAGTACAAGTCGGCGTGGGCGGGGACGATGTCGGCCAGAGCCCCCCAGGTGGTGGGGCCGAAGGTCAGCAGCAGGCTGGCCACGAACATGGCCACCAAGGCCCGCGCCGCCGGGGCGCGCTGCCAGCAGGCGATGGCCAGCAGCACGCCTGCCAGCACGAACACGCTGATGACGGGGACCTTGCGCCGGGCGTCAAAGACCTGCCCGGTGAACAGCCAGGCCAGTACCTGATGGGCGCCGTAGCCCTTCACGTAGGGTGTGCCGGCCAGGAACTGGTTGGTGGTCGACGTGCTGGCGTAGGCCACGATGGGCACTATCGCCCACGCCGCCGCCACCAGGGAACCGGCGAAGACCAGCGCCCCTCGGGCCAACCGGCGGCGCAGTGGCCCCGGCGCCACCACGGTGATCGTGATCACGGCCAGCAAGCCCAGGTAGCCGCTCTCGAAGTGAAACGCCACGGTCAGGCCCACCAGGGCCGAGGCCAGCCACATGAAGCGGGCGTCCTTCATAGCCCGCCACGTGGCCGCCCAGGCGAAGGGCAGCGTCCAGGAGGCAAGGAGCTGGGTCCAGACCTCCGCCCCCCCGGTCCAGCTGTACGCCCCCCGCTCGAAGCCGATGCCCGTATGGCTGACCATGAACGAGCACAGCAGCGCCGCGGCCATGGCCACCCGCCGGCGCAGGCCGAACAGCCGGGCGGAGCTGTAGATAACAAAGGGCCAGAAAGACTCGAGCAGGTACATGGACCAGCGGAAGGTGGTGCCGGGGCCGAAGACCGTGCCCACCAGGCCGGCCAGGACCGAGCTGAGACCTTGGTAACGCATGTACTGGGCCGAGCCGAGCCCCGTATAAGGGAACCAGGAGGTGAACGGGAGCCTCCCGGCCTCGATGGCCTGGGTGGCGAAGTGGACCATCTCGTCGTGCACGGCGGCGTCGTTCAGGTAGGCGACAGCCAGGGTCACCGAGCGCAGGCTCCACAGGTTCCAGGCCACGACCACGGCCACGGCCAGCAGGGGGATCCGGGCCAGCAGCCGGGAGGGCGAGGCGGTGGGCGCCGGCTCGAACTGTTGCCTCAGGTAGTAACCGACCTTGGTCCGCAGCTCGTCGGCGGCCCGGGTGCCTCCGGGGGCGCCGGCCGGCCCGGCACTCGGCATGCCGGGCGAGTTTACGTCCGGCTCCTCATTCGGCGCGGCCGTAAGACTGTATTTCCTCCAGCTCCTTGGCGCTTAGTTCCCGGGGCGCTTCGCCGCGCTCGGTTTTCTGCTTATAAACGTGGCGGCGGATGCCCTCCACGACGTCGGGGTTGGCCAGCGTGGTGATGTCGCCGACGTCGGCGAAATTGGAAATGCTGGCGATGACCCGGCGCATGATCTTGCCCGAGCGGGTCTTCGGCATGTCGGGGACGATCCAGACGTTCTTCGGGCGGGCCACGTTGCCGATCTGGGTCTCGATCGAGCGCTTGACCTTTTCCTCGATCTCCGGGCTGGCCGACAAGCCGGGCTGGAGGGCAACGTACATCTCGACCACCCGGCCCCGCACCTCGTCAATGACCGGGACAGCGGCCGCCTCGGCCACCTCGGGCACCATGAGCACGGCGGACTCGAGCTCTTTGGTCCCAAGCCGGTGCCCGGCCACGTTGATGACGTCGTCGATGCGGCCCAAGATGCGGTAATAGCCGTCCTCGGCCTGCACGGCGCCGTCGCCGCACAGGAACGGCCAGTCGTGCCAGTCCTGGCTCGACCTGTCCCGGCAGTAGCGGGCGTAATAGGTCTGGACGAAGCGCTCGGGCTGGCCCCAGACCGTCTGCATGACCCCGGGCCATGGGTTGCGCATGCAGATGTTCCCGGCCTTACCGCTGCCCGCCTCCACCACGTCGCCGTCGTCGTCGTAGATCACCGGGTAGACGCCCAGGGCGGCCGGGCCGCAGCTACCGGGTTTCATGGGCTTGAGCGCCGGCAGGGTGCTGCCGAGGAAGCCTCCGGTCTCGGTCATCCACCACGTGTCGACGATGACGGCCTCAGCCTTGCCGACGGCTTCGTAGTACCACCGCCAGACTTCGGGCTCGATGGGCTCGCCCACCGTGCACATCAGCTTGAAGTGGTAATCGTGCTTGGTGGGCTCGTCCTTGCCCAGTTTGCGCAGCATGCGCACGGTGGTGGGGGCGGTGTGGAAGATGTTCACCCCCAGGCGCTCGGCGATCCGCCACGGCCGGCCGGCGTCGGGGTAGGCAGGGGCGCCCTCGTACAAGACGCTCGTCGTGCCCAGGGCCAGGGGGCCGTAGACGATGTAGGAGTGGCCGGTAATCCAGCCGATGTCGGCGAAACACCAGTAGGTGTCGTCCGGATGGATGTCCAGGTAGTACTTGGAGGTGCCGGCCACATAGGACAGGTAGCCGCCCGTCGAATGCTGGGCGCCCTTGGGCCTGCCCGTGGTGCCGCTGGTGTACATGAGGAAAAGAGGCGCCTCGGCGGGCATGGGCACCGGGGCCACGACCTGGCGCAGGTAGTCGGCGATGACCTCGTCCACGAAGTAATCGCGCCCTTCGACCATGGGGCTGGCCGACCCGTACTGGCCCGGGCGCCTCCGGAACACCAGGACCTTTTCTATTTGGGCCCCTTCGGCTTGGGCTACGGCCACGGCCTCGTCGGCCTTGGCTTTGTGGTCGAGCCATTTCCCGTCCCGGTAATAGCCGTCGATGGTCACTAGCACCCGGCTGCCCGAATCGGCTATGCGCCCGCCGCACGCCGTGCCCGAGAAACCGGCGAAAACCTCCGAGTGCACCACGCCCAGCCGGGCGCACGCCAGCATGGCGACGGGCAGGTCGGGGACCATCGGCATGTGGAAGGTGACCCGGTCGCCGGGCTGGAGGCCGCAGAAGCCTCTCAACATGGCGGCCAACTCGTTCACCCGTCGGTAGAGCTCCCGGTAGGTTATGACTTTGGTGCCCTCGGCCTCGGGCTCGGGCACCCAGATAAACGCCGCTTTGTTGGCTTTAGTGGCCAGGTGGCGGTCTACGCAGTTATAGCTGGCGTTGAGCCGGCCCCCTACGAACCACTTCCAAAACGGCGGGTTGGTGGTATCAAGCGTCGTATGCCAGTACGTTTCCCAGTCGAGCAGGTCGGCGTACTCCCGGAAGCACTCAGGAAAGTGCTCCTCACTGAAGCGTTCGTAAATGGCCGGGTCCGGGGCGTTGGCCTGGCCGATGAAACGCGCCGAGGGTTGCAAGTACTCCTCCTCGCGCCAATGGACCGCTATCTGAGCTTCGCTCAGCGAACCCCCGGTCTCCTCTGTGTTCGGCACGGGCCACCTCTTTCGCAACGGGGAGCAGCGGCGGAGCTGACAATAGCAAGCGGCCCCAGTTATTGTGCGGTACCGGTGCAGAACATCGTCGTGGGCGTTGACGGCTCGGACACGAGCTGGAGGGCGCTGGCCATGGCCATCGGGGTGGCGCGGCGCTGGGAGGGGTGCGCCATCCGCATCTGCTACGTCTCCCAGGTCCCCGTCTCCGCCCAGTTGGGTGCCATCGCCCTGCCCATCTCACCGCTGGCCGGGGCCAACGAGGCCGGTCAGCTGAAGCAGGCGGTGTCCGACGAGCTGGCCCGCTACTCGGTGGCGGGGGAGTTCAACGAGCGCACCGGCGACGTGGCCCGGGAGCTCGAGACCCTGGCCGAAGCCTGCCATGCCGACCTGATCGTGGTCGGCCGGTCGCGCCACCCGGCGCTGCACCTGGGCGGCGTCCCCCGCCGGGTCCTGGCCACGGGGCGCCGGCCGGTCCTCGTCGTCCCGTGATAACCGGTCGTCGCCTGATGAGCGGTCATTGCTGATGCCCGGTCGTCCCTGATGCCGGTCGGGCCGCCCGCCACCAGGCTGGTGGCCACGGCCCTGGCTGCCGGCGGTGCCGCCGTGGCCCGCCAGGCCGGGGGGCGGGTGGTGCTGGTCGAGGGCGCCCTGCCCGGCGAGACCGTCGACGCCGTGGTGACCTCGGAACATGCCAGTTACGCCCGCGCCACGGTGGTGGCGGTGCTGGAGAGCTCGCCCGACCGGGTGAGCCCGCCCTGCCCCCACGTGGCCCGCGGGTGCGGAGGCTGCGGCTGGCAGCACGTCTCGCCCGCGGCCCAGCGCCAGGCCAAGGTGGCGCTGGTGACCGAGGCCCTGGTGCGCCTGGGCGGGGTCGACCAGCCCCGCGTCGAGCCCGGGCCGTCGTTGCCCACCGAGGGCTACCGGACCACGCTGCGCATGGCCATCGGGCCGGACGGGGCCGGGTTCCGTCGCCACCGCGGCCACGACGTCGTCGAGGTGGGGGAGTGCCTGGTGGCCCATCCCCTCCTGGCCGAGCTCGTCGCCACCGGCGACTTCGCCGGGGCCTGGGAGGTCACCCTGCGCTGTGGCGCCGCCACCGGCGACCGCCTGGCGCTGCTGGCGCCGAGCGCCGCCGGCGCCGCCCTGCCCTCCTCGGTACTAGTGGTGGGCGAGGACGAGCTCGACGCCGGCCGACGGGCCTGGATGTTCGAGGAGGTGGCCGGGACGCGCCTGCGGGTGTCGGCCCGTTCGTTCTTCCAGGCCAGCCGGGTAGGGGCCGAGGCCCTCGTCGAGGCCGTGAAGGCGGCGGTGGCCGGCGCCGGCCCCGGTGAGCTCGTCGATGCTTATGGCGGTGTCGGGTTGTTCGGGGCCACGGCCGGCGCCGGCCGGGAGGTCACGGTGTTGGAACGCTCGGCGTCCTCGGCCGCCGACGCCCGGGTCAACCTTGCCTCGGCCAAGGTGCTACGCCTGGACGTGGGCCGCTGGCGGCCGTCGCCGGCCGCCGTTGTCGTGGCCGACCCGCCCCGGGCCGGCTTGGGCCGGCGCCCCGTGGCCGCCCTGGCCGCCAGCGGCGCCGGCCACCTCGTCCTGGTCTCCTGTGACCCCGCCTCTCTGGGGCGCGACGCCGGCCTGCTCCGGGCCAAGGGCTTCGGGCTGCGCTCGACCACCGTGGTCGACATGTTCCCCGGGACCCCGCATATAGAGACGGTCAGCCTCTTCACCCGCTAGGGGCACGCTTGAGCCGTTGGGTTGGCGGCGAGGGTCCCCATCTGAGGGTCACCCAGCGGGGCCCTGGCCCTGAGCTACGTTCACACCGTCAACAACTTGTGTGATCGTCCTTCGGCTCCGGAGGCGCGGCGTTAGAGGAAGGGAGCGCGACCATGCTCATATCCACGATGAACGACATACCCGGGTACCAGGTCACGCAGGTCCTGGGAGAGGTCTTCGGCTTGACGGTGAGGAGCCGCAACATCGGTTCCCAGTTCGGCGCCGGCCTCAAGTCCCTGGTCGGAGGCGAGCTGAAGGGGATGACAAAGAACCTGGTCAGCAGCCGCTACGAAGTGATCAACCGGATGGCCGAAGAGGCCGCCGCCAAAGGAGCGGACGCCGTGCTGGCCATGCGTTTCGACACCTCGGAGATGGGCGGTAACTGGACGGAGATCTGTGCCTACGGGACCGCCGTCAAGGTGAGCGGCCTGCCCGCCGCCGAAGCCTCGAGCTGGCAGGGAGGGGCACAGGAGGGCTGGCAGCCGAGCCAGTAAAGCAGCCGAGCCAGTAAAGCAGCTGGGCCTGTAGAGCAGCGGGGCCGGTACGGGTGCCCGGGCCGGGTGGCCCCGCCCCCGGCCCGGCCCGGCCCTCAGTACCGGTAGTCGGCCGGCTTGAACGGGCCCTCCACCGGGACCCCTATATAAGCAGCCTGCTTCTCGGTCAACTGCGTCAGCTTGGCACCCAGCTTGCCCAGGTGCAGACGGGCCACTTTCTCGTCGAGGTGGCGGGGGAGCACGTGGACGCCCACGGGGTAGGCGGCCGGGTTGTTGAACAGCTCGACCTGGGCCAGGACCTGGTTCGTGAAGCTGGTCGACATGACGAAGCTCGGATGTCCCGTAGCGCAGCCGAGGTTCACTAGCCGGCCCTCGGCCAAAACTATTACCGAGTGCCCGTCGGGGAACTCCCATGAATCGACTTGGGGCTTGATGTTATGTCGCGATATCCCCTGGTAACGCGCCAGCGCCGCCATATCGATCTCGTTATTGAAGTGGCCGATATTGCAGACGATGGAGTTGTGCTTCATCGCCGCCATGTGCTCGGCCTTGATGACGTCGCGGTTGCCGGTGGCGGTGACGAAGATATCGGCCGTGCCCACCGCGTCCTCGAGGGTGACCACCTGGTAACCCTCCATGGCCGCCTGGAGGGCGCAGATGGGGTCGACCTCGGTCACCAGCACTCGGGCGCCCTGGCCTCGCAGGGACTGGGCGCAGCCTTTGCCGACATCGCCATAGCCGCACACCAGCGTCACCTTGCCGGCGACCATCACGTCCGTGGCCCGGAATATCCCGTCGATCAGCGAGTGGCGGACACCGTAAAGGTTATCGAACTTGCTCTTGGTGACCGAATCGTTGACGTTGATGGCCGGGAACAGCAGCGTGCCCGCCGCCGCCCGCTGGCGGAGCCGGTTGACCCCGGTGGTGGTCTCCTCGCTGACCCCCTTTATGCCAGCCGCCATCTTCGTCCACATGCCCGGTCGCGACCGCAATGTCTTTTGCAACGTTGCGGCGATTATCCCGTGCTCGTCACTGTCGTCGGGCCCGAGCTCGGGCACGCGGGCGTCTCGTTCCGCCTGTACACCGAGGTGGACGAGCAGCGTGGCGTCACCACCGTCGTCCACGATCATGTTGGGCCCGTCGTCTTCCGGCCACGTAAGGGCTTGTTCGGTGGCCCACCAGTACTCTTCCAGGGTCTCGCCTTTCCAGGCGAAGACGGGGACGCCGGTCTCGGCTATGGCGGCGGCGGCGTGGTCCTGGGTGGAGAAGATATTGCAGCTGGCCCAGCGCACCTGGGCCCCCAGGGCCACCAGGGTCTCGATAAGTACCGCGGTTTGGACCGTCATATGCAGTGACCCGGTGATGCGGGCACCGGCCAGGGGCTGTTCGTGGGCGTACTCGTGGCGCAGCGCCACCAGGCCCGGCATTTCGACCTCGGCCAGGTCGATCTCGCGGCGGCCGAAGGCGGCCTGGCCCATATCGGCCACCCGGTAGGGCACGGGGCCGCCAGCGGAGTTCGCGGGCGTTCCTTCTGACATCAGGGCTCCTTTGCTAGGGCGGCCCACTGGCCTTGTTATTGCAGCCATTGGGGCGCGCCAAAATTAGCGGATTTTTGAGGCCGGGGCGATCGAGCCCTTCCCCAGCGGGTCAGCCCAACGACATGCTACCGGAGCAGGGCGCTACGGGGGGCAGTGGCCGGCTGGGCACAGGTCGGGCCACGGACCGTCCGCGCCCAGGGCGGCCCGCAGCTCGCCCGAGCCCAGGCGCTCCTCCACCAGCTGGCCGACCATGGCCACGAACTCGGGGCTCGTGCTCACCGTCGAGGCTCGGAAGAAAAGGGCGCCCCGCCCCCGGGCGGCGGCCGCCGCCGCGACGTCCCAGTCGTGGACGATCTCCATGTTGTCGCACACAAAACCTATGGGTGCCACCACTACCGCCCTCGCCGTCGAGGCGGCGACCACCTCGCCTATGTCCGGTCCCAGCCAGGGCGAGCTCGGAGGTCCCGAGCGGCTCTGCCAGACCAGGCGCCAGGACTGGACGCCGGCCCGCTCGGCGCACAGGCGCGCCGTCTCGCTCACGTGCTCGAGGTAGGGGCTGGTGCGGGCCTTGGACATGGGGATGCTGTGGGCAGAAAAGAGCACGTCCACGTCCTCTGTCCCGGCCGCCACCGGGCTGTCGCCGTCGCCGGCCTCACCGGGGGCGCCCGGGACGGCGCGGTGCGCCTGGTCCAGGGCGGAGCGCAGGCTCGACGCCCACGGCCCGACCCAGCCGGGATGGTTGTAGTAGAGGCGCAGCTTGGAGATTTCGGGTGCCCCCGGGCCGACGGCCGCCTGGGCGCGGGAGATGTCGTCCAGGTACTGGCGGCAGCTGCTGTAGCCCCCGTAGGCCGAGGTCACCAGTGCCAGGGCCCGCCCTACCCCGTCGTCGCGCATTTGGGCCACGGTGTCGGCCAGCAGCGGGGCCCAGTTGCGGTTGCCCCAGTAGAGGGCCAAACCCAAGCCCTCGAGCTCCGGGCGCAGCGCGCCGAGGAGATCCCGGCAGCTGGCGTTTATCGGGCTGGCCCCGCCGAGGTCGTAATAGTGTTGTGCGACTTTCTCGATGCGGCTTTCCGGTGTGCCCCGCCCGGCCGTGACCCGTCGGAGGAACGGCAAGACTTCATCGGCTTTCTCCGGCCCGCCGAACGATACCAAGACCAGCGCCTGGTAAGCGTCCACCTCGTCACCCTAGTCGACGTGGTGCGGCGGCCGTCTACCTTGGCCCGGGCCCGGCTCGCGTCCCCCGCCGGCCGCCCCCGGTGGACGGCCGCGCCGCCCTCAGGGGCGGACGCGGTAAACGGACCTGACCTGGGCCCCCCAATCTGCGCAGGCATAATAAGTGGGTTCCCAAATGTCGACGTGGTCGCCGATTATCGCCCCACCGGTGTCGTCCGCCGTCCGTAGGCCAATACCTTGAACATAAATCTGTGTACCCAGAGGTATCACGCTGGGGTCGACGGCGACGCTTTGGGGGCCGGCCCATTCACCACTGGCGGTAATTCCCGTCAGGTCGTAACAAGTCACCAGGAAATTCCCCAGGAGCTTGAGCGGTGGCCGCAGCACCACGGACGCCGCTTGCCGGCGGTGGGCCCCACCATTTTCCGTTGCTTTTACAAGGAGATCGTCGGGACGCCGGCCCGTTGTCGCCAGCACGTACCCCGCGCCGATGGGGCTCGGGGCCAGGGCGCTCGCCGTCACACCGGGCGCCGTGCGTCCCGAGCCGAGTTTGGGGGCGGTGCCAAACCCGCGTACGGTGCCGTTGGCCAACAACAACCAGTAGCCCCGTCCGCCGGTGGCGCTGGCGATGGCGGTGACCGCGTTGTGGGCGCCGGTCAGCGAGCCGTAGTACCGCGCATCGCCAAAGCCGTAAATTTGGCCCGACGCCGTGGCCAGCCAGTAGCCGCGCCCATTGGGGGCCGGCGCCATCCCCCGTACCGGAGCGTGCCCGTATGTGGCGCCGAGCGACCCGTAAAACCTGGCGTCCCCAAAGCTGTAAACGGCGCCGCCGGCTGTCACCAGCCAGTACCCGCGCCCATCGGGCGTGACCGCCATGGCCACAACCCTTGTCTGCAAATGGGTTTTGCCGAGCGACCCGTAATAGTGCGCGTCCCCGAAGGAAAAAATGCCACCGTGGCTCGAGACGATCCAGTAGCCTCGGCCGGTCGTAGTGGCGGCGATGCCGGCCACCGGCTTGCCTGGGGCGTAATGCCTGACCGAGCCGTAGATCCTGGCGTCACCAAAGGCAAGTACCGTGCCGCTGGCGGCGACGGCCCAGTACCCTTGCTCGTCGGGCGACATGGCCACCCCGACCAGGTCGGGAGCGGCGCGACCGGGCGAGCCGAGGGCGCGAGCGTCCCCGAAGGCGGCGATGGCGCCCGCTTTCCACCGTGTGCCGTGGGTGGGCAGGTTGCTATGGGTGGGCAGGCCCTGGTTGTTATGTGTGGGCGGGCCCGGGAGGCGGGACGGGCCACGTGGTGGCGCCGTGCACGAGCCGCCGGTGACGGGCCCGCCACCCAGCGCGGGGCGGGCCAGCACAGGACGGGACGCTGCCACTAGGCAAATCACGCTGTGGGCGACCGGTCGCGGGCGAGCCCCGGCCCAGGGCGTGGCTGTGGCGCTGGGCGCACCGCAAAGGCTCAGGGCGGCGAGGGCGAAAGACAGGGCACCCAGGCGGCGGGCAGATGCCCGACGACGCCAGCAGGACCTTGCCGCGGCCATGACGTGCCGGTAGACGTGCTGGTAGCGGTGGCGGCGCGGGCGCCGGTGAGCCGGTACGAAGCCTACGGGCGGGGATGGGCGGGTATGGCGGCGCGGTCCTGCAAGGCCGCAAGTTTCAGCGTGCTTCAGCACGCTTGGAACTACCAGGCACTGGGTATCTCCTTAGGTCGCGCGCCTCCCCGCTGTCGCTCGACCGTTATGAGGGCCGAATACGGTACAGACCAGTGAGTAGGCGCGTGGCCCCGCGAACCCATGAGGGGACGGGACGATTTCTCGAGCGCCTGGTGGCGTCCATGGCCCCCATGACCGAGAGGAGGGCAAGTCGCGGGACCACGCGCCCGAAACGGGTGTACTTTTCGATTACATTACGTCACGTTTTCGGCCTCGTCAAGCTAATGCGCTATTTTATAGTGTGACCAGCTGATTTATGTGGCCTGGTGTGGTCATATATGGTCGGCAAGCGCCGGTCGGTGATTTCTGGGTTATACGCAGAGTGACGGCTCGGGTGATGTCGGAGTTGGCGCGCCGCTGCCGCTTTAGGTCGTGGCCGCGCGCGGGAAGGAAAAGGCGGAAAGTTTTCTCTTCCGCGGGTGGCGGGGGAAGTGACGAAGTGCGCGCTCGCTGTGGTGCCCGGCGCATTCGACGAGGTCAGCCCGTTCTCGGTCCCGCCCCGGCTAAAGGAACGGCCGGAGAGGACGTATGATGAGTACATGACTGGGGCCACGGAACACGACGGGGATGTCAAGAGCGCCGAGATGGGCGATGAGGTGATCGCAGGCACTGACAGTGAGCTGCTCAGTGCAGAAAGCGCGCTTAGTGCTGTCGACGTGGCCGAAGCCTGGCTGGCGGAGCTCGTCGACCAGATGGCGGTCCCCGCCTCCGACGTCCAGGACCACCTGCTGGACCTTTGGGGGGTGCTCGAAGAGGGCCCTGCCCGCTCCGAAGTCGAGCGGTGGCTGACCGAGACCCTGGTCCGCAACCTGTACTCCGTTTCGGACATCAACGAGCGCCTGGAGACGGTGCTACCGGCCTCGTGAGCCTCGGGGACGTCGCCGAGACGCTCAGACGCCCCCAACCGCCTGGCTGGCCCAGCGGCCACCTTGGCTGTGCAGCGTCAACGGCAGGTCGAAGCATTCGCTGAGCGAGGGCCCGGAAAGAGACTGGTGGAGGGGCCCGCTGCTGAGCACCTGGCCGGCCCGCAGCAGCAGGACGTGAGTAAAGGCCACCGGGATCTCCTCGACGTGGTGGGTCACCATGACGATCGGGGGGGCGTCCTCGTCCCGGGCCAGGGCGCCCAGCCGGCTGAGCAGGCGCTCGCGGGCGCCCATGTCCAGGCCGGCGCAGGGTTCGTCCAGCAGGACCAGCTCCGGCGAGACCATGAGCGCCCGGGCCAGGAGGACTTGCTGGCGCTCGCCCTCGGAGAGCACCCCGAAAGGGCGGTCGGCGATGTGCTCGAACCCGGCCGCGCTCAGCAAGGCCAGCGCCTGGGCCCGGTCGGCCTCGCTGTAGTCGTGCAACCAGGGCTCCAGGGCGCCGTGACGGGCCGAGACCACGACTTCTCGGGCTGGTAGCCAGGGCACGATCATGCGGGCGACGCTGGCCGAGACGGTCCCCAGGCGCTCCCGCAGGGAGCGGACGTCGGTGCGGCCCAGGCGCTGGCCGAGGACGTCGACCGTGCCCCGAGTGGGATGGAGGTACCCCGAGGCCAGCTGCATGAGGGTGGTCTTGCCCCCGCCATTGGGGCCCAGCACGGCCCAGCGTTGGCCGGCGCTCACCTGCCAATTGACCGAACGGAGCACCGGCGTGGTGGCGCGGTCCAGGTCCACGTTGCAAAAGCGCAGCGCAGGGGGCTCGTCGGGGCTGTCGGTAACCATGGCGACGGACGGCAGGCTAGCCGGCCCGTCCACCCCGGCCCAGCCGGTTGCCCTGGCGCCCTCCCGGACGCGACGATAAACGGGTGCCCGGTCTCCTCGCCACGGTAGACGCCGTCCTGGCCCCCGTCTTCGAGCAGCTTCAGCCCGGGGCGCAAACTGGTCTGCGGCCGTCGCCGCGCGCCGACCTCCAGGTAGACGGCGCCCTCTCTCTGGCCCGCTCGCTCGGGCGCCCTCCTCGGGAGGTGGCCGAGGACATCCTGGCCCGGGCCCGGGCGGCCGGGCTGGACGGGATGTGCGAGAGCGCTGAGGTGGCCGGTCCCGGCTTCATCAACCTGGTCCTCGCCGGTGATTTTTTGGCCCGGGAGCTGCAGAACTTAGCTTCTGGCCCCGAAGACCTGGGTGTCGCCGGCGCCGCCCGCCCCCTGACGGTCGTGGTCGATTACGCCGGGCCCAATGCCGCCAAAGAAATGCACGTGGGGCACCTTCGGTCCACCATAATCGGCGACTGCCTGGTCCGCTTGCTGGAGCAGCAGGGCCACAAGGTCATCCGCGAAAACCACATAGGCGACTGGGGCACGCCTTTCGGCATGCTCATTGAGCACCTGGTGGACGTGGGCGAGGACGAAGCGGGCCACGAAGTGGCCCTGGGCGACCTCGAGGTCTTCTACCAGGCCGCTCGCAGCGCTTACGACAACGACCCCACCTTCGCCGAACGCTCCCGCCAACGTGTCGTGCTGCTGCAGTCGGGCGACGCCGAGACGCTGAGGCTTTGGCGGTCGTTCGTCGACCACAGCGTCAACTACTTCGACCAGTCCCTGCGCCGCCTGGGCACCAAATTGACCAGGGACGACGTGGTGGGGGAGAGCTATTACAACTCGCTTTTACCGGGGGTGGTCGAGGCCCTTTCCAAAAAGGGCTTGCTGGTTGAGAGCGACGGCGCCCTATGTGTCTTCCCGCCCGGTTTTACCAACCGCGAGGGCAACCCGCTGCCCCTCATAGTGCAGAATTCCGTGGGCGGCTATAACTACGCCACCACCGACCTGGCCGCTATCCGCGACCGAGTCGACCGCCTGGGCGCCGACCTGCTCCTGTACGTGGTGGGCCTGCCCCAGGCCCAGCACTTCGAGATGGTCTTTGCCACTGCCCGTCTGGCCGGTTGGCTACCGCCGGGGACCGAGGCCGTGCACGTCGGTTTCGGCAATGTCCTCGGGCCGGACGGGAAGATGTTCAGGACCCGGCACGGGGGCACGGTGAAACTGGCCGAGCTCCTCGACGAAGCCGTCGAACGGGCGCGCGCCGTGATCGCCGGTCGGTCGGACCAGGGCCAATTGGCCGCCAATGAACTGGAGGAGACGGCCCGCGCCGTGGGCATCGGCGCCGTCAAGTACGCCGACCTGTCCACCGACCGGGCCCGTGATTACCGCTTTGATTGGGACCGGATGCTGTCCTTCGATGGCAACACCGGGCCTTATATCCAGTACGCCCACGCCCGTACCTGCAGCATTTTTCGCCGGGCCGGCGGGGACATGCCGCCCCCGGCGCTCGTGGCCCCGGACATCCGTCCTCCGGCTGCCCCCGAGGAACGCCAGCTGGCCAAGGCCATCCTCGGGTTCGGGGACGCCGTCGCCTCCAGCCTGAGCACGTACAGCCCGCACAAGCTGTGCGGTTACCTGTTCGAACTTGCCAGCACCTTCACCACTTTTTACGAGCACTGTCCCGTCCTCGCCGCCCCCGACGCCCCGAAACGCGCGTCGAGGCTGGCTTTGTGCGCTCTCAGCGCGGCAGTGTTGAGCAGAGGCCTCGAGTTGCTCGGCCTGGAGGCCCCGGCCCGAATGTGAGCGCATATGACGGGCCGCCTGGCATGGTGAGCGCACAGGACGCCACCGCGCCAGACGGCCAGCCCGGGCCGCCGCCCGCGTCCTAGCCGATGGGCACAGGTGGGCCGTGGTCGGGACGGGCACCGGTCCCGGCGGCACTGGGCGCCTGACCTGCCCCGGCCTCGCTCCGAGCGGTGGGCCGAAGACCACCGGACCGGGAGGCCCGGACTGCTTGGCGACGGCCTTATCTCGTGATACTTTATCGCTTCGAGGGCGCCATCGATCGACCGAGAAGTTCCCTCCCGGAAGCGAGCCGGAGGCCGCCGGCCAGGTGTTGGAAAGCCGGGACGGCCAGGAAAGGAGAGGACAGGCAACATGGCAACTGGCACAGTCAAGTGGTTTAGCTCTGAAAAAGGCTACGGCTTCATTTCGCAAGAGGGCGGGCCCGACGTCTTTGTGCACTACAAAGCCATCCAAGGTCAGGGTTACCGGACTCTGGAGGAAAACGAACCGGTCGAGTTCGAGGTTCAGGAGAGCTCCAAGGGCCTGCAAGCCGTGAACGTGGTGCGCATGGCCATGCGGGCCGAGTAAGCGCCTGGCGCTAAGCCAAGCCTCTCCATTTCCAGCGACTTGCGGCCCCGGCCGTCCGGGGCCGGGCCGTAGGTCGTCGTTCCCTTTTCGTATTTAGGAGCCGGCGGCTCCGCTAGCGCGGCATGTGAACCGGCGGACAGAACTTCAGTATTTTCGCTGTTTGCCGGTACCTGTAACGTCTAAACACCAAATACCCTCTGGGTTTTCTCCCTCTTCCGGGCCGTCTCAAGGCCCACCCCCCCACGCCGAAGTTAGGGGGCAGGTGGCCGGATATGCGCTACAAGAGCGGAAGCAGGGGGGTGGCGACGGCGGATAGCACCTGGAGGAGGCACCACCGTCGCTGGGCGGCGGTATCGCTTGTCCTGGCCGCGGGCATGTGTTGGGCTACCGCGGACGCGTGGGCGGGCGGGAACGCCGGTTATGGCGGTAGCGGTCCTAGCGGGGGTCACGATGGTCGCTGGGCCCCCCCTTACACTCCTGCGCCTCGCAACGGCTGGGGCGCACCCGGAAATCCCGGCAACACTTGGAGTGGCCCGGGCACCACAATCACGTTGACGCCCGGCCCGCCGACCGCCAGTAGCCCCACCACGCCCGTTGTCACTACCACGCCCGTTGTCACTACGACGCCCGTTGTCACTACCACGCCGGTTGTCACCACCACGCCGGTTGTCACCACCAAACCCGTGGTCACCACCACGCCGGTAGTCACCACGACGACGTGGAGGAGCGAGCCCACCACCACGTCGATTACTCAGGGCTATGGTTCCGGCTGCGGCTGCCCGGGCCATAACGGCCCCTTCGCCGGCAACGGCTGTGGCTGGGCCCATAGCGGCGGCTGGTGCGGCCCGACCACGACGGTCCCTTCCACCACCACGACAGGCCTCCGCACCGCGTCGGGCGCGCCTGTCACCACGACGACCACCACCACGAGCACGACTACGACGACCAAGCCACCGACGACCACTACGACCACCAAGCCGACGACGACCACCACGAGCACGACCACCACCACCAGCACGACCACCACGACCAAGCCGCCTACGACCACGACGACCACCAAGCCGACGACGACCACCACCAAGCCACCGGTGACGACAACGACTACCCGGCCTCCGAGCACCACCACGACGGCCAGGAGCACTCCTCCCGTGACGACGTCGTCCGCCCCCACCACCCAGCCTCCCTCCACCACGCCCACGACCGCCGTCCCCGTCACCACCGCGGTGTCTTCGCCTGCGGTGACCGCCTCGACGACGGCTCCGGCAACGACGACGCCCACGTCGTCTTCTCCGCCCAGTACGCCGGCGACGACGTCTTCCACCGTCCCGCCCATCACGGCGCCCACCACCGCCGAGCCCGGCCCGCCCACTAGGCACAAGGCCCCACCCACCACAGCGCCCACCACCACAGCGCCCACCACCACGACGCCCCCGCCTACGACCACGCCGGCCACCCGCACGACGGCGCCGGCCACGACCACGCCCACGACCACGCCCAGCACGGCGCCACCCAGCACGGCGCCACCCAGCACGGTGCCACCCAGCACGGCGCCACCCAGCACGGCGCCACCCAGCACGGCGCC
>JBKQUU010000047.1:0-5520 GCA_052325485.1 Acidimicrobiales bacterium | reverse complement strand
TTGCCCCGCCCACCTCAGACTCCTGTCCTCTTCCCCTTCCTCTGTCCCAAATCCAAGGAGACACCTCTGCACCCGAAGGTGCCGGGCAGCCCGACCCGGTAGAAGGCGGCCGGCGATGATGGGCCTGGCCAAGATGGCGCCCGACGGGTGGCGCTACTACGCCGATGAGATCGCCCTCGGCCGGGAGGACTATTTCGCCGGCCACGGGGAGGAGCCCGGCCGCTGGGTAGGCCGGGGCGCCGACGCTCTTGGGCTTGCTGGCCCTGTCGGTCCCGAAGAGATGTCGCTGCTCTTCGGGCAGGGGCGCCACCCGGGGACAGGTGAGGCTTTGGGCCGCCCGTTCGGTGGTGGCAGCCCGGACGGGAACTGTCGGGCGGCTAAAGACGGGCAGGGCGGGGTGGGCAAGGTGGCGGGCTACGCCCTGTCGTTCTCGCCGCCGAAGTCGATTTCGGTGCTGTGGGCGCTGGCCGACGAAGCCGTGTCTGGAGAGGTGCAGGCGGCCCAGGACGCCGCAGTCGGTTCCGCTTTGGAGTTCTTACAGGACCACGCCGCCTTCACCCGCCGAGGCCGGGGCGGGGTGGTCCAGGCCGACACCGACGGCTACCTGGCCGCCGTCTTCACCCATCGCACGTCGAGGAGCGGCGATCCCCAGTTGCACACCCATGTCCTGCTGGCCGCCAAAATCCGGGCCAGTAGCGATAGGCACTGGTTGGCCCTGGACGGCCGGGAGCTGTTCGAGGTGCAAAAGGCGGCCGGGCTCCTTTATAAAGCGGGGCTCCGGGCCGAGCTGTCGGCCCGGCTGGGAGTGGCCTGGGGCGATGTCGGCTCCGACGGGGCGGCCGAGGTCGCAGGTGTCCCGGCCGGCCTGGTCGAGCACTTCTCCACCCGCCGCGCCCAGGTCGAGGCACGGGCCGCCCAGATGGTCGGGGCCAAGGAGGCGATGCTGGGCCGCTCGCTCGGCGGTGGTGAACGGGCCGCTCTATTCCAGTTGGCCGCCTATCGCTCCCGGGCGGCCAAGCCCGAGGGCGGGGAGACGACCGGAGAGCTGCGGGCCCGGTGGCGCCGGGAAGCCACTGAGGCGGGCCATGACCCGGACCGCTGGCTGGCCGCAGCCCTGGGGCCGGCTCCGAGCACCAGCGTGCCCGGTCGTAGCGCCGGCGCAACCGCGGGGACGCCGGATGCGGCCGTTGTGACCGACGTCCTCGCGGCCCTGGAGCGGGGGCATTCGACCTGGGGCCGGGCCGACGTGGTCGAGGCGCTGGCCCTGCGTGTGACGCCTTCGGCGGCCGACAACGCCGATACGGTGCGTCGCCTGGTTGAAGTCGCCAGCGACGAACTGCTGGCCGAAACCGATGTCGTCTGCCTGGGTGCTGAAGGCCTTGCCACCGTGCCCGAGGTCCTGCGCCGCCGGGACGGGCTAAGCCCCACCCGGCGCCATGGGGCCGCCCGCTACAGCACGTGGGGCGCTCTTCGAGCCGAGCAAGCCATTTTGGAGGTCACCGAGCAAGGCCGGGACGCCCAGGTCGGGGTCGTGGCCGAGCCCATCGTTGAGGCCGCCATCACTGGGGCCGGGTTGGGGGACGACCAGGCCGAGGCCGTGCGCCGCCTTTGCCAGGGGGGCGAGCGCGTCGCTGTGGTGGTCGGCCCGGCCGGCTCGGGCAAGTCCCGCAGCCTGGCCGCCGCCCGAGTGGCGTGGGAGGCAGCCGGTGTAGCCGTCCGGGGAGTGGCCCCCTCGGCCGTTGCGGCCGGTGTGCTCACCGAACAAGCCCGTATCGCTTCGGAGACCTTGGCCAAGTTCCTCCTCGACGCCGGCCGGGGCCGGGCAGCTCTGAGCCGAGGCGAGGTCGTCGTCTGCGACGAGGCCTCGATGGTCTCCACCGCTGACCTGGCCAAACTGGTGGACCTGGTCGAAGGGGCGGGGGGGAAACTGGTCCTGGTCGGGGACCATCACCAACTGGGCGCCGTCGAGGCGGGCGGGTTGTTCCGCCTCCTGGCCGCCGACGCCAAGACGGCCGAGCTGAGCACCGTCCGGCGCTTCAGCGACCCCTGGGAGGCCGAGGCCACCCGGCGCCTGCGAGACCGGGACAGCTCAGTACTGGCCGAGTACCAGGCCCGGGGCCGCGTGCGGGCCGGCGGGCGGGAACAGGCCCTGGACGCCGCCCACCAGGCCTGGGCCGACGCCCGACGAGCGGGCCGCTCCGTAGTGGTCATGGCCGCCGACCACGCCACCGTCGACCAGCTTGCTCTCCGGGCCCGGGCCACTCGGGTCGCCGCCGGTGAGGTCGAAGCCCCCGGCGTAATTGTCGGCGAACAGGTCGTGGGCGTGGGCGACGAGGTCGTCACCACCCTCAACAACCGCCGGCTGGTAAGCACCACCGGGGCCTGGGTGCGCAACGGCGACCGCTGGCAGATCCTGGCCCGGCGTCCCGACCGCTCCTTGCTGCTCAGTTCCCTGGACGGCCGGGGCAAGGTGAGCGTCCCCGGTGATTACGTCGAGGAGAACATCGCTCTGGCTTTCGCGGTGACCGTACACAAGAGCCAAGGGCTCACCGTGGACGCCGCTGTCTTGGTCGTCGGAGCCGCCACCACCGCCGAGCACCTCTACGTCGGCCTCACCCGGGGACGCGACCACAACTTGGCCTGCGTAGTCCGCGAACCGCTCGACGACGGTCACCGGTACGTGGCCGCCCCCGGCGCCCAGGAGGTGCTCGCCGCCGCCCTGCGCCGAACCGGCAGCGAGCCCTCGGCCACCGAGACCTTCCGGGCCAGCCTCGACGTGGCCGACGACTTCGACAGCCTGCGGGCGGCGCTGTTGGAGGCTATCCGCCAGGTCGATGCCCTGGCCGGTCCTGACCGTTCCGCCGCGATCGAGCGCTTGTGTGCTGAGGCCGCCCGTCACGCCCAGGCCGTCGAGGCCACCGCCCAAGCCGAGCACGCCTTCAGCCGGCTTAGCGCCGAGCGCCAAGCGGTCCATGACGAGCTCGTCAAAGCCCATCAGGCCGAGCAGGGTGCGGGCCAGAAGAGGGGCTGGTTACGCGGCCCCGACCGCCAGGCCCAAGCCGTCGCCGCCCAAGCCGCTGACAAGGCGGCCCACCGGCTGAGCCGCCTCGACGAGCACCTGCAGCAGGCGGAGGCCGAACTCGCCGTCGTCCGTCGTGGTCGCGACGAGCTCCACGGGGCGGCTCAAGCCTTAAAGGAGGCCGAGGGCGCCCAGCAAGCCCGACGTTCCTGGTTCGAGGCCAACCCCGACGTCGTGGCCCACCTCAACGGGCTCGCCCGCCGAGCTAAGGAAGCGGCTCAATTGCGCGCTGTCCTCGGGCCACTCGGCCCGTCCGGTCCGGGACGGTACCCGAGCTCGGCGACCAGGTACGTTTCGCCCAGTGACCTTAACCATGAGCGTCGGCCCGACCTGGGCCTTTGACGGCCGCGAATTGCGTCGACGTTGGGGTTCACGTCGGTCCACCGACGCGCTCGTACTGGTACCACCACGCACTAGCGACTGCGGCCAGTATTGGCGGCTGGCGGTTCGGCGAGCATGCTCTGTGCGACGGTTTGAGCCAGGTGGCGATGGTGGTTAAGCGACCAGTCGGAGCAAGAAGATCAGGGTGAGCGCCTTTTCGCCCAGCGGGGAGGCGTGGTCCTTCTCGTCGATGCAGAAGCCAATGCGGCTATCGAGGGTTGAAAGCCGGCCTCAGCGGCTTGGCGCCACAACTCCTTAGATCGTTCCGGCTGCCTAGACCGGAGAAAGACGGCGAAGTTGTGCATTGCCTGGAGGGAACCCTTGCTGACAGCAAGTTCGAACCACTTATTAGCCAGGTCTGGGTCGTGATGCATGACTAGGGTTGCCAGCCTTTCCATGGCGTGGACGTTCCCGAGTTTGGCGGCCTCCTCGTACCACCTCCTAGCTTCATCGGGCTGAGCCTTGGCCACCAGGTCCCCGACACAAACCATCGCCTTTGGGTTGCCGAGATCGGCGGCAAGCAACCACCACTGCCGGGCCTCTTCGATCCCGCCGGACTTCTGCAACATGAGGCCGAGGTCAACCATGGCCTTGGCATCTCCGAGCTCCGCCGCCTGGCGGTACAAGAGGAGGGCTGCCTCAGGGGACTCGTCCTTCAACGTCGCTGCCAGTGTTCCCATAGCCTCGGTGTTGCCGTCGTTCACTTGCTGCGCCAGGGCTTGGAACTTCTCTGCGAACTCTTGAGAGAAGGTCCCTTTTATCTCGAACCTCATGCCCCTAACGGCTCCTCGCCTCGACACTGGGCCGTGGTTACCTTTGACACTAGTGCTGCCTACCTCGTGCGGCTCACTGACGCGGAAGGCAGGAGAGCCGCTGAGCAGAGGAGCGCGATGCCAGTATGGTGCGGTGACCAAGAGGACGCACGAACGCCGCGAGCGGGCTGTGGCCCTAGGCCCACCGATTTACGGGTTAACTGGCCAAAGGCCGCTCGACGACTATGGATGGAGCGGGTGGAAGGACGACGTCACCGCCTTGAAGCTCGAGTTCGGGACGAAGGGCCGCCTGCCGCGCTTGGGTGTCGAAACCACGATAGAGGCCGTCAATGAGTTCCGGATGCTGTGCCAACTGGTCGTGTTCGTGCACGATAAGCACAAGTACCCGTTGACGATCGAAGAACGGACGGCGTCTGTTGGAATTGACGGCGAGGTTGTCGAGTACCGGATCCTCGCTGTCGGCGAGGACCGCTGGTGCGGATGGGCTCCTGTCGGAGATCGGTGGGCGTTCCTGAAAGGCGATCGTGTGCCCGCGATCGGGATCCGGCTTGAAAGGATCAATATCGCAGACCTCTGACGGCCGCCGGGCGCTCCCTGTTACCGCTCTCTGATTTGCTAACCATTTGCTAACGCACGGTTCCGGACGGGGCGTCATCAGCCGGACGAGCCGGATTGGCCCGCGGTAAAAGCCCTGCTCAGCGCATGTGCCGGCACGGGCTGACATCGGCCATCATGGCCCAGGCACCATTCAGGTTCCTGTGTCCGCAAGGACGTGGGGGTTCAAGTCCCCCCTCGCCCACCCACCCAGTTCGACCAGGGTTTTTACCCTGAAGGGCGCCTCCGGTGGCGGCGCCTCGGCTCCCGCTTGCTAACCATTTGCTAACGGGCCAGGGTCGCGCTAACACGCCGGTCAGCAGAGTGTCCGCTTGGGCTCAGGCGACTTCGACGACGATCGCCGCTCTCGCCGATGGCGGCGGGACCGGGTCGCCGTGCTCCCGCATTAGCTCGACGTGAAGGTGTATGGCCTCCCGGATGAGCTGTTCCACCTCTTCACGGCTGGAACCGGCGGACACACAGCCAGGTAGGTCGGGCACGTAGGCGGACCAGGTGTCGCCTTCGCCCTCGATAACGACGAGGTACTCGCTCATGACCAGCGCCTCCGGGTGCGTGCTTGCTTCCAGACTGATGCCAGCGTATCGGGCTTCAACTCGGCGCCCAGGTTGCCGGGCACCGTGACCGTCCCGGGCCGCTGCGGGTGACGGAACTGGCGGTGAGAGCCGCGTTGGA
>JBKQUU010000046.1:0-3284 GCA_052325485.1 Acidimicrobiales bacterium | reverse complement strand
CTGCGCCTGCGCTCCCTGGTGGTCGTGCCCGCCCTGGTGGGTGTGCTCCTCGCCGTGTCCCTAGCTGGTGCCGCCCTGACTCCCGGCAACCAGAGCTTCGAGGCCAAATGGGCCGACTGGTTGCGCGCCCACCACGCCGGGCTGGTGGCCCAGCGCTTCGAAGAGATCTACTACTCGGCCACCGCGCCGGCCAAAGGAGGTCGCCCCAAGGCTCTCAACAAGGTGCCCGTGACCGTCCTCAGCCCCCCGGCAGCCACCCTTGGCCCAGGGCCGGCCGCGGTTCCGAGCACGACGGCGCCGAACGACCCGACCACGACTGCGCCCGCACCTACAACCACTACCACCACCGCCCCCCCGGTGCTCCCGGCCCCCGCCCCGGTCCCGTTAGTGGTGCGACCGGCGCTGGCCGGTGAGGGCCAATGGCAGGCCACCGGGCCGCTCGTCGACGGCGTGCCCGCCATGTACGTGGCCCAGTTCCGGGCCGACGACGTCTACACGGCCCAGATCACCACGGCCGTGTGGATCGACCCCAGGCTCCTGCACCTAGAACTGGTGCCCGGCTCGACCGAGCCCGGCGGCACCTGGGCGCACCCGCCTTACGTCACCCCGCCAGAGCTGCCCTACCTGGTGGCGGGGTTCAACGGCGGTTTCCGTTTCCAAGACGCCCGGGGCGGGATCTACCTGGAGGGCAGGACCGGGGTGCCCCTGGTCGCCGGCGCCGCCTCGTTCGTCATATACAAGGACGGCCGGGTCAACATCGGCGCCTGGGGCAAGGACTTCTCCATGGGCCCCGGCGTTGAGTCCGTGCTGCAGAACGTGGTCCTGCTCGTCGACAAGGGTCAGCTGGCGCCCTCGGCCACTTACACCGACAATGCCATCTGGGGCTACACGCTTGGCGGCGGTTACGTCGTTCCCCGCAGCGGCATCGGTGTGACCGCTGACGGCGCCCTGGTCTATGTGGCCGGCCCGGCGCTGACAGCCAGGTCGTTGGCCGAGTCCTTGCAGCGGGCGGGAGCTGTGCGGGCCATGACCTTGGACATCAACCCGGAATGGGTTACGTTCAATTTCTACTCCCACGCCCCCGGCCGCCCCGCCCAGGTAACCGGGACCAAGCTCTACCCCGAGATGCAGCGGCCCGCCGACCGCTACCTGCCACCGGTCTGGGAAGCACGCGATTTCTTCGAGGTCCTCCTGCCTGGTGCCGGGGACCAGCCCTAAGAGCTAACCCTGTCCGCTTTCCTCGACCCGACGAGCTTCGTGACAACGCCCGGGTACTTGGGCATTCTCCGGCCACGTAAGCAAAGCGCCTGACTTCATGCGCCCGTAAGGTACCCCATCTAGCCTGACCTAACGTAAGCGCTGCCGATGGAGACAACGACGTGACCGACCCCTTTGACGTGAGGAACGGGCCGCCTGCGAATCGCACTGGCTTGTCAGGGACCCTGGCCTCACCTGAAGGGACGCTGCTGCTTCTTCGGGCCTTTCTCGGGGTAACGTTCACCTTCGCCGGGCTGCAAAAACTCGCCAACCCCAACTTCTTTAGCCCGATTGCCCCAGGCTCGTTCCAAGAACAGCTCCGGGGGTCCATCATCACGAGCCCCCTTCATCACCTCCTCGACCCCGCCCTCCATGCGCCCGTGGTCTTCGCCGTCGTGGTCGCCGTGGGGGAGATCGCTGTCGGCCTCGGCACGCTGGTAGGGCTGTTCGGCCGTGTGGCGGCCACCGGAGGAGCGCTGCTCTCGTTGTCGTTCTTCCTTACGGTCAGTTTCAGGGACAATCCGTACTACTACGGAGCTGACATTGTGTTCCTCTTTGCCTGGACGCCGTTCGTGCTTGGAGGCTCTGGGGCCTTCTCGCTCGACGGCGTTTATGCCCGCCGGGCCGAACGAGCACGAGCGGCGTTGAGTGCAGCCACACCTCGGGGGGGGATGACGAAGAGACAACTGGCGGCGTCGAAGCGACAGACGGCAGAGCTAGAACGGCGGACCTTCCTGCAAAAAGCCGCTGCCGCGGGCGTTGTCGCGCTCACGGGCTTCACCCTGGGTGGACTGGTGAGCGCTCTCGGACGGTTCCTGCACAGCGCGCGTCCCTCGGGCGCAGTGGCGTCGCTCCCCGACGCCGGCGCGCTCGGCAAGGTCTCCCCCGCGACCGGCGGGCAAGCCCCCGCCGCGACCGGGGCCACTTCCAGCCCGGCCGCTCCGACGAGCACTGCTGCAGCTCCGGTCCCTAAGGGGACCCGGATCGGTCCGGCGGCGGACGTCCCGGTAGGAAGCGCCGCCAGCTTCACCGACCCGGCTAAGCAGGTCCCCGCTCTGGTCGTCCAAATAAAGAGCGACGATTTCCGCGCTTTTTCTGCGGTCTGCCCCCATGCCGGTTGCACAGTCCAGTTCGACGGGGCGAACGACGTCTTCGCCTGCCCGTGCCATGGGTCGGGTTTCAGCGCAACCACGGGAGCTGTCCTACAAGGGCCCGCCCCCACCGGGCTTTCACCTATCCCGGTTGCCCTCGGACCGAACGGGCAACTCTATGTCGACGGCTGAAGGCATCGCATCTCCCCGAGCAGCCGTGGCCCTCGCCCCCTTCGCCGGCGCGGCTGATGGTCGCCCGCCGGTTTACGAGACGTCCCTCTGCGTACCACAATGCGGCTACTTTTCTAAGGGTAGATTGGCGTACCCAATGCGCGTCGGAACGCCCTCGCTGGTTATGACAGAGAGGGCTCGGCCACAATCCGTGAGTCGGGCCCTGACGCGATGATGAGCCCAAACGTCGTCGCCGTCAGGCAAAATCTCAACCCGTTCGTCGACCATAGCCGGGCGCCGCCCGGCCTGGGCCCCCGTGAGACCCGGTTTCAGGCCCCGACCTCGGAGAACCACACCCGATGTTTTGTTCCCAAGGCCCGGGCAAAACGACCAACCGTGCCTTCGCCGGCGTCCCCGCCTATGTCAGCTCGTCACGGTCATTTCTGTGCGAAATAACTTGCCTCCGGAGGGAACGGGTCTGTTCCAGATGATCGGGGGCCCATCATGGTCTTTTACCGGTCCCGGGAGGGATTTCATGACCCAGCCAGCTCGGTCGACCTGAAGAGTCAGCTGCCGTAGCGGCGCTCTCTGGCTGCGAAGCTGCGCAACGCCCGCAAGAAGTCGATCTCGCGGAAGGCGGGCCAAAAGGCCTCGCAGAAGTACAGCTCCGAGTAGGCGCTCTGCCAGAGCAAGAAGTTGGACAAACGAAGCTCGCCGCTGGTGCGGATGACGAGGTCAGGGTCAGGCTGCCCGGCGGTGTAGAGA
>JBKQUU010000045.1:0-65137 GCA_052325485.1 Acidimicrobiales bacterium | reverse complement strand
CGACCAGGACCTCCAGGTCCTCCAGGTCCTCCGGGCTCACCTCGTCCCACCTCAGCGCAACCATCGGTCCTCCTCCCGCTCAATGCTGTGGCCGTACAAACGTATGTTCGGTCCTGGTCCCAGTTTTACTCGAACGGGTGTTCGGTGTCAAGTAGCCACCTCGCAGGTTACAATGGGAACATATGTTTGACTGTCGCGCTCAGCGCGGCTAGGATCGCTCGCTGACGTCAAGCAAGTCCCCGGCGCGGCCAGCCCGGGCCAAGCTTGCTACGAGTACGGAGGGAGCAAGTTGAACGAGACCTTGACAGGCAAGCGTCGGGAGATCCTCGACTTCATCGCCGCCCAGGTGCGGGAGCGGGGTTACCCGCCGTCGGTACGGGAAATTGGCGTTGCGGTCGGGTTGGCTTCGACCTCAACGGTCCAGGCCCACCTCAACACCCTCCAAAGGCAGGGTTACCTGAGGCGCGACCCGACCAAGCCCCGAGCGCTCGAGGTGCGCTACGACTCCACCTCCGGGGCCGCCATCGAGCGTCGTCCTACGCGCCACGTGCCCCTGGTGGGCGACATTGCCGCCGGTACCAACGTCCTGGCATCGGAGAACATCGAAGAGCTGCTCCCGCTGCCGGAAGACTTTACCGGGGGGGGCAACGTCTTCATGTTGCGGGTCCGAGGCGACTCCATGATCGACGCCGGCATCCTGGACGGCGACTACGTCGTGGTGCGCCAGCAACCGGACGCCAACACCGGCGACGTGGTCGCGGCCGGGATACCCGGTGGTGAGGCGACGGTGAAGACGTACTCCCGGCGCGGCGACAGCGTCGTCCTGTTGCCTGCCAACCAGGACTGGGAGCCCATGGTCTTTTCCCCCGACGAAGTCACCATTTTCGGGAAGGTGGTCACCGTCCTGCGCCGCCTCTGACCCCGGCGAGCCGGTCTTTTTCGGGCTCCGGCCCCTGATCACGCGGTCTGGGTTATGCGGCCGGGTCGTCCCTCGAGGCGTCGCCGGGCAAGGGAGGCAGGCAGCGCAGCAGTTCGACCCCGCCCGTGACGCCGACGGCGCCGGCTGCGAACGGCACCACGAACGTGTTACCGCGCTTGACTGGTACGGTCCACCCGTCGCCTTCGAGGGAACCTTGACCGGAGAGCACGACCACAACGGCAAAAGAGGCGGCAAGGCTTACGGCGTCGCCTCCGAAAACCCGTTGCGCACGAAAGTACGGGTCGGCCGCTCCCGGCATGACGTCCTGCACACTGCCGCCTTCGGTCCCGCTGTTCACCTTGCCGTGCCGCCGCAGCCCGTCGATGTCGCCGGCGCTGAACGCCTTTTTCCTCAGGCAGGACAGCGCCACTTCTCGGCCCAGCCCGAGCTCGCCCCCGGCCGGGTCGAGGTCAAAACCCTTGAACTCGATCATTATGGAAAAGTCCGTCGGCTCCTGGAGCTCTACGGCGAAGACACCCTCGCCGATGGCGTGCGGGGTCCCCGCCGGCACCAGCACGGCGTCGCCCGGCTTGACCTCCAGCTTGTGCAGCTGCCCCAGCATCGCCGTCGTGTCCTGGTCCGAAACCCAGCGCAACAGCTCGGCTGTCTCGACGTCGCGTGACCAGCCCAGGTAAACCACCGGGTCGGCCCCCCGGGCGCCCAGTACGACCCACGACTCGGTCTTGCCGTGGCGCGAGCCCAGGTGCCGGTAGGCAAAAGACCGATCGGGGTGCAGGTGGACGGGCAGGCGCTGGCCGGC
Organism: Acidimicrobiales bacterium; assembly: GCA_052325485.1. Lineage (GTDB taxonomy): Bacteria > Actinomycetota > Acidimicrobiia > Acidimicrobiales > Palsa-688 > Fen-671. The sequence goes on along the minus strand of JBKQUU010000045.1, from coordinate 63,398 downwards.
ATCGAGCAATTTGACCAGCAGGGCCGGCGAAGCCCCGAAGTACTTGACGTGCTCGGGCCCGAGCCAGCCGTCCGGGTCAGCCTCGAGCGCGTCCCGCAAGTACCGGCCGTCCGGCAGGCTCGAGAGGCCGTCCTCTTCCATCCCGAAGCGAGGAGTGGCTGAACCCACCCAGTCCTCGGGCCGGAAGCCGTCACCCTCGCCCACGCCGCGCAGCTCGGCAATGGCTTGGCCACCTAAATAAAACTGTCTTGGCTGGTTGGGGCCCAGCTCGATTGGTCGCATCACAGTGCTCAACTTACTGAGACGGCGCCGCGGGCGCCAAGGCTGCCCGGGCCAGCCGGGCAAGCTACTGTCACATCGATGACCACAACCGGCACATCGATGACACGACCGGCACATCGATGACAGGGCGGGAAGCCGGCCTCGGGCCAGGTCCGTTCGGGACATCGGGCGTACTGGTCGTCGGCGAGTGCCTGGTCGACCTGGCGCCCACCGCGGCCGCGGCCACGGCACACGGCGGCGGAGGCGGCGGCAACAACGGAGCGGCGCACACCGGCCGTCAGCCCTATCAACGGTTCATGGCCATGCCTGGAGGAAGCTGCGCCAACGTGGCCATCGGCTTGGCGCGCCTGGGCGTCCGCACCGGTTTCGCCGCCCGCATCGCCCGGCAGGGTTTCGGGCCCTGGTTGCGCCAGTACCTGAGCGACAACGGGCTCGACCTGGCGCTGTCCATCGACGCCCCGGAGCCGGCCACCCTGGCCGCGGTCACCCTCGACGACCAGGGCCGGGCTGACTATACGTTCTACGGCCCGGAGACGGCGGACTGGCACTGGCGGGAGAGCGAGCTACCGGTACCCAACCAGAGGGTGCTGGCGGCCCACGGCTTCAGCGCCGTCCATACCGGTTCGCTCCCCATCGCTTTCGAGCCGAGCGGCCAGGTGCTCGCCCACTGGCTGGCCAAGCTGCGCCAGGGTAACGACGTCGTCATATCCTTCGACCCCAACATGCGCACCGTCCCCGGGACCGACAGGGCCGCCTACCTCCGGCGGCTGGAGGACATCATCGCCAGCTCGCACATCGTCAAAGCGAGCAACGAGGACGTCGAGGCGATGTACCCGGGGGAGGGCGCGCCGGCCACAGCCGAGAAATGGCTGTCGGCGGGGCCCACGCTCGTCGTCATCACCGAAGGCCCGGACGGGGCCACGGCTATGCACGGCAAGGGGCTCAGATCCCACTTGTCCCCTCCCGCGATCAAAGTGGCAGACACGATCGGTGCCGGCGACGCCTTCAGCGCCGGGCTGCTCGCCTATTTCGCCGACCGGGAGCTGCTCCACCCGGAGGGGATCGCCCGAGCGGACCAGGCCGAGCTCGAGGCGGCCCTGGCCCAGGCCATCGCCACGAGCGCCTTCACCTGTACCCGTCCGGGGGCCGACCCTCCCGACGCCCACGAACTAGAAGTCTTCGTGGCCCAGCACCGGAGCGAGGGCTGAGCCGCCCACGCGGCACCGCCCACGGCACCGGGCCCGAGCGCCGGCGGGCGGTCTCAACCAGCCAATAGTCGCCCGAGGACGTCCCGGGCCCGCTCGAGCGAGCTGCGGGTGACCATCTCGCCCGCCGTGTGGGCGACCTCGGGGTCACCGGGGCCGAAGTTGGCCGCCGGGGTACCTCTCTCGGCGAAAAAGGCCACGTCCGTCCAACCCAATTTCCCGGTGACGGCCGCACCGGAGGTTCCCACCAGGGCGGCCAGGAACGGGTGGCCCAGCGATGGAGGAGCCGCCGGCGCGCTGTCGGTGACGGCGAAGGAATCACCGTCTTCGAGGCACGGGGCCAACATTTCTTCCAGCTCCCGGGCGGCGGCGTCGAGACCGCGGTCGGGGGCGAACCGGTAGTTGAGCTCGAGGGCGGCGCGGTCCGGTACCACATTGGAAGCGACGCCCCCCGATACGCGCACCGCCTGTAGCGCCTCGCGGTACTCGCAGCCGTCGATGACGGCCCGGCGCGGCACCCAGCGGTCGAGCAGGCTGAGCACCGGGGCCAGCCGGTGGACGGCGTTGCGGCCCATCCAGGGCCGGGCCACGTGCGCCCGCTGCCCGGCCAGCACCAGTTCCGCCTTTATCACGCCTTGGCACCCCGCCTCCACGGCGCTGTTGGTGGGCTCACAGACGACGGCGGCGTCCCCCTCCAGCAACTCGGGCGCCTGACGGGCCAGCTCTAGCAGACCGCTGTGGGCACGGGCGACCTCCTCGGCCACGTAGAACACGTAGGTCACGTCGTAGGCCGGGCCCGGCGGGCTGGCCGCCAGGTCCAGCATCACGGCTAAGCCGCCCTTCATGTCCGTCGAGCCCAGGCCCCACAGGGTGCCCCCCTCGGTCCGGGGCTGCTCGTTGCCCTTGGCCGGGACGGTGTCGAGATGGCCGGCGAGCACGACGCGGCGGGGCCGGCCCTGGCGGGTCCGGGCCACCACGTTGTCGCCCACCCGGACGATGTGGAGCCCGGGCACCCGGCGCAGCGTGGCCTCGATGTGGTCGGCCAGCGCCTGCTCCTCTAGGGAGAGCGACGGTATGGCCACCAGCTCGGCCGTGGCCGCCAGCAGATCGGTCAAATACTCACCCCGTGCTCGCGCAGCATCTCTTCCAACTGCGCCGTCGAATGGCGCTGGCCCTCCTCCAGCCGGCGGACGACCAGGACGCAGGGCAGGCCGAAGGTCCCCCCGGCGAAGGTCCGGGGCCGGGTGGCGCCCACGCCCACGCACCAGGGCGGGACGACGCCCCGGGAGAGCTCCTCCCCGCTGGCGGCGTCGATCACCGGGATACCGGGGTTGAGGATGCAGCCCTCGCTCAAGACGGCGCCCGCCCCCACCCGCGCCCCCTGGGTGATCATGCAGCGGCTGCCGATGAGGGCGTAGTCGCCGATCATGACCGGGGCGGCCTGGGGCGGTTCCAAGACACCTCCGACCCCCACTCCCCCGGACAGGTGCACGCCCTCGCCCACCTGGGCACAACTACCCACCGTCGCCCACGTGTCGACCATGGTCCCGGCGCCGACCGAGGCGCCGATGTTGACATAGCTCGGCATGAGGACGGCGCCCCTGCCGATGAAGCTCCCCCAGCGAGCCGAGGCGCCGGGCACGACCCGGACCCCGGCCTCTTTGAACCCACGCTTCAGGGGCAGCCGGTCGGCGTACTCGAACGGGCCTAGTTCGGTGACCTCTATGGCCGAGACCTTGAACCACAGCAGCACCGCCATTTTCAGCCACTCGTGGACGACCACTTCCCCGTCGGGGCCGAGCTCGGCCACACGGGCCTGGCCCGAGTCCAGCAGGCCCACCGCCGCCCGCACGACGTCAGCCTCAGCCACCGAGGCCGGGCCCAGCGACTCACGCCGTTGCCAGAGGGCTTCTATTTCACTTTGCAGTCCCACAACTGGCGGATGTTACCCGCCCGGCCGGCTCAGGCGCCGAGCCGGGCGGCGACCAGCTCGAGGCGCTCCATGGGGGCCACGGCCGCTACCCTCACGTACCCGGCCCCGGCCGGCCCGTAGAACTCGCCCGGGGACACGATGACCCCGCCCTGCGCCGCCAGCCGGGCCGTCAAGGCCCACGCGTCGCCGCCGGGGGCGGGCGCCCAGAGGTATATGCCCCCTTCGGGCATGGGCGCGTCCACGCCCGCCCGGGCCAGGATCTGCCTCAGCCGGGCCAGCCGTTCCCGGTACCTCTCGCGCTGCGCGTCGGCGTGCGCCTGGTCGGCCAGGGCGGCGGCACCGGCCCGCTGCACCGCCCCGGGGACCATGAAACCGGCGTGCTGGCGGACCTCCCGCAGGAACTTCACCACCTCGGGGTCACCGGCGTACCACCCGAAGCGCAGGCCGGCCAGGTTGCTCCGCTTGGAAAGGGAATGGACGGCCAGCACGCCCTCGAGGCCGTCGGCCCCGTCACCGTGCCCGAGGACGGTCCGGGGCGGCCCGTTCCAGGTGAGCTCGGCGTAACATTCGTCGCTGGCCACTAGCGCCCCTCGCTGGCGCCCCCATTCCGCCGCGGCAGCCAGGTCGTCCAAGGCCCCGGCCGGGTTGGCGGGACTGTTCACCCACAGCACCAGCGCCCGCTCCGCATCGGCGTCGCTCACCGCGTCCGGCGTCAGGCGCAGGCGGAAATGTTCGTCCACCGGTACTGGCACCGCCCGCAGGCCCCCGAGGAGCGCCCCCATCTCATAGGTCGGGTACGACAGCGCCGGGTACAGGACCGTGTCCCGGGACGGGTCGCGCAGGTGCAGCCAGGAAGGCAGGCCGGCCACGAGCTCTTTGGTCCCGATGCACAGGGCGAGGCCGCCCGGGTCGACGCTCACGCCCAGACGCCGGCTCATCCACTCCGCCGCCGCCGTACGGGCGACGAGCGAGCCCGCCGAAGACGGGTAGCCACGGGTCGCCCCACCCTCGTCGGCGCTGGCCAGTGCGGCCAGCACGGCCGGGCTCGGCGGGTCGCACGGGCTCCCTACGGAAAGGTCGACCATCCCGCCCTCCAGGGCGCCAGCAGTGGCGCGCAACGAGCCGAGCCGTTCGTAGGGGTACGGCGGGGGCCGGAAACCGACCGGCGCCTCAGCCGTGAGGCCACTGGGGCCGCTCAGGCTCACCCTCCCTCCCGGGCCAGGAACGGGACGAACTGGCCCATCGCCGCCTGGGGCAGCCGGGCCTGGACCGTCATGGCGTCGTCGCCTTCGGCCGTGGCCAGTACCTCGCCTTCGCGGTGCAGGGCGGCCAATATGTCCCCGCGACTGTAGGGGACGCACAGTTCGACCACCTGGCTGGTGCGGCGCAGGTGACTGGCCATCGCCTCCAAGAGGTCGTCCAAGCCCTGGCCGGTGGCGGCGGAGATCACCACCGCTCCCGGGTGGCGAGCAGCCAGCTTCTCGGCCTCATCAGGGGCGGCGTCGGCCTTGTTGAACACGACCAGCTCGGGGATGTCACCGGCGCCTATCTCGCCCAGCACCAGGCGCACGGCGTCCATCTGGTCCTCGGGCCCGGGCGCCGAACTGTCGACCAGGTGGACGAGCAGGTCGGCTTCGTTGACCACCTCGAGGGTGCTGCGGAAGGCCTCCACCAACTGGTGAGGCAGCTTGCGCACGAAGCCCACGGTGTCGGACAAGAGCACGGGCTCACCGCCGGGCAGGGCGAAGCGACGGGTGCGGGGGTCAAGAGTGGCGAAGAGCCTTTCGTCGGCCACGACGCCCGCCCCCGTCAGCAGGTTGAGCAGCGTCGACTTGCCGGCATTCGTGTACCCGACCAGGGACACCGACGCCAGGCGGCTGCGCCGCCGGCCCTGGCGCTGGAGGCGGCGGCGGCGGCCCAGCTGGGCCAGCTCCGACTCCAACTTGTGGGCCCGGTTCACCAGGCGGCGGCGGTCCACCTCGAGCTGGGTCTCGCCCGGGCCCCGGGTACCGATGCGACCAGCCTGCTGCGAGAGGGCCACGCCGCGCCCGCGCAAACGGGGCAGGCGGTACTGCAGCTGGGCCAGTTCGACCTGGGCCTTGCCTTCCTGGGTCCGGGCGTTCTGGGCGAAGATGTCAAGGATGACGGCGGTACGGTCGATGGCGGTCCGGCCCAGGATTTTCTCCAAGTTGCGCGATTGCGCCGGCGACAGCTCGTCGTCGAAGACCACAGTGTCGGCGTCGGTCGACTCCGAGATCATGCGCACGTCCTGCGCCTTGCCCTTGCCTATGTAGGTGGCAGGGTCCGGGCGGTCCCGGCGCTGGTGGACGCGGGCCACGACGTCCGCCCCGGCCGTAGACACGAGCAGCGCCAGTTCGTCGAGGTGACGCTCGGTCTCCACTTCGGGCGGGGCGCCCGACCACCCGTGGTCCCCGCTGGGGAGAGTGACCCCGACGAGGACGATCTTCTCCCTGAAACTCCTCTCTATGAGGCTCATCGCCGCTCCCCGTCGCCCTCCCGGCCACCCGGCAGCTCCCACGAGCACCGGCCCACCCGGCGGCTGGGGCCGCTCAGCAGGGCGACGCCGTCCGGGCGCAGTTCGACCTCGGCCGCGCCCCCGGGCTGGTTGACCGTCACCTTGGTCCCCACCCTGCCCCAGTGGTGCAGGGCGGCGGCGGCGGCCACCGAGCCGGTGCCGCAAGCCAGGGTCTCGCCCACGCCGCGCTCCCACACCCGCATGGTCAGCTCGTCCCGGCCCGGGCCGAGGGCCACGAACTCCACGTTGGTACCGCCCGTGGCCGCGCCGAACTCCTGGCTCAGCGCCGGCCCGAGGACGGCTACGTCCACCGTCTCCGGGCTGGGGCCGAGCATCACGAGGTGGGGGTTGCCCACGTCGACCTGGAGCTGGCCGTGCCCTACGTTGCAGCGTTCCCGGGGCCCGGTGACCCTAGGCGTGCCCATCTCGGTGCTGGCCCACATCCAGCCGTCCTCAAAGGCCCGGACGTGCACCCGGCGCCGGCCCGCCGGCGTCAGCACGCTGAGGCTGTCGCCCGGCCCGGCCCGCAAGGCACCGGCGTCGATGACGGCGTGCACCAGGCAACGCAGGCCGTTGCCGCTCATCTCCGCCTCGCTGCCGTCGGCGTTGCGCAGCTCGAACGTCAGCGCGTCGTGGGAGCCGGCGGGAGCCGGGCCGGCCCGTACGAGCCCGTCCGCCCCGAAACCGAGGTGGCGCTCGCACACCGCCCGTGCCACGTCGGCGCCGATCGGCCAGGACCCCTCCATGTCGACCAGGACCAGGAAGTCGTTGCCCAGCCCTTCGTACTTGGCCAGGGGCATGGTCGCCAGGCCTTGTCCCGCAGGGCCCGCCGGCACCGGACGCGCCGGCACCGGACGCGCCGGCACCGGACGCTGGTCGGGCACCTCGGCGATAACCGGGCCGGTCATGCTTTCCAGTCTCCCAGTAGCGCCGGCAGTACCGCCAGGGGGTTTTCCGGCGCCCCGAACCACCGCACCCGGGGGTCCCTTCTCCACCACATCCGCTGGCGGCGCGAGAACTGGCGGGTCCGGCGGACCGCTTCGGCCTCCGCGTCCGCCAACGTGGTCTCGCCCTCCAGGTGCGCCAGCAGCTCCCGGTAGCCGAGGGCCTGGCGGGCGGTGCGGGAAAGGCCGCCGGGGCGCTGGGCCAGGGACCGCACCTCCTCCAGGAAGCCCGCTCCCATCATGGCGGCCAAGCGGCCGTCGATGCGCCGGGCCACGACGTGGCGGGGCAACCACACCCCGGCCAGGCGCCACGACGTCGGGGGGAAGGCGCCCACCCCGGGACCAAAACTGGAAAAAGGACGCCCGCTCCCCAGCGTCACCTCGAGGGCGCGCAGCACGCGGCGGCGGTTGCCGACCTCCACCCGCGCCGCCCCCACCGGGTCCAGGACTTCCAGCCGGCGGTGCAGCGCCGAAGTGTCCGCTTGCTCGTCCAGTTCGTGCCACAGGCCGGGCCATCGCCCGGGAACGGCAAAGTCGTCGATGAGGGCATGGAGGTAAAGCCCAGTCCCGCCCACGAAAAGCGCCCTTCGGCCCCGCTCCTCGATATCGGCCACGGCCCGGCGGGCCGCGGCGGTGAAGCGGACCACGTCCCATTCCTCACCCGGGTCGGCCACGTCGATCAGGTGGTGGACGATGCCTCCTCGCTGCGCGGTGGGCATTTTTGCCGTACCGATGTCCATTTCCCGGTAAACCTGCATGGAGTCCGCGCTCACGATCTCCACGTCGCCGAGCTCTTGGGCCACCAGGACGGCCAATGCCGACTTGCCGCACGCCGTGGGGCCCACCAGGGCAAACGGGCCGGGGACGACAGGGCCGGGGACGACAGGGCCTGGAAGTCGGGTCAGTTGGCCGTCACCGGGATGAGCTGGCGATGGCGAGGCTGGGCTATGACCCGCTCGAACCTGGCTTTGAGGAAATGGGGGGCGGCGTGCTCGACCACGGCTTCGACCACCATTCCCGGTCGCAAGCCTCCCCCCTCCAGGTGCACGAGCTTGTTCTGCCGGGTGCGGCCGGAAAACATCATGGGACCACCCTTTTTGGCCCGGCCCTCGACCAGCACCTCCTCGGTGAGGCCCACCCGCGCCTGGTGGCGCCGCAAAGCGCTGCGCTCCACCACGAGGCGTAGGCGCTCGAAGCGCTCCGCCACGGCTTCGGGCGGTACGAAGTCCTGCGTGCGGGCCGCCGCCTCCGTGCCCGGCCGGGGGGAAAATATGAACGTGTAGGCGCTGTCGTACTCGACCTCCGCCACCACCTCCAGCGTACGCTCGAAATCGGCCTCGTCCTCGCCCGGGAAGCCCACGATTATGTCGGTGGTAACAGCCAGATCGGGCACGGCGGCCCGCGCTGCTCGCAGTCGCTCCAAGTACCGTTGTGCCGTGTACCCCCGGCGCATCAAGCCGAGGACCCGGTCGCTGCCCGACTGGAGGGGGAAATGCAGGTGCGGGCACACGGCTTTCTCGCTGGCCATGGCCTCTATGGTCTCGGGGCGCAAATCCTTGGGGTGCGGGCTGGTAAAGCGGACACGCTCGATCCCTTCGACATTGGACACCGCCCTCAGCAGGTCGGCGAACAGTGGCCGCGCCCGGGGCGCACCGGCGGCCGCCCACTCCGGGCCGGTCATATGGGCGTGGGCCCGCCAGTCCTCTGACCCCCGGGCCCGCAGCGCCAGGTCGCGCCCGTAGGAGTTGACGTTCTGGCCGAGCAGGGTCACTTCCAGGGTGCCCCGGGCCGCCAATTGCTCGACCTCGCCCACGACTTCGGAAAACGGACGGCTTATCTCCCGGCCCCGCACCGACGGGACGATGCAAAAGGCGCATTTATTGTCGCAGCCGACCTGGACCGTGACCCAGGCGGCGAAGGGAAGCTCGCGCCGCACGGGCAAGGCCGACGGGAACTCATCGGCCGAGGTGGCGGCCGATTCCAGGATCTCGACCACCGGGCCCCCGCTCCGGGCCCGCTCGAGCAGGTCGGCGGCGTGGCCCACATTGTGGGTACCGAACACGGCGTCGACCCAGGGCGCCCGCTCCAGCACCTTGTCCCGGTCCTTTTGCGCCAGGCAACCGCCCACGGCGATCTGCAGGTCCGGCCGTTGCTGCTTCAAGGCCCGCAGTTGACCGAGGTGGCCATAAAGCCGGTTGTCGGCGTTTTCCCTTATGCAGCAGGTGTTGAGAATTACGACGTCAGCGTCCTCGACGCTGTGCGCCACCACCATCCCTTCGGATTCGAACAGGCCGGCCAGGCGCTCGGAATCGTGCTCGTTCATCTGGCAGCCGAAAGTGCGCACCAGGTACCGGCGAGGCTGGCCCGCGGGCGTCGGCACTAGCTCTTCACGCTCTGGCGAGGTCACCCTTAGAGCCTAAGCGCTCGGGCCTCCCGGCCGGTCGGCGCCGTAGCGCAGAAGAGCTAACATAGGCGGCGTCGCCTCGGTTGAGCGGGTCCCCGCCAGCCTGCTCCCGAGGCGGCGTTGAAGGAGGTCGCTCCCCTCGGTGCGCTGTTTCGTAGCCGTCTGGCCCAGCACCGAAGTCACCGCCGCCCTGGCCGCTCTCCCCCGTCCCGGTGCCGAACGGCTGCGGTGGTCGACGCAGGACCAGTGGCACGTCACCCTTCGCTTCTTCGGCGAGCTCAGCCCGGCCGAAGTCGAGGCGGCCTCGGCGGCGCTCACCGAGGCGGCCGCGTCCCTGCCCGACGACCTCATCGCCAAGGGCGGCCCGGCGACCAAGTTCCTCGGGCCCGGGCTAGTGGTTTGGCCCGTGGAGGGCCTGCGCCCGGCGGCCGGGCCGGTCCAACAGGCCACCGCACACATAGGCCAGCCCGTGCCGGACCGGCCATTTCTCGGCCACGTCACCATCGCCCGCGGCGCCCGGGGGGCCGACCTTCGCCGGGCGGCCCATCTGCTGAGCCCGCTGAGCGCCTCATGGCGGGTGACTTCGTTGGCGCTCGTGCACAGCCAGCTCGGTGCTGGAGGGGCTCGCTACCAGGACATCTATACTTTCCCCCTCGGGCCCAGCTCCTCCTCGAGCGGGCCCATCACACCGTCCTGAGCCCCGGCTCCGGCCCTGGTCCCGAGCCCCCTTGGCATCCACCACCGAACATACGTTTGCTAGTATTGTGGCGCGAGTTACAGTGATGAAGTTAGGGCCCGTCCAGACCGGAAGGCCATAACCGTCACACCCGGTTCGTAGGTTGCTCGCAGCACATCAACTACAGACAGACGACTGAGAGGACGGTCCCGGTGGAACGTGAGAAGGCACTGGAGATGGCCATGGGCCAGATCGAGAAGCAGTTCGGCAAAGGCGCCATCATGCGTATGGGCGAGAACAGCCATATGCAGATCGAGGCCATCTCGACCGGCACGCTTTCCCTGGACTTGGCCCTGGGCATCGGTGGTCTGCCTCGGGGCCGCATCGTGGAGCTGTTCGGCCCGGAGTCGTCGGGCAAGAGCACGCTGGCCATGCACGTCGTGGCCGAGGCTCAGCGCAACGGCGGCATCTGCGCCTACATCGACGCCGAGCACGCCATGGACCCGATCTACGCCAAGGCTATCGGCGTCAATGTCGACGACCTGCTCGTCTCTCAGCCGGACACCGGCGAGCAAGCGCTCGAGATCACGGACATGCTCATCCGCTCGGGTGCTCTCGACGTCGTGGTGATCGACTCGGTCGCCGCCCTCACCCCTCGGGCCGAGATCGAAGGCGAGATGGGCGACGCCCATGTCGGTCTGCAAGCCCGCCTCATGTCACAGGCCCTGCGCAAGCTGACCGCCACGCTGAGCAAGTCCAACACGATCGCCATATTCATCAACCAGTTGCGAGAGAAGATCGGCGTCATGTTCGGCTCCCCCGAGGTCACTCCCGGGGGTAGGGCGCTCAAGTTCTACTCCTCCATCCGCCTCGACATCCGCCGCATCGAGTCGATCAAGGACGGGGCCGAGATCATAGGCAACAGGACCCGGGTGAAAGTGGTGAAAAACAAATGCGCCGCCCCCTTCAAGCAATGCGAGTTCGACATCATGTACAACAAGGGGATCAGCCGTGAGGGCTCTCTGCTCGATGTCGCCACCGAGCTCGGCATCGTGCGCAAGTCCGGCGCCTGGTACACCTACGAGGGCGAACAGATAGGCCAGGGCCGTGAAAACGCAAAGGTTTTCCTGACCGAGAACCTCGAACTGATGATCGAGATCTCCGAGAAGGTCCGCCAGAAGGTCGGGATGGGCGGGGCCGTCCCCGCCACCCAGGCAGACGAGGGCCCGCTCGTCCTCGAGGACTGACACCGCCAGCCCCCGACGCCCCTCCATAGCTCGCCGACAGGGCCTCTCCGGCCAGAGGCCCTGTCGTGCCAGAACGCCTGTACCATTCCTGTTTTTTTTGTGGACAAGTGGTCTTTATACCCTCGTTGGGGTACCCCGCCTGTGCAATACTGAGAAAGAAGCACAAAAAAATCGGCTCGCTGGGCGGCGGCTCGACAGAGCCAGGCCGAGTGGGCTCTTACGGGGGGGACCGCCATGACAACGTTCCGTTTCCCCAATGACCCGGGCAGTACCGTCCTTGACCTGACGGCCACCGGTTTGTCCAGCGAACTGGCCGAGCTGGAAAGCCGTCTTCACGTCATCAGAGGGCGCCTCGATGCCATGTCCCGCCTGCACGAGGTCAACCAGGCCATCCAGTTGGCCGTCGACCGGCGGGCCGCTATTGTCTCGCTGCAGCAAGAGCCGTTCGGGTACTCCCTCAAGCAAGCCGAAGCCATCCTCGAGATGCCCATGAGCTGGCAATGCCTCGACCAGGCCGAGCGCCTAAGCCGGGACCGGGACTGCCTGGCCGACCAGGCGGCCCGGGTGCGCGAGCACATCGCCGAAGTGCTGGCCCATCACTGGTTCGGCTAAGGGGCGCCTGTCCGGGCCAGGGGCCAGGGACGGCCGCGCCTTCAGTGCCCGAGCGCCCGGCGCAGGTAGTCCAGCGCCGACGTCGTGGCTACCTCGCGTACCGTCGGGCGTTGTCCTCTCAGGGCCAGCTGAGTAGACCTCGCCCTCGGGGCCCCGTCGGCCGGCAAACCGGCCAAGCCGATAAAGACAGTTCCCGGCGGCTGGTCGTCTTGCGGATCGGGGCCGGCCACCCCCGTGAGTGAAAGCCCCACGTCCGCACCCAACAGGCGTGCTACTCCCAGGGCCATCTCCTTGGCCGCCTCTTCGCTCACCACCGGCCCGGGGCCGACGCCCAGCAGTGACCGCTTCACGTCGCTCGCATAGGCGACCACGCCCCCCGCGAACCATTGGCTGGCGCCGGGGACACTGGTCAGGCGCGCCCCGACCATCCCGCCGGTGAGGGACTCAGCCACGGCTAGCCGCAACCCGGCCCGGACCAGCAAGCGGGCCACCACCACTTCCAGGCCTTCACCGTCCACGCCCCCAACGGCTTCGCCTAACAGGGCCCGGAGCTGGGCCTCCTCGACGTCGAGGGCGTGCTCGGCGTCGGCGCCGGCGGAACCGCCCGTGGCCCGGGTCGTCACCCGCACCCTCACCCCCTCGGTGGCACTGGCCAGGAAGGCGATAGTGGTGGGGGCCCCTTCCAGCGCCTCCAGGCGGGGGGCGACAATCCGGGCCACCTTGGACTCAGGCACTCCCCAGACCCGCAGGAAGCGGCTGCGTATGGTGGCCGCCTCTCCCGCCCGGAGGACCAGGTCGGGCACGACTGTGCCCTCGACCATCTCCCGCATCTCCGAGGGCACCCCGGGCACGGCGTAGATGACCTTGTCCCCCCCCCGCCCTTTTACCGGGCAGATGAGCCCGGGGGCGCTGCCTATCACCGGCTTGATGGTGAGGGCGCCGACGGGCACGTCGGCCTGTTTGTAGTTGGTGGCGGGGACGTCGCGGCCTTTGAAGCGCTCCTTCAGCGCCTCCACGATGTCGGCGTGGCGCTCGAGGGGCACGCCCATCACCTCGGCGATGGCCTCCCGGGTGATGTCGTCCTGAGTGGGGCCCAGTCCGCCGCAGCAGATCACGGCGTCGGCGCGCTCGAGGGCGGCGCGCACGCCGGCGACGATGCGGGCATGGTTGTCGCCCACTTTGGCCTGGTAGAAACAGGCGACACCGGCGGCGGCTAGGCGCTCGCCGATCCAGGACGAGTTGGTGTCGACCACCTGGCCCAAGAGCAGCTCGCTGCCGATGGCCAGGACCTCACAGTCCATCTGCCTTGCCCCTTTACGTGCCGGTGGCTACGGCCCGGCGCCCCGAACGCGAGTCGAGCAGGTACTGGGCGGCGCTGGCCCAGGCCAGCACCACCGCCAACCACAGCGCAGCGTGCGAAAAGGTGAGCCGCGACGGCCACGCCACCGGCAGCAGGAGCAGGCCGATGGTGAAGAACTCGACCAGGGTCTTGGCCTTGGCCACCTTCCGGGCGGGCACGCTGACCCCCCGTTTGGCCACCGCCACCCGGTAGCCGGTGATCACGACCTCCCGCCCGGCCAGCAGCGCTACGGGCAGGAAGGTGACCTTGCCCAGGGCCACCATGGCGGCCAGGGCGCCGAGCACCAGGAACTTGTCCGCCAGCGGGTCGAGGAAAGCACCGGAAGCGCTCGGCCCCCGGCGCCGGGCCAACCAGCCGTCGGCAAAGTCGCTGAAGGCCAGCACGGCCCAAAAGCACACCGCCCCCCACGATGGCGTCGCCCGCAAGATGATGAGAACGAGCACGGGCGTGGCCACCAGACGGCCCACGGTCACGCCGTTGGCGGCCGTCTTCAGGCGCCAGGGGGCGGCGACCACGGCGTTGCCGGTCATGGCGCCCCGGGCACGCCGACTAGGTCCGGGCCCATGGCCCCGGTTATGTCCAGTTGGGCCCAGGTGCCTGCCGGTAGGTGAGCGGGGACGGCGATGATGCCGTCGATCTCGGGCGCCTCCCGATGGCTGCGGGCCTGGCCGGGGGCGTCGACCAGGGCCAGGCACCTGGTGCCCACCAGGTCGCTGCGCTTGCGGGCGGTTATGGCGTCCTGGATCTCGGAGCACTCCCGCAACCGTTCGGCCACTAGGCGGGACGGGACGTGGCCCGCCAACTTGGCCGCGTACGTCCCCTCTTCGTTGGAGAAGGCGAAAAAGCCGGCCCAGTCGAGCTGCGCCTCGTCCAGAAAAGCCAGCAGGGCATCGTGGTCCTCCTCGGTCTCTCCCGGGTACCCGACGATGAACGACGACCGCAGGGACGCCTCGGGGAACCGGCCCCGGATGGTGGAGATCCTCTCCCGGAAGCGCTCACCGTCGCCGAAACGGCGCATCTTGCGCAGCAGGGGCCGGGACACGTGCTGCAGGGACAAGTCGAAATAAGGGCACCCGCTCTCGCCCACGGCGTCGATCAGCTCGTCGCTCAGGCCCGAAGGGTAAAGGTAAAGCAGGCGGACCCGCTCGGCTCTGTCCCGTACGGCGCGCAGAAGGGCGACCAGGCCGTTGGGGGTGGGGCCGTCGGGGGCGGGGCCGGCGGGCAGGGGGACGACTTTGGCCCCCGTCCGGGAGACGTCCCGGCCCCAGGAAACCAGGTCCTGGGCCACCAGGACGACCTCCTGGGCACCGAGCGCATCCACCTCGGCCAGGACGTCGGCCGCCGTTCGGGACCGCTGAGGGCCCCGGAAAGACGGGATGGCGCAGAAGCCACAGTGCCGGTCGCAGCCTTCGGCCACTTTCACATAGGCCCAGGGCGCCCGCGCCGGTGGGCGAGGCAGGTTGAGCAAGTCGAAGCTGGGCAGGGGGCGTCCGTCGGCCGGCCGGCGGGGCGGGGCGGCGAGGAGCCGGACCGGCCCCGATGGGGGGACCGAGCCGTTGGGGGCGCAGCCGTTGGTGGGTGCGGTCACGGGGACGCCGAAACCGGCCACTAGGTCCACCTCGGGCAGCGCGTCGACCAGCTCTTGGCCGTAGCGCTCGGCCATGCACCCGGTCACGGCCAGCTTGGCCCCCGATTTCTTCAGGCCGGCCAGCTGGAGGATGGCCCCGATGGACTCCTCCCGGGCCGCCTCGATGAAAGCGCACGTGTTGACCACGACCAGGTCGGCTTGCCCAGGCCGGCTGGCGGCCCGGTAACCGTCCGACTCCAACAAGCCGGTGAGCTTGTCCGAGTCGACCTGGTTCTTCGGGCACCCGAGCGTTTCCAACCAATAACGGGGCATCTTGTCCAGCGTACCGGGCGAGGGACAGGGCTCTCTGGCCGTGGCGGGCCCCTGCTGCCGCTTTTTAACAGATCTCTTGGACCACAGTGCCGGCCAGGTCGGCTTCGAGCACCAAGACCTCGCCGTCCAGGCCCAGGCGCACCATGAGCGAGCGGCCCGAAGCGGCTACGGCAGCGGCGTCGTCGGCGGCGCAGATCCCGATCACGCTGGGCCCGGCGCCCGACCAGCACGACGTCAGCGCCCCCGCCTCCCTGAGCCCGGCCAGCAGGACCGGGGCTTCGGGGAACAGTGACTGGCGCTGGGCCTGGTGGAGGCGGTCATCACCGGCCGCCGCCAGGAGCTGGGTGTGGTCGGCCAGCCCAGCCACGAGCAGGCCGAGGCGACCGAGGTTGAAGGCGGCGTCCTCGTGCGGCACCAGCTCAGGCAAGCTGCCCCGGGCCTGGGACGTGGCCAGGTGCTTTTCGGGGACGACGGCCACGAAGCGGATGTCGGGGTCAAGGCGCAGGTGACGGGCCACCGGCACCCCGTCCACCACGCTGGCCACCACGAGGCCGCCCATGGCCGAGGCCGCCGCGTTCTCGGGATGGCCGTCGACGGCGAAGCCCTGGGCAAAGGGGTCCTTGGCCCCCGCCGCCGCCGCCGCCGCCACGGCCAGGGCGGCCGACGAACCCAGGCCACGGGCCACGGGGATCTGGGAACGGACCCGCAGCTCGAACCGGTCGTGGCCGAGGACTTCGATCGCCACCCGCGCGGCCAGGTGGGAAGGGCCCCCGGGCAGGCCCGCACCATGGCCCTCGGCCACCACGGCCAGGCCCTGCGGGCGGGGCGTCAGCTCCACCTCCACGTAGAGCTTGAGCGCCACGGCCAGGGCGTCGAAACCGGGGCCGATGTTGGCGGAAGAGGCCGGCGCCCGGGCCACCCGGTGCATGGCCTCGCCCGTCCCCGGGCCGGCCCGCTCCTGGTCAGCGGCGAGCTTCAACGGTCCTCGAGCTCTTCGGGGGTCATGAGCACGGCTCGGGCCTTGGAGCCCTCGGAGGGGCCGACCACGCCCCGCTGCTCCAGCAGGTCCATGAGCCGCCCGGCGCGGGCAAAGCCCACCCTCAGCTTGCGCTGGAGCATCGAGGTGCTGCCCAGCTGGCTGCGCACTACCAGGTCCATGGCCGCTTCCAACAGGTCGTCGTCGTCCTCGTTGCCTTCGCCCGGGCCCCCGCTCGTCCCTTCGGGGCCGTCGACGCCCTCAACATAGGACGGGCCCGATTGGCGCCGCCAATGGGCCACCACCTTACGCACGTCCTCCTCGTCCACCCACGGCCCCTGGAGGCGGCGGGCGTGACTCGACGACGCCGTGAGCAGCAACATGTCCCCCTTGCCTATGAGGCGCTCGGCCCCGGGCTGGTCGAGCACGACCCGGCTGTCGGCCAGCGAGGACACGGCGAAAGCCAGTCGTGAGGGGATGTTGGCCTTGATGAGGCCGGTTATGACGTCGACCGAGGGCCGTTGGGTGGCCAGCACGAGGTGGATGCCGACGGCCCGGGCCATCTTGGCGATGCGGCATATCGATTCCTCGACGTCGCGGGCCGCCACCATCATGAGGTCGTTGAGCTCGTCGACGACCACGAGTATGAAGGGGAGGCGCTCGTAACGGGCCTCCTCTACGGGCTCCACCGCGGCGTGCCCGTCGTCGGGCGCCGCCCCGGGCGTAGCGGACGCCGGGCTGGACGCGGTACTGGGCGCGGACGGCGTCCTGGCTCCGGCCCCCGCCGATGGGTCCAGGTCGCCCCGGTCCAGGTCGCCCCGGTCCCAGGCGGCGTTGTAGCCGGTTATGTCGCGCATGCCCACTTCGGCCAGGAGGTCGTAGCGGCGCTCCATCTCCTGCACGGTCCAGCGCAGGGCGTTAGCCGCCTTCTTGGGGTTGGTGACCGGGGCGGTGAGCAGGTGCGGCAAACCGCTGTAGTGGCCAAGCTCGACCCGCTTGGGGTCGACCAGGATGAGGCGCACCTGGTCGGGCGTGGCCCGGATGAGCACCGACGTCAACATCGAATTGATGCAGGACGACTTGCCCGACCCGGTGGCGCCGGCGATGAGGAGGTGGGGCATCTCGGCCAGGTTGACCAGCACCGGGCGCCCGGCGATGTCCCGACCGGCGGCGACCTCGAGGGGGTGGCGGGCGGCGGCGGCCTCAGGTGACGCCAGGATGTCGCCGAGCGACACCGTCTGGCGCTGGCGGTTGGGCACCTCGACGCCGATGGCCGAGCGTCCCGGGATCGGGGCAATGAGCCGGACGTCGGCCGCCGCCATGGCGTAGGCGATGTCGCGTTGCAGCACGGTGACCTTTTGCACCTTCACGCCCGGGCCCAGCTCCAGTTCGTAGCGGGTCACGCTCGGGCCGACGGTGGCGCCCACCAGCCGGGTCTCCACCCCGTGGGAGGCCAGCGCCCCTTCCAGGGTCTGGCCCAGGACCTCGACCTGACGCCGGTCGACCTCGGTCTGGCGGCTGCGGCGCAACAGGGCCACGGGGGGCAGCCGCCATACGGGCTTGGGCCGCTTGGGCAGCCCGAGGTCGATGGCCAGCTGCTCGGCGCGGGCCGCGGGGACGACATCCGGCCCGGCCCCGGCCTGCGCCCCGACGGGCACCGAGGCGGCGTCGGCGTCGTCTTCCCCATCGCCGTCCACTTCCGGGCCACCGGCCAAGCCGGCCCAGTTGAAACCCGCCCGGGGCGCCGGGCTGGGGGCGGGGCCGCGGCCGGCCACGGCCGGCGCTCCCCCCTCGGCGAGCACACCCGGGCCGACAGCGCCTTCGTCACCGGTACCGGGGCCGGCGGTACCGGGGGCAACAGTGGGAGGGGCCGACCGCCGGCGCCGGGCCACCTCAGGCCCTCTGACGCTCGGGTGGCGGGTGGCCGAGGCCAGCCGCCGCCGGCGCCGGGCCAGCTCCCCCACGCCGGAGAACAACCGCGCCCCGCCCCGGTACCCGGCCCCGCATGCCGCCCGGCCCGCCTGGGCCACGGCCCGCACGGGCGTGGCCGTGATGATCAAGCAGGCCAGGAACAAGATCACCGCCAGGACCAGGCCCGCCCCCCATCCGGCCAGGCCGGCGCGCAAGGGCACGCCCACCACGGCGCCCAGTACCCCGCCCGCCTTGGCCAGGACGTGAACGGGTTGGTGCAAGGTGCCCTGGCCCCGGAGCACTTCCAGCATCCCCGACACCGCCACCATGGCGATCCCCAAGCCAACGGCCACCCGCCCGGGTTGGGAACGCTGGTGGCGCCACAGCAGGTAGACGCCCAGGACGGCGAAGCACACGGGCAGGCCGTAACGGGCCAAGCCGAAGACGTCGGCGGCGCCGGTCCGCAGCGCCCGGCCCGCCGGCCCGATCACGTGAGCGTAGATGCCCAGGGCCGAAAGCGCCCCCAACAGCAAGAAGGCCAGGCCCCAGACATCGTCGGACTGGTCTTCCACCATGGCCGCCAGCGCCCGGCGCCAACGGGGCAGGGGCCGCGCTACCTCTGCCGGCGCCCGCCGGCTAGGACGAGGTCTCGCCGCCGGAGCTTTGCCGGCCCGAGCCGGTGGGGTGCCGCGAATAGCCCTGGTTGCCACAACAACCTCAAAGCTAACATCCGCCCCGGCGCCAACCGGTGACGGTCACCAGGGCCACCACCCCAACGGGCATGAGGGCCACCACCCCCGCGCCCAGAGGCAGAGCACGGCAACGGGCCGCCGGCGGGGGCCGGGTCAGACCTCCATTACGACCCTCAGACCTCCATCACGACAGGCACGATCATGGGCCGGCGCCTGGTCCTTTCGTTGACGAAACGGCCGAGGGCGGTGCGGGCGCGGCGCTTGAGCGTCTCGAAGTCGGCCACCGCGGCCTCGGTCCCCTGGGGCTCCTCGATGGCGTCTAGGACCACGGAGCGGGCCTCGTCCAGGAGCTTCTCCGCCTCAGGGGCGTAGACCCAGCCCCGGGTGATTATCTCCGGCCCGGTGAGCACGCGCCCGGTGCGGGCGTCGACGGTGACGATGACGACGATCACGCCCTCCTCGGCCAAGAGCTGGCGGTCCCGCAGCACCCCCGGGCCCACGTCGCCGACGATGCCGTCGACGTAGAGGAAACCGGCCGGCACCTCTCCGGCGAACTCGACGCCGTCGGCGGAGATCTCCACCACGTCGCCGTCCTCGGCCAGGAACACCGACTTCGGGTCGACCCCCACCTCGGCGGCCAGGCGGCCGTGGTGCATGAGGTGGCGGAACTCGCCGTGCACTGGTATGAACGCCTCGGGGCGGGCGATCGAGATCATCGTCTTGAGCTCGTCGCGCATGGCGTGCCCGGAGGCGTGCACAGCGGCCAAGCCTGAGTGCACGACCTCGGCCCCCGCCCGGCACAGGCCGTCGATGACCTTGCCGACATTGGTCTCGTTGCCCGGTATGGCGTGCGACGACAGCACGACGAGGTCGCCCTCGCCCACTTTGACCCACTTGTTCTCGCCCGCGGCCATGAGCGACAGGGCGGACATGGGCTCGCCCTGCGAACCAGTCGACACCACGCACACCTGGCTGGGCGGCAGGTTGAGCGTCTTTTCGATGTCGACCAGGCGCTCATCGGGGATCTGGAGCAGGCCCAGGCGCCGGGCGAAGGCAACGTTGCGCCCCATCGAACGGCCCAGGGTGGCCACATAGCGCCCCGAGGCGATGGCAGCATCGGCGACCTGCTGGATGCGGTGGACGTGGCTGGCGAAGCAGGCCACGATCACCCGCTTGTCCCGGTGGGCATCGAACAGGCCCCGCAGGACCTTGCCGACCTCTTTTTCGGAGGGCGTCCGGCCTTCTTCCTCAGCGTTGGTGGAGTCCGACAGCAGCAACCGGATGCCCTTACCATCGCCCAGGGCCCCGATCCGGGCCAGGTCGGTGCGCCGGCCGTCCACCGGCGTCAGGTCCAGCTTGAAGTCGCCCGTGTGCAATATGACGCCCTGGGGCGTGTGGAAGGCCAGGGCGAAACCGTGGGGCACGGAGTGGGCCACGGGGACGAACTCGATGTCGAACGGGCCTATCTTCCTAGTCTCGCCGTCCTTGACCACGACCAGTTCCGTGCGGTCCAGCAGGCCCGCCTCTTCGATGCGGTTGCGGGCCAAGCCGACGGACAGCTCGGAGCCGTAGATGGGCATGCTCACGTGGCGCAGGAGGTAGGCCAGGCCACCGCAGTGGTCCTCGTGGCCGTGGGTGACCACGCACCCCTCAAGGCGGTCCTGGTTCTCGATTATGTAAGTGAAATCGGGCAGGACGAGGTCCACCCCGGGCATCTCGGGCTCAGGGAACATGAGCCCGCAGTCCACCAGCACGGCCCGGCCCTCCATCTCGAACCAGGCGCAGTTGCGCCCGATCTCGCCCAGGCCGCCCAGGAAGGCGATGCGCACCACCGGCGCCGCCACGGGCACGGCCATCGCGCTACGGGGCAGGGGGGAACGCCCGGAGGTACAGGTTGCTCCAAACCCGTCGGGCCTGGTCGTCCAGGCCGTCGGGCGTGGGCCCCATGGGCAGGCGGCATTCGCCGGCGGGGAGCCCGAGGGCCCTCATCATGGCCTTGGTGGGCACCGGGTTGGGAGCGGCGTCGCTGGTCTGGAACACCCAGGACTCCTGGAGGCGGGCGTTGAGGGCCGTGGCCGCCACGGTGTCGCCCTTGGCAAAGGCGGCAACCATCTCGCTTATCTGCGGCCCCGCCCAGTGCGACGCCACGCTGATCACACCGACCGCCCCCACGGCCAGCAGGGGCAGGGTGTAGGAGTCGTCACCGCTGTAGACCTCGAAACCGCTCGGCGCCTGTTCGACCAGGACAGCCGTCGCCGAAGGCGACCCGGCGGCGTCCTTGACCCCGACTATGGCCCCGTCCGCGGCCAGGCTCAACAACGTGGACGTCTTCAGTTCGCGGCCCGTCCGCTTAGGGATGTCGTAAGCCACCACGGGTAGGCGGGAGGCCTTGGCGATGGCCCGGAAGTGGGCTTCGATGCCGGCCTGGGAGGGCCGGTTGTAGTACGGGGTGACCACCAGGGCGGCATCGGCCCCGGCGTCTTCGGCCATGCGGGTCAGCTCGACCGAGTGCGCGGTACTGGCCGTGCCCGTGCCCGCCATCACCGGGACGGCGACCGCCCGGCGCACCGCCTTCCACAGCTCCAGCTTCTCCTCGTCGCTGAGAGTGGTGGCCTCGCCCGTGGTCCCCGTCAGGACCAGCCCGTCGTTGCCGTTGTCGACCAGCCAGCGAGCCAGCTTCACAGCCCCGGCCAGGTCCAGGCGCCCCTCCCCGTCAAAGGGGGTGACCATGGCGCAGATCACGGCGCCGAAGCGCCCGGGCACGGGCATCAGAGGGTCCTGGGGGGCGGCATCGGCCCCCAGCCTAGTGCCGCCGAGGGCGCCGGCGTCCCGCACCCGGGGCCGTCACAGACCGAGCAGGGCGTCTAGCCCGACGGTGAACCCCCGCCGGCCGGGCACGGCCTTGACGGCCAACAGCACTCCGGGCATGAACGAGACGCGGTCCAGGGAATCGTGGCGCAGGGTGAGGATCTGGCCCGCCGTGCCCAGCAGCACCTCCTGGTGGGCCACCAGGCCGCGCAGGCGCACCGAATGGACCTGCACCCCGGGCGCGGCCTGCACCCCGCGGGCAGGGCCCTGGCTCGGGGGGGCCGAGGCGGAGGCGGGGGCCGAGGCCGACGCCCGGGCGGCGGACATGCGCCGGGCCGTCTGCAACGCCGTGCCCGAGGGCGAGTCGAGCTTGCCGTCATGGTGCAGCTCGACCACCTCGGCGGTCTCGAACCACGGGGCCGCCAGCTCGGCAAAGCGCATCATGAGCACGGCCCCGATGGCAAAGTTGGGGGCGAAGATGCAGTTGGCGGGGCCCGGCGCGAAGCTCTCGGCCATCTCGGCCAGGGCCTCGGCCGACAGCCCGGTGGTGCCGATCACGGCGTGGACACCATGGGCGGCGCACCAGGCGGCGTTGCCGGCCACGGCGGGGGCCAGGGTGAAATCGACGGCGACCTCGGCGCCCGCCTCCGCCAAGGCGCCCGGGCCCGGGGCGGCGACCAGCCCGGCCGCCTCCAGGGCGGTGCCGGCATAGGCGGGGTCGACCGCCGCCACCAGCTCCAGTTCGGGGTCGGCGCGCACGGCGGCACAAACGGCCGTGCCCATGCGGCCGCCGGCCCCGAACACGCCCACCCGCAGCATGGGGAGGCCTATCTCTCCCACTCGGGGAAGGCGTCTTCGTCAAAGGGGCCGAGGACCACCAGGCTGCGCCGTCCCCCCAGCACCTCGGCCGCCACCCGGGCCAGGTCCTCAACGGTCACGGCGGCGATCTGCTCGTCCAGCTCGACCAGGGACGGCACCCTCCCGTGGGCCAGCTGGGAACGGCCCAGGCGGCTCATGCGGGCGCCCGAGTCCTCCAGCCCGAGGGCGGTGGCGCCCCGGATGTGGCTGCGGGCCGCTTTCAGCTCGTCCTCGCTCGGGCCCTGCGCCGCCATCTTGTCGAGCTCCTCGGTGAGCAGCTTGAGCACCTCGGGGGCCTTGGCCGGCGCCGTGCCCGCGTACACGGCGAAATCACCCGTGCCCTGGTAGCCCGAGCGGTAGGAGTAGACGCTGTAGGCCAGGCCCCTTTCCTCCCGAATGGACTGGAACAGCCGGCTGGACATGCCTCCGCCCAGGATGTGGTCCAAGACGTTCAGGACCTGGCGGTCCGGGTGGTTGCGGTCGAAGCCGGGCATCCCCACCATCACGTGGGCCTGCTCGGTGGGGCGGGGCACGACCAGGCGGGGCCGGGCCGGGGCCGCCGGGGGCCGCCGTTTGGGCCGGCTGCCACCCAGCAACGCCTCCCGCCCGAAGGCGATGGCCGCCTTGTCCAGCCTGGACACCACGCCGTGGACGATGGCGGCGTGCTCGACCAGCCCCGCGGCGGCGACCACGATGTTGGCCGTGCGGTAGTGCTTGCGGTGGAACCGGGCGACCTGGTGGCGTGTGGCCGCGCTCACCGTGGCTTCCAGGCCGAGGACGTCCCGGCCCAGAGGGTGGCCCGGGTACATGGCCGAATTGAAAATGTCGTGGACCTCCTCGGCCGGCTCGTCGCCGTGCATGAGGATCTCCTCCAGGATGACCTGGCGTTCGGCTTCCAGGTCCTCGGGGCGCAGGGCCGGGCCCCAGATGATCTCCGAGAGGATGTCGAGGCCAAGGTCGACCGATTCGGCCAGCAGGCGCACATAGAACGCCGTGTGCTCCTTGGTCGTAAAGGCGTTGATGTCCCCGCCGACGGCATCGACGAGCTCGGCGATCTCCCGGGCGCTACGCTGCTCGGTCCCCTTGAACAGCAGGTGCTCGAGGAAATGGGACGCCCCGGCGATGCTCTCGGGCTCGTCGACCGAGCCCGTGCCCACCCAGAAACCGAGGCTGACCGAGCGCACGTCGGGCATGTGCTCGGTGACGATCGTGAGACCACCGTCGACCACGGTGGTCTCCACCACGTCCCTCAGCCCCTCGACGGCACCAGGGCCGGGGGTCATCACCATCTTGTCTTCGTGGCTTCTCTTCCTGGGCGTTGTCCCCGGCGGCCGCTCAGTGGCGCCGGCGAGGGTTGCGCCGCGGTCCTTGGCCCCGGGCGTCGCCGCTGCGCGACGGAGGGGCGGTGGCGCTACCGGCACTGGCGGGGGCGTCCGCGCCGGTGGCCGGGCCGAGGTCGCCGAAGGCCGAACGAGCCTCTTCTTCCCAGGTGTCCTCGAACGAGACCGTCTCGTACGGAGAGCTGTTGGCGGCGCCATCGGCCCGGGCGGGCGCCGGGGCGTGCACCGGGGCGTCGTCGGCCGGTTTGGCCCCGGCCGCCTCTTCGAGCGAAAGGGACACCTTGCCTACGGGGTCGATGTCGTCCACGTGCACCTCGAGGTCGTCGCCCAATGACAGGACGTCTTCCACGCGCTCGACGCGCTTTCCCTGGGACAGCTTGGACAGCTTGGAAATGTGCAGGAGCCCGTCCCGGCCGGGGAGGATGTTGACAAAGGCCCCGAACTTGGTGATGTTGACGACCTTGCCCCGGTAGGTGGCCCCCACCTCGGCCTTGGGCGGGTCGAGTATCAGCTCGATGCGCCGGATGGCTTCCTTTACGGCGGCCCCGTCCCGGGCGCCCACCGTGACGGTGCCAATGATGCCGTTGTCATCGACGTTGATGTCGGCCCCCGTCTCCTGCTGCATGGCGTTGATCATCTTGCCCTTGGGCCCGATGACCTCGCCGATCTTGTCCAGGGGGATCTCGATGGTCACGATCTTCGGCGCCGTGTCGCGCACCTCGGCCCGGGGCTCGGAAATGGCCGAGTTCATGACGTCCAAGATGACCAGGCGGGCCTCGCGGGCCTGGCGCAGGGCATCGCCCAGCACCGCCGCCGGCAAGCCGTCGATCTTGGTGTCGAGCTGCAGGGCGGTGACGAAATCGGCTGTCCCCGCCACCTTGAAGTCCATGTCGCCGAAGGCGTCCTCGGCCCCGAGGATGTCGGTGAGGGTGACGAAATTGTCCCCCTCCTTGACCAGGCCCATGGCGATGCCGCCGACCGGTGCTTTGATGGGCACGCCGGCGTCCATCATCGACAGCGTGGATGCGCATACCGAGGCCATGGACGTGGAACCGTTGGAGGACAGGACCTCGGACACCAGCCGCAGGGCATAGGGGAACTCCTCGAACGGGGGCACCACCGGCAATAGGGCCCGCTCGGCCAACAGGCCGTGGCCGATCTCACGGCGCTTGGGGCTGCCCACCCGTCCCACCTCGCCATTGGCATAAGGGGGCATGTTGTAGTGGTGCATGTAGCGCTTCTTCTCGTCGATGCCGACCGTGTCGAGTATCTGGTCCATCCGGGGCATGCCCAGGGTGGTCACGTTGAGGACCTGGGTCTCGCCCCGCTGGAACAGGCCCGAGCCATGGGCCGTGGGGATTATGCCCACCCGGGCCGACAGGGGCCGCAGGTCACGGGTGCCGCGCCCGTCGATGCGCAGGCCTTCTTTGACGATGCGCTGGCGCACCAGGTGCTTGGTCAGTGACCGAACGGCGTTGGCGATCTCCTTCTCCCGCCCCGGCAGCTCGGCCGCCAGCTCCTCCATCACCGACCGGGTCACCTCCGCCATGGCCGCTTCGCGCTCGGACTTGAGCGAGATGGTCGTCACCTTGGACAGGCGGTCCGTCCCCGCCGCTTCGACCCGGGCGTAAACGTCGGCTCCGTAGTCCTTGCGGGGCTCGTAGGCCAGCGCCGGGCGCGACCCCGCCTTCGCCTTCAGTTCGACCTGGAGGTCGATCGACTCCTTGATCCAGGTCTTGGCCGCCTCCAGGCCCTCGGCGATGACCTCCTCGGTCACCTTGGGGGCGCCGTCGGCGTAGTAAGACCACGCCCTTTCGGTGCCGCCGGCTTCGACCATCATGATGGCCACGTCCCCGTCGGGCAGCGCCCGCCCGGCCACCACGAGCTCGAAGGTCGACTCGTCGCCTTCGGCGTAGGTGGGGTGGGCCGCCCACTGGCCGGCCTGGGTATAGGCCACCCGCACGGCCCCGATCGGGCCTTCGAAGGGGAGCCCCGAGATCATCAACGCGGCGCTGGCGGCGTTGATGGCCAGGACGTCGTGGGGGTTGACCTGGTCGGCGCCCAGCACGGTGATGACCACCTGGGTCTCGTTGCGGTAGCCGTCGGCGAACGAAGGCCGCAGGGGACGGTCGATGAGCCGGGCCGTGAGTATGGCGCTCTCCGTGGGACGACCTTCACGGCGGAAGAACGAACCGGGTATCTTGCCCGCCGCGTACATCCGCTCCTCGACGTCGACGGTGAGCGGGAAGAAATCGATGCCTTCGGGCGCGTGAGCGGCGGCGTTGGCCGTGGCCAGGACGATGGTGTCGCCTATCCGGGCGACGATCGCCCCCTGGGACTGCTGGGCCAATAGGCCCGTTTCGAAACTTATGGTTTTGTCAGTGCCGCTGACCGGCGCTGAAACTGAACAAGGCTCCCCCATATAGGTGGTGTTCTCCTTTCGGGCTGTGGCGCCCGGCAAAGCCGGTCGCCACAATACGGGGACCTCCGGCGATCGAAGGTCCCTGGCCG
The DNA here is from genome assembly GCA_052325485.1 of Acidimicrobiales bacterium. Classification (GTDB taxonomy): domain Bacteria; phylum Actinomycetota; class Acidimicrobiia; order Acidimicrobiales; family Palsa-688; genus Fen-671. Next base: position 37,203 of record JBKQUU010000045.1, on the reverse strand, counting down.
GGGAACGGGCCTGAGCCAGTTGTCAGTGGACGACCTCCCCGGAGCGGTGCTCAGCCCTCTGGTAGGAAGCCCTCGACTGGCAGCTGACGGCAGCCTGCCCCCAAGCGTTTAGATCAACGGCGCAGCCCTAGCCGTCCTATCAGGTCCCGGTAACGCTCGACGTCGTTGTTACGGACGTAGTCGAGCAGCCGGCGCCGGCGCCCGATCAGCACCATCAGCCCGCGCCGGGAATGATGGTCATGGCTGTTGACCTTCAGGTGCTCTGTCAGGTGAGCGATCCTCTCGCTCAGCAGGGCAACCTGAACCTCGGGCGAACCCGTGTCGGTCTCATGGAGGCGGTAGGCCCCGATTGTCGCTGCCTTTTCGGCCATACTGGTGGGTCCTCGGAATGGGCTGGGCTTACAACGGACAGGACGTTGCGCCCGCCCCGCTCGCCGACCGGGAGCAGCTCCAGGTCACGGGAACGAGTGCATTGCCACAACGCCAGAGGCGATCTTAGCAGCTAAGTGCGCCGTAACTGGCCCCGGCGGCAGTGGGGGCGCCCTTTGCTCACACGGGCGAGGCGCCCGCCAAGGCCCGCCTGGTCCGGGCCACGTCCACGGTCATCTGGTCGATCAGGCCGTCCACGGAGCCGAACTTCACCTGGCCCCGCAGCTGGGCCACCAGCTCGACGGTGCCCATTTCGTCGTACAGGTCGCCCTGGAAGTCGAGCAGGTGGGCCTCGACCAGGGAGTAGGGCCGGGAGGTGAAGAAGGTGGGCTGGCGGCCCACCGAGACCGCGGTCTGGTGGCGGGTCCCGTCGGGCCGGAGGTACCAGCCGGAGTAGACGCCGTCGGCACAGAGCTGCATCTCCTTGCCCACCTCGAGGTTGGCGGTCGGGAAGCCGAGCTTGCGCCCCCGCTTGTCGCCGTGGCCCACCACCCCCCGCAGCTCGTACCAGCGGCCCAGCAGCTGGGCGGCGGCACCCACGTCGCCGCCGGCGATGAGGCGGCGGACCCGGGTGGAGGAAACGGCCTCCGCCTCCCCCTCCTGCCCCGGGGCGGGGGGCGAGCGCAGCAGGCGGATGCCGGTGACATCGAAGCCCAGCCGGGCGCCCATGCGCTGGAGCAGGGCCACGTCGCCCTCCCGGTCGCGCCCGAAGTGGAAGTCGTGGCCCACCACCACGGCCCGGGCGTTGAGGCAACCGACCAGGACCTCGGCCACGAACTCCTCGGCCGGCTCGGCCGCCCGTTGGGCGTCGAAGTGCAGCACGACGGTGAGGTCGGGCCCCGCCGCGGCCAGCAGGGCCAGCTTCTGGTCGAGGTCGGTGAGCAGCAACGGGGCCGAGCCCGGGCGCACCACGCTGGCGGGGTGGCGGTCGAAGGTGACCACGGCGGAAAGGGCGCCGATCTCCCTGGCCGTCGTGCGGGCCCGGTCGATAAGGCGCCGGTGGCCCAGGTGCACGCCGTCGAAGGCCCCGATGGTCACCACGGTGCCTTCGGCGGGACTGGCATAACCCAGGTCGGCCAGGCTCTGCTCGCCGCCGCGGGCGGGGTAATAGGCGACCTTCACCGCTCGGAGGCTACCGGCCCGGGACCAAGGGGCGGCGGCCCGGGACGAGGGGGCGACGCGCCGGCACTAAAGGGCGGCGGGTAACAACGTGTCGCCCACCAGGTAGCGGTCGGCGGCGGCGGCGGCCGCCCGCCCCTCGGCGATGGCCCAGACGATCAGGCTGGCCCCCCGGGTGGCGTCCCCGCAGGCGAACACGCCAGGGACGTTGGTGGCCCAGCCGCCGTCGTGGGCCACCGTGCCCCGCCCGGCCAGCTCCACGCCCAGCTTGTCCACCAGCTGGCGGTCCGGCCCCCGGAAGCCTATGGCCAGCAAGACGAGGTCCCCTTCGAGCTCCAGTTGGCTGGCGGGCACGTCGAGGTACTGGCGCTTGGCCACCTCCTGGACGCGATGGGCCCGCAGGCCCCTCACCCGCCCGTGCCCGTCGTCCACGAAAGCGTCCGTCTGCACGGCGAAGACGCGATGGCCACCTTCCTCGTGGGCCAGAGAGTCCCTCAGCACCAGGGGCCACAACGGCCATGGGGTGCTCTCGTGGCGTTCGTCCGGCGGGCGCTCGTGGATGTCGAACTGGTGGACCGAGGCCGCCCCCTGGCGGTGCGCCGTTCCCAGGCAGTCGGCCCCGGTGTCGCCCCCGCCGATGATTATCACTTTCTTGCCGGCGGCGTCGATGGGGGTACGGGCCAGCAGCCCGGCCTGCACGCGGTTGGACGGCACCAGGTAGTCCATGGCCAGGTGCACGCCGTCGAGGTGACGCCCCGGGATGTCGAGGTCCCGTTGCCACAGGGCGCCGATGGCCAGGACCACGGCGTCGTAGCCGGCCCGCAGGTCCTCGACCGACAGGTCGACGCCGACGTCGACGCCGCATTCGAAGACGGTGCCCTCGGCCTCCATCTGCTCGACACGGCGGTCCAGCAGCGCCTTGTCCATCTTGAAGTCCGGGATCCCGTAGCGGACCAAGCCGCCGGGGCGGTCGTCGCGCTCGTAGACGACGACGGCGTGGCCGGCCCGGGTCAGCTGCTGGGCGGCCGCCATCCCCGCCGGTCCCGAGCCCACCACGGCGACCTTCTTGGACGTGTGCACGCTGGGGCGCAACGGCGTGACCCAGCCGTGCTCCCAGCCGTAGTCGGCGATCTCCTTTTCGATGTGCTTTATGGTCACGGGCTGGTCGTTTATGGACAGCACGCAGGCGCTCTCGCACGGGGCCGGGCACATCCGGCCCGTGAACTCGGGGAAGTTGTTGGTGGCGTGCAGGCGTTCGATGGCATCGCGCCAGCGGTCCCGGTAAACCAGGTCGTTCCAGTCCGGTATGAGGTTGCCCAGCGGGCAGCCCGACAGGCTGTTGCAGAAGGGGACGGCGCAGTCCATGCAGCGTGACGCCTGGGCCACCAGCACGCCACCGTCCATGGGCTCGTACATCTCGCCCCAGTCGCGCACCCGCAGGTGCACAGGACGGTGCCCGGGCTCCTGGCGTTTGTGCTTCAAGAAGCCGTCCGGGTCAGCCACGCGTCGAGGCCATCTCCGCCGCCGCGCCAGTTCCCGCCCGGGCCGATTCGAGCGCCCGCCGGTAATCGGTGGGCACCACCTTGACGAAGGCGGCGAGCCCGCCGCCCGTGCCGGCCAGCAGCCGGCGCGCCACCACCGAACCCGTTTCGGCCAGGTAACGCTCCAACACCGAGCTCAACCAGGCGCTGTCGTCGTCGTCCAGGGGGCTGAGCTCGACCATCCCGAGGTTGACGCGGGACGCAAAGCGCCCGTGGGGGTCGTACACGTAGGCATAACCTCCCGACATGCCGGCGGCGAAATTGCGCCCGGTCGGCCCGAGCACCACCACCCGCCCTCCGGTCATGTACTCACAACCGTGGTCGCCCACGCCCTCGACGACGGCCAGGGCGCCCGAATTACGCACGCAGAAACGCTCGCCCACCACGCCCCGTACGAATATCTCCCCACTGGTGGCGCCGTAACCGATCACATTGCCGGCAATTATGTTGGCTTCGGCCACAAAACCGTCCGGCCCATAAGGCGAGGGCTGGACCACTATGCGCCCTCCCGACAGTCCTTTGCCCAGGTAATCGTTGGCATCGCCGAACAAGCGCAGGGTCAGGCCCCGGGGCAGGAAGGCGCCGAAGCTCTGGCCGGCCGATCCACTGAGCTCGAGGTCGATGGTGCCCGGGGGCAAGCCCTCTTCCCCGTACCGGCGGGTCACTTCCGAACCGAGCATGGTGCCGACGGCGCGGTTGGAGTTGGCCACCGGCCACGAACCGCGCACAGGGCTACCGTCGTCCAGGGCGGCCCGGCAGGCCTCGGTCAACTTGGCGTCCAGGGTGTGCTCGAGGTCGTGGTCCTGCTTGCGCACACAGGTCAGGGCCACCCCCGACGGCGGCGGGCACAGGATACGGGAAAGGTCTAGGGCCGCCGCTTTGGGGTGGTCGGCGGGGACCACGGCGGCGGCCAGCACCTCGGCATGGCCGATGGCCTCCTCCAGGGTCCTAAAGCCCATCTCGGCCAGCAGTTCCCTCACCTCTTCGGCCACGAACTCGAAGAAATTGACCACGAGGTCGGGCGTACCGCTGAAGCGCTGGCGCAGTTCGGGGTTTTGGGTGGCCACACCCACCGGGCAGGTGTCCAGGTGGCAGACGCGCATCATTATGCAACCCTCCACCACCAGGGGGGCGGTCGAGAACCCGTACTCCTCGGCCCCCAGCAGCGCCGCCACCACGACGTCGCGGCCCGTCTTCATGGACCCGTCGACCTGGAGGACGACCCTGTCCCGCAGCTCGTTGCGCAGCAGCGTCTGCTGCGTCTCGGCCAGGCCGAGCTCCCAGGGACCGCCAGCGTGCTTGGTCGAGCTCATGGGCGAAGCCCCGGTGCCCCCGTCGTGGCCGGATATGAGCACGACGTCGGCGTGGGCTTTGGCCACGCCTGCGGCCACGGTGCCGACACCGGTCTCCGACACCAGTTTCACGTTGATGCGGGCACGGGGGTTGGCGTTCTTCAAGTCGTAGATCAGCTGGGCAAGATCCTCGATCGAGTAAATGTCGTGATGAGGGGGCGGCGAGATGAGCCCCACCCCGGGCGTCGAGTAGCGCGTCTTGGCGATCCAGGGGTAGACCTTCTTGCCCGGCAGCTGGCCGCCCTCGCCCGGTTTAGCGCCCTGGGCCATCTTTATCTGGATGTCGTCGGCGTTGACGAGGTAGCCGCTGGTGACCCCGAAACGGCCCGCCGCCACCTGGCGGATGGCGCTGCGCCGGCTGTCGCCGTTGGCGTCGGGCACGTTCCGCTCGGGCTCTTCGCCACCCTCGCCGCTGTTGGACTTGCCCCCTATGCGGTTCATGGCGATGGCTAGGGTCTCGTGGGCCTCTTTGGAAATGGCCCCGTAGGACATGGCGCCGGTGGCGAAGCGCTTCACGATCTCGCTCACCGGCTCGACCTCGTCGAGGGGCAAGGGCTTGCGGCCCGTCTCGGACGCCGGGCGGATCCGCAACAACCCCCGCAACGTGGCCAGGTTGCGGGTCTGGTCGTCGACGGCGTGCGTGTACTCCTTGAAGATCTTGTAGCTCTTGGCCCGGGTGGAGTGCTGGAGCTTGAAGACCGTCTCGGGGTTGAAGAGGTGGGACTCGCCCTCCCGGCGCCACTGCCAGGCCCCGCCCGGGTCGAGGTCGCGATGGGCGAGCTCGCTGGGCCGCTCGGGCCAGGCCGTCCGGTGCCGGGCCAGGGCCTCGGCCGCTATCCCCTCCAGCCCGATCCCCTCGACCTGGGTGACCGTCCCCTGGAAATAGCGCTCGACCACGTCCGCGGCCAAGCCCACGGCCTCGAAGACCTGGGCGCCGGTGTACGACGCCACCGTCGAGATGCCCATCTTCGACATCGTTTTGAGGACGCCCTTGCTGAGCGCCTTCATGTAATGGCGCAGGGCCTTGCGGTCGGACATACCCCCGATGGCGCCCCGGCGCACCTGGTCGACGACAGTGTCGAAGGCGAGGTAAGGGTTGACGGCGGCGGCCCCGTAACTGATCAGGCAGGCCACGTGGTGCACGGCGCGGGCCTCGCCCGTCTCGACGATCAGGCCCACCCTCGTGCGCAGCTTCTTGTCGACCAGGTAGTGGTGCACGGCGGACACCAACAGCAGGCAGGGCACGGGCACGGCCTCGGCATTGGCATGGCGGTCCGAGAGCACCACCACGCTGGCCCCGTCGACGATGGCCTCTTCGACCTGGGCGCACACCCGCTCGAGGGCGTGGCGCAGGCGCTCGCCCGGTGTGGCCTCGCCCCGGGCGGCGAAAAGGCCGTCGACGGCAAAGGTCCGCCAACCCGGCACCAGCCCGTCCTCGTCCACGTACAGCAGGGTGGCCAGCTCGTCGTTGGTCAGCACCGGTCCCGGCATCCTGATCTGGTGACAGGACTGGGCGCCGGGGGCCAACAAGTTGCCCTCGGGCCCGACCGAAGACGCCATCGAGGTGATGAGCTCCTCCCTGATGGCGTCGAGCGGCGGGTTGGTGACCTGGGCAAAGAGCTGGCGGAAATAGTCGTAGAGAAGGCGGGGACGGCGGGATAGCACGGCCAAGGGCGTGTCGTCGCCCATGGACGCCACCGGCTCGGCCCCGGTGCGCACCATGGGCTCGAAAACGAGGCGGATCTCCTCCTCGGTGTAGCCGAACTGGCGCTGGAAGCTGACCAGACGGGAGTACTGCGGCGTCAGGGCGCGGCGCAGGGGGAGGTCCTCGAGGTTTATGCGCCGGGCCGCCAACCAATCTTCGTACGGGTGCTCGCTGGCCAGGCCGTCTTTTATCTCCTCGTCGTCGACGATGCGCCCGGCGGCGGTATCGACCAGGAACATGCGCCCCGGTTGGATGCGGCCCCTCAGCACCACCTTCGACGCCGGCAGGTCGAGCACACCGACCTCGGACGCCATGACCACCAGGTCGTCGTCGGTCACCCAGTAGCGCAGAGGCCGGAAACCGTTGCGGTCCAACTGGGCGCCCACCACCGTGCCGTCGGTGAAGGCGATGGCCGCGGGGCCGTCCCAGGGCTCCATCACGCAGGCGTGGAACTGGTAGAACGCCCGGCGCGCCGCTGGCAGGTCGTCCTTGTTTTCCCAGGCTTCGGGCACCATCATCAACACCGCGTGAGGCAGTGACCGGCCGCTCAGGTGCAGCAGCTCCAGCACCTCGTCAAAGCTCATCGAGTCGCTGCCGCCGGGCGTGACGATCGGGAAGATCCGCGATAGGTCCCCCGGGAACAGGTCGCTGGCCAGCATGGCCTCACGGGTGCGCATCCAGTTGCGGTTGCCTTGGACGGTGTTGAACTCGCCGTTGTGGGCCACGTAGCGGTACGGGTGGGCGAGGGGCCAGCTCGGGAAGGTGTTGGTCGAAAAGCGGGCGTGGGCCAGGGCCAGGCCCGACTCGAGACGGGGGTCGGAAAGGTCGTGGTAGAACTGCCCGAGCTGCGGGGCCGTCAACATCCCCTTGTAGACGAGCGTCCGGGCCGACAGGGAGGAGAAGTACAGGCCGGGGACCTCGTGCTCCGCCCGCTTGCGGGCCAGGTACGCCCGCCGGTCCAGGGCCAGGCCGCTCTCCCCCGCCGGGCCGGCCACCACCACTTGGCGCAAGACGGGCATCACGGCCCGGGCGGCCGCCCCGGGCATCCCGGCCTCGACGGGCACGGGCCGCCACGCCAGCACCGACAGGCCTTCCTCCCCGGCCACGGCATCAAAGCGGGCACAGGCATTGTCTGCCTCCCCGGCGCCGGCGGGCAGGAAGGCTATCCCGGTGGCGTAATAGCCTGGCCCGGGTAGCTCTACGTCCAGGCAGGCGCGCAGGAAACGGTCCGGCACCTGGACGAGCAGGCCGGCCCCGTCCCCGGTGGCGGGGTCGGCGCCCTTGGCCCCCCGGTGCTCGAGCTGGCACAAACTGGCCAGGCCCATTTCGACCAGGGCGTGGCTCGGGCGGCCATGAAGATCGGCCACGAAGGCCACCCCGCACGCATCGTGCTCGAACTCAGGCCGGTACAAGCTCGGCTCGTGGGGGCCCAGGCGGCCTCCCACCCACCGGTGCAGGCCCGGGCGGGGACCAATTGTGCTCGACATCGTCGACTGCGCCTTTCAGTTGTCTTCCGACTCTGGGGGTGCAGATCGGGACGCCATTGGCCCACCTGGCACGTACTCTGCGAGCATTATACCTGGGCCGCCTGCCGGCCTCTGCTCAATACCTGGCCCGTCTGTACCTGGCCCGTCTGTACCTGGCCCGTATGTACCGGGCCCGTCTGTACCTGGCCCGTCTGTACCTGGCCCGCACGGCCCCAGGCCGGGGGACATCCAGGGGGCACCAGATTATCGTGACGACTTCCGCGCCCCGGCGAAGTCGCCTCCCGCGCCCGCCTCGGGCACGGCGGCCGGCCCCTCGGGCGCCCCGTCGCCAGCCGTCACCGGGGCAGGCACGACGGGCGGGTGAACATAGCGCTTGCCCCGGGACCACGACGCCAGGGCGGCCACGGCGCAGCCCCCGGCGGCGAAATCGAAGGCGGTGTGGAGACCGGCCCCGAACGGGGCGGCGATCAGGTGGGGGAAAAAGGAGCGGCCGAGCAGCGTGGCCGCCTGGGCCGGTCTCAGGCCGGCCAGCACGCCGGCGGGCAGCAGGTGGGCCATGGGGTTGTACCCGAGGAAGGCGGCGAACAGGGTGGACACCGGCGGCAGCCCTGCCACCCGGGCCGCCTCCAGCCTGGGCACGCCCTCGGAGACCAGCCCATGGGCCATGGTCTGGGGCAGGGTGCCCGACAGGCCGACGATGACCAGGGTGAAGAAGATGCCGATCGACAGGACCTGGGCCGAGTTCTGGAAGGTGGCGTTCATGCCCGAGCCCGCCCCCCGGTGCTGGGGCGGGAGGCTGTTCATCACCCCGGCCCGGTTGGGGCTGGCGAAGGCGCCCATGGCCAGGCCGTTCAACAACAGCAACAGGGCGAACTGCCAGTACGGGAAGTTGATGGGGAGCTGTTCCATGAGCACGAAACTGATGGTGGCGACGACCATGCCGCCCGTGGCGAACGGCCGCGACCCGAACACGTCGGACAATATCCCCGATACGGGACCGGCGATCAGGAACCCGGCCGTCAGGGGCAACATGTAGATGCCCGCCCACAACGGGGTACGGGAGAAGCTAAAGCCGTGCTCGGGCAGCCAGATGCCCTGGAGCCAGATGATGAGCATGAACATGAGCCCGCCTCGGGCCACGGCGGCCAGGAAGCTGGACAGCACCCCGGCGGTGAAGGCCCGTATGCGGAACAGCCGCAAGCGGAACATGGGGCTGGCACTGGCCCGTTCGATGAAGCCGAACACGACCAGCAGGGCCGTCCCGCCGCCCAGCTCGCCGAGCACGGTGGGGCTCGTCCAGCCCATGGTGCGGCCGCCGTAGGGCTGTATGCCGTAGGTGATGCCGACCATGACCAAGATCAGCCCGACGGCGAAGGTGATGTTGCCCGGCCAGTCGATGGGCGCCGGGCGGCGGGGGGACGTGTCCTGCAACTTGTAGTAGGCCCACAGCGTGCCGGCCAGCCCGAAGGGCACCGAGACCAAGAAGATCAGGCGCCAGTCGATGGGCCCCAGGATGCCGCCCAGGACCAGGCCGAGGAACGAGCCGCTTATCCCGGCCACGTTGTTGATCCCGAGCGCCATGCCCCGCTGGTCGGCGGGGAAGGCGTCGGTGAGGATGGCGCTCGAGTTGGCCACCAGGAAGGCGGCCCCCACGCCCTGGAAGACCCGCCCCACCACCAGGTAGATGGCACCGGGCGGCCCCTTCAGCCAGTCCACGGTGAGGACCAGGGAGGTGAGGGTGTACACGGCGAAGCCGAGGTTGTACATCTTCACCCGGCCGAACATGTCGCCCAGGCGGCCCAGGGAGACCACCAGGACGCTGCTCACGACCAGGAACGACAGGATCATCCACAGCAGGTAGAAGCTGTTGCCCGGTTGCAACGGGTCGATGTTGATGCCCTTGAAGATGTCCGGCAGGGCGATCAACATGATCGACGAGTCGATGGTCGCCATGACGACGCCAAAGGTGGTATTGGCCAGTGCCACCCACTTGTAGTTCTCCCCACGCTCCGGGCGGCGCACCGCCGGTAGGGATGACGCTGTAGAGGGGGACGGGCCTCTAGGCGGGAGCGACGCCGGCATTAACTATTTAACTACCCGCTGGTTACCGGTTGCCTGGTTACCAGGTTGCCGGCCACTCAGCCGGCGGGCCAGGCGGCGCGCAGTTTGGCGGCGCTCTCGCTCAGCGCCTCGGGCAGCACCCGGGCATCGGCCACCGTGGTCATGAAGTTGGTGTCCCCGTTCCAGCGGCCGAGCACGTGCATGTGGAAATGACCGGGGATGCCGGCCCCGGCGGCCCGGCCCAGGTTGGCCCCCACATTTATGCCATCGGGGTTGAAACCGCCCTTCAGCGCCCTCACCGAGGCGGCCATCGTCGCCCACAGGGCGGCCGACTCGTCGGCGCTGAGGTCCTCCAGTTCGGCCACGTGCCTGGTCGGCATGGCCATGACGTGGCCGCTCGTGTACGGGTAGGCGTTGAGGATGGCCAGGGCACGACCGGAGGGATGGCGCCAGACGATATGGGTCTCCTCATCAGGCAGCCCGCTGGCCAGGATGTCACAGAAAACACAGGCACGGTCCCGCTCGGGGGTGCTCCCACCGTCGACCGAACCGGCGACGAACTCCGCACGCCATCCCGCCCACAGGCGGTCGAGGCCGGCCATGGTCGCTCAGTCCCCCGCGGCCACGCCGGCCCCGGCTTCGGCCCGTAGCCTCTCGATGAGGTCGGCCAGTCCCACGCCCCGCTCGGGCCGCTGGCTCTGGCGGCTGTTGACACCGACGGTCCCGGCGGCCACGTCGTCGTCGCCCACGACGAGCACGTACGGTACCTTTTCCAACTTCGCCCGCCGCACCCGCGCCCCCAGCGGCTCGTCGGCCGGCCACGTCCCGGCCCGGAAGCCGGCCGCCCGCAGGTGCTCGACAACAGAGGCGGCGTAGGCGTCGTGGTCGTCGCGCACCGGCAGGACCTGGGCCTGCACCGGGGACATCCACAGGGGGAAGGCGCCGGCGTAATGCTCGAGGAGGATGGCGAAAAACCGCTCCACCGAGCCGAAAAGTGCCCGGTGGATCATGTACGGCTGGTGGCGGCCATTATCGGCGCCCACGTACTCCATGTCGAAGCGCTGCGGCATCTGGAAATCGACCTGGATCGTCGAGACCTGCCAGCGCCGGCCGATGGCGTCACGCACGTGCACGTCGATCTTGGGGGCATAAAAGGCCCCCCCGCCCTCGGTAACGGTATAGGCGATCCCGGCCCGCTCCATGGAGCTGCGCAGAGCCTCGGTGGCCCGGTCCCACTCCTCCAGTGACCCCAGGTATTTTTCCGGCCGGGTGGACAGCTCGGCTTCGTAATCGGACAGGCCGAAGCGCTCGAGCACCCGCAGGACGAACGCCAGCAGGCTGGCCAGCTCGTCCTCGAGTTGTTCGCGGGCGCAGAAAATGTGGGAGTCGTCCTGGGTCATGCCCCGCACCCGCAGCAGCCCGTTGAGCACGCCCGAGCGCTCAAAACGGTACACCGACCCGAACTCGAAAAGCCGCAGCGGGAGCTCCCGGTAGGAGCGCTGGCGGGACTTGTAAATGAGGATGTGCATGGGGCAGTTCATGGGCTTGGGGTAATAAGTGGCCCCTTCCATTTCCATGGGGGGGTACATCCCCTCGGCGTACCAGCCCAGGTGGCCCGATATCTCGAAAAGGGTGGACTTGGCCAGGTGCGGCGTGTACACGAACTCGTAGCCGTGGCGCTCGTGCTCCTGGCGGGAGTAGTCCTCCATGACCTTGCGCACCAGGCCCCCCTTGGGGTGGAAAACGGCCAGCCCGCTGCCGATCTCGGGCGGGAAATGGAACAGGTCGAGCTCGGTGCCCAGACGCCGGTGGTCGCGCCGCTCGGCTTCCTGCACGCGCTCGAGGTGCTCCTCCAACGCTGCCGCCGACTCCCAGGCCGTGCCATAAATGCGCTGCAGCTGGGGACGGTGCTCGTCGCCCCGCCAATAGGCGGCCGCCAGCTTGGTCAATTTGAAATGGCCCAGCTTTTTAGTGGAGGGCACGTGCGGTCCCCGGCACAGGTCGACGAAGTCCGGCCCACCCCCCGGGCCGGGCCGCGGGTTGCGGTAAATGCTCACTCCCCCGGCCCCGGCACCCTCGGCGGCGAGCTCCTCTTCGACGCCCACCGCCCCGGGCCGGGCGGCCACGCCGTCGATTATCTCCTGTTTGTAGGGCTGGTCGGCGAATATCTCGAGGCCTTCGAGGATGGAGTGCTCCTCACGCACGAACTCCTGGTCCTCGGCGACGATCTCGTGCATCATCGCTTCGATGGGGGCCAGGTCCTCGTCGGTGAAATGCTGGCCCCCGGGCAAGTCGAAGTCGTAGTAGAAACCGTCTTCTATGGCCGGGCCGATGGCGTAACGCGCCCCCGGCCACAGCCTGGTCACCGCCTGAGCCATGACGTGGGCGGTGGAATGGCGCAGGATGACGCGGCCTTCGGGCGACGCCGGCGTCACCACGCTGACCCGGGCGTCGTCGGGCAACGTGCACCCGAGGTCCCGTTCGGACCCGTCGACCACCACGGCTATGGCCGCCTGGGCCAGCCTCGGCCCGATCGACGCCGCCAGTTGGGCGCCCGTCGTCCCCACCGGCAACCGACGCACGGACCCGTCGGGAAGGGTCAGGGAGATCAGGCGGGCATCAGCAGGCGTTCCATTGGGAGGCATCCCGCCCATGATAGGAGCGCGTCACCTGGGCCGCAGCCTTGAGGCGGGGGATGCAGCAGCCTTGAGGCGGGGGACGCCGCAGCCCGGAGGCGGGGCGGCGCAGCCTGGATGTGGGGGGCCGGTAGGCCTACGAACGACGGCTGGCCACGAAGACCGGGATCTGGCGGTCGGTCTTCTTCTGGTACTCGGCGTAAGGCGGGTAGGCGGCCACGGCTCGTTCCCACCAGCGTGCCCGTTCGTCGCCGCTGACCTCACGGGCCTCGAAATCGAAGGCCTGCGGGCCGTCCTGGATCATCAGCGCCTTCGGGTCGGCTTTCAAGTTGTTGTACCACATCGGGTTCTCGGGGGCGCCGCCCTTGGACGCCACCAGCGCGTACTCGCCACCGTGCTCGACGCGCATGAGGCCGAACTTGCGCAACTTCCCTGATCTTTGACCGCGGGTGGTCACGATCACGATGGGCAGGCCGGTATCCCGGAGGGTGTTGGCCCGCTGCCCTCCCGAGCGCTCGTACTCCTGGACCTGGTCCCTTACCCACCGCGCCGGGCTGGGCTCGTACTCTCCTTGTAGGGGCATGGCCGCATCATACGGGCCCTGCGGTCGTTCGCTCCCTCCGCCGTAGCGGGGCCGTGGCCGGTACCCGCCCGCCGGGGCCCGGGGCGCGGTTAGAGGACGACCCCGAGCAGGGCGGCGGCGGCGGCCACCTCTTCCCGGTCGGCGCCGGCGGCGGCGGCGAGATCGATGGCGGCCAGCGCCTCGGGGGTGTCGAGGTCGTCGTCGAGCGCAGCCCTCACGTCATCGATGACCGCGCCCGCCGAGCGGCGCCGGCCGCCAGCGTCGACCGGGCTCGGGGCGGGCGCCGCAGACGCCCCGGGCGCCGCAGACGCCCCGGGCGTCGCCCGCCACCGGGCCAAGCGGTCGGTGGCCTCGGTCAGCAGGCGCTCCTCCCACTCCCAGTCCCGGCGGTAACGGTGGTCCAGGACGGCCAGGCGGACGGCGGCGGGCTCCCAGGTCTTCAGCAGGTCGCGCACGAACACCAGGTTGCCCAGGGACTTCGACATTTTTGTCCCCTCATAACCGACCATGCCCGTGTGCACCCAGTGGCGGGCCAGCGGTTCTCCGGTGGCGGCGGCGGACTGGGCCGCCTCGCACTCATGGTGGGGGAATATCAGGTCCGAGCCACCGCCGTGCAGGTCTATGGTGAGGCCGAGCTCCCTTATCACCAGGGCCGAGCACTCAATGTGCCAGCCCGGCCGCCCCGCTCCCCACAGCGAGCCCCACGCCGGCTCGCCCGGCGCCGACGGTTGCCAGAGCACGAAATCGAGGGGGTCGGCCTTGTGGGGGTCGTCCGGCTTGCCTCCCCGTTCCCGGGCCAGTTCGAGCATCTGTTCACGCCCGTAATGGCTCAGCGAGCCGAACGCCGGCCACGACGACACGTCGAAGTACACGGCCCCCCCGGCCTGGTAGGCATGGCCGCTTTCCAGGACCATCCCGATGAAACCGAGGATGTCGGGGATGGCCGAGGTGGCCCGGGGCTCGCTCGCTGCCGGTAGGAGGCCCAGCGCCTCCATGTCGGCGGAAAAGCTCGCCATTTCCTCGGCCGCCAGGTCGAGGTAAAAGACCCCGAGCTCGCTCGCCTTGCGCAGGATGTCGTCGTCGACGTCGGTAACGTTGCGCACGAGGACCGTCTGGTAGCCCATGTCCCGCAACCGCCGCTGCAGGACGTCGTAGGCCAGGTAGGTGGCGGCGTGGCCCAGATGGGCCGAGTCGTACGGGGTTATCCCGCAGGTGTAGATCGTCACCTTGCCGCCGGGCCCCGCCGCCGGCTCGAAGGGCACGACCTGCCGCTTAGCCGTGTCGTAGAGGCGCAGCGCCGTCACGCTCAGACGATACCGTTCACCCGCAGCGAGGCGTGGGTCTTGTAGCGGCGGTTGATCTCTACAAGGCAGGCCGTGAGGGCCTCGACGGCCAGGGCCGACCCCAGGCCGCCGACGTCGACGCCACGAAGGCCCGGGATGAGGCCGACCATGGCGATGACCTCGTCGGTCACCGAGGGCACGTCCGAAAAGACCATCACGTCGGCGTCCGGCTCATAGGTGGGGTCCCCGAGCGGGCCGGCCGGTAGGTGGTGAAAGGCGCCGGCTACGTGCGTTTCGGGGACGACCCTGGAGAGCGCCACCGCCACCGAGCCCGTGTACGGCAACAAGGGCACCACCCGGTCGCCCCAACGCACCATGGCGTTGACCATCGTCACCAGGATCTTTCCCGACAGCTCGTCGACGAGCGCCCGGACGGTGTTGACGGCGCCTTCCACCGGGGTGGCCAGCACGACCAGGTCGGCCTGCGCCGCCACCTGGTTGGTGCCCGGGACCAACGCCAGGTCGAAACGAGACCAGCGTCTGGTGAGCTCGTCCACGGCCTCGGCCGCCCTCTCCTGGGTGCGCGAGCCGAGCACGACCTCCACGCCGACCGCCGCCAAACGAGCGGACATAGCCGACCCGGCTGGTCCCGTACCACCTAGAACGCCTATTTGCACCTCTAGAGCCTTGCACCTTTGCCGCCAGGTGGCGAAACCTGGCAGGTGGCGGAACCTGGCAGGTGGCGGAACCTGGCAGGTGGCGGGGCCCGGCCCCCGGCGTTGCTGGTACCGTCGCCGGAGTGAGCTCGCCCACCCCGTCGCAGCGGGGGGACGCCACCGTCGACAGCCTGCTCGTCTTCCTGACCACGTCGTGCGTCTCGTGCCGGGAGCACTGGGAAAAGATGGCCGCCGCCCCCCTCGAGCTGGCGGCGGGCGCCCGCCTGGTCGTGGTGACGCCGAGCCGCTCCATGGAGGACGAGGCCCTGGCCCGACGCATGACTCCGGCCGGCGCCTACCTGCACATGAGCTCGGACACCTGGTTCATGTACGGGGTGGGCCAGGCGGGCACGTCCGTGCTCGTCCGCAGCCCGCTCGACGGGCCGCCCCCGTGGACCGAGGTGGGCGAGGTCCTGGGTTCGGCCGTCCCCTCCGACCTGGGCCAGCTGCCGGACCTGGTCCGGAGCTGGCAGTCGCGCTTATGAGCTCTTGGCCCGCCGCAGGACGAGCCCGCGGACGAAGGCGGCCTGGCCGATGTGCTGGAACTCGTCCTCGACCACGCTGACCAGGCGCACGCCCAGGGTGACGGGCGGGTCCCAGCGGCGGTCGACCACCCGGTCCAGGTCGCCGGGCCTCAGGCCCTTCACGAACTCGAGGGTGCGCCGGGACACGGCGGCGCGGTAGCCACGGAGAAGGTCGGCGCCCACCCTCACCTGCGCCACCTCCTCGCTGCTGTGGCCATAGCCGTGGGCGCGCTTGTCGAAGGGCAACCCGAAGCGTTCGGACCATCCCTCCGCCGTCCACGCCTGTTCGGTACCGGCCACGTCGCTAACGTGGTCGTCCTCGACCCGGGTCAGGTGCCAGACCAGCCAGGCGATCGAATTGGCCTGGGCGTCGGCCCGCAACGTCAGCTCAGCCTCACCGAGACCTTCCAACGTGGCGTCGGCACCTTCCTTTATGCGCGTGAAAGCGTCCACAAAGATGTCAGCGATCTCCATCACTATCCTCCTCTGCCACCCGTGCCTCCTCTGAAACCCGTGCCTCCTCTGCCACCCATGGTTGCCCATGGCCGACCGGCGGGGCCGGAACGGGGGCGGCGATGGGCAACGTTACCTATTAGCGGTCGGTGACGAGGGCGGCAGGTTCTGCCAAGATCGAGGTCGTGTCAGACGAGTGGTACATCCAGCCCAACGGGCCCCTGATCGGTGACGTCGAGGTCTACGGCTCCAAGAACGCCGTCACCAAGCACATGGTGGCGGCCGTCCTGGGCGATGGGCCGAGCACCATCACCAACGTGCCCGAGGTCGGCGACGTCCAGATAACAGCTGACATCCTGCGGGCCATCGGGGCCGGGGTCGCCCAGGAAGACGGCAAGCTCGAGATCACTCCCCCCGAACAGGCCAAGCCCGAAGTCCCCCTGTCGTTCACGGGCCTCAACCGCATACCCGTGCTCATGCTCGGGCCTTTGCTGCACCTGACGGGCGAGGCTTTCGTGCCCATGGTGGGCGGAGACCGCATAGGGGGCCGGCCCGTCAACTTCCACGTTCAGGCCCTGGAAGCCTTCGGCGCTGAAGTGGACGTCACCGACGAGGGCATACGGGCGCGCTGCGACCGGCTGCGGGGCGCCATCATCGAGCTGCCTTACCCGAGCGTGGGGGCCACCGAAACAGCCCTGTTGTCGGCGGCCCTGGCCGAGGGCAAGACCGTCATCCGCAATGCCGCCACCGAACCTGAGGTACTGGAGCTCGCCCTGTTCCTCCAGCGCATGGGCGCCCGGATCGAGCTGTCACCCGACCGCCGGATCATCATCGAGGGGGTGGCGAGGCTGAGCGGGGCGCACACGCGCCTACAGGGCGACCGCAACGAGGCGTTTTCCTACCTGGTGGCGGGGCTGATCACCGGCGGCGCCGTTCGTGTCATCGGCTGCGGGCAGGACCGTCTGGTCACGGCCATCACCACCCTGCTGCGCATGGGCACCCAGGTCCGCATCGACGAGTTCGGCATCGCCGCGTTCGCGCCCGACGGCCTGCACGCGGCGGCCGTGTCGACCGACGTGCACCCCGGCTTTATGACTGACTGGCAGACGCCCCTGATGGTGCTGTTCACCCAGGCCGAAGGCATGTCCGTGCTGCATGAGACGGTGTACGAAGAACGCTTCGTCTACGTGCCCGCCCTAAAGGCCATGGGCGGCGAGATCGGGCTGTTCGCCACGTGCCTGGGCGGGCCGGCCTGCCGTTTCCACGACACGAGCTACCTCCACTCGGCCGTGGTGAGAGGCCCGTCCAAACTGCAGGGCGCCGAGGTGGACGTGCCCGACGTCAGGGCCGGGTTCTCGAGCGTCATCGCCGCTGCCGCCGCCTCCGGTCCCACCGTGTTGCACGGGGTGCGCCACCTCGAACGGGGCTACCACCGCCCGGCCGAGCAGCTCCGCTCGCTCGGTCTCCTGCTCGAACAGCGCTGTGCTGGCGGTTAACGACAGAGGGGCCGGCGAGCGCCGGCCCCTTTGTCTAGCTCAAGGAGCGAGAGGGGGGGCCCGCTCCGAACAAGGTCCTTATATGGCAGGGAGAGCCACGAGGACACTTGCAAGAATACCGGTCCTAGCGGATCACTCCTATAGGTATGGCGAAAAACCGGTATCTCTGTCAGAGATGAACGCCCACCAGCACGGGTTCAGGCTCCAGGAGCACCCCGAACCGCCCCAGCACTCCCTCGCGCACGGCCCGGGCCAGAGCCAGGAGATCGGCCGTGGTACCGCCGTCCCGGGCCGTCAGGGCCAGGGCGTGCTTGGCCGAGATAGCGGCGCCGCCCAGGCGGTACCCCTTGGCAAACCCGGCTTTTTCGACCAACCAGGCCGCCGCCACCTTGGTGCCCGCCGGAGCCGGGAACGTCGGCACCCCTGGCGCCATGTCCACCAGACGGGCCAGCCCGGCGCGGTCGAGGACGGGGTTGGTAAAGAACGAGCCGGCGCTGCGAGTGTCGGGGTCGGTGCCGTCCAGCACCATGCCCTTGCTCCGGCGCAGGTCCAGCACGGCTTGCGCCACCAGCTCCAGCGGCGCGTCCTGGCCCAGCTCCCGGCCCAGGTGCCGGGCCAGTTGGGCGTAGCGCAGAGGCCGGGAGCGGGCCGAACGCCGCAGGCGGAAGGTCACTTCGGTCACCACGTAGCGGGACCGCCTTTTGAAAATGCTGTCCCGATAGGTAAAGCCGCAATTGGACGGGGCCAGGTCCCGGCCGCGCCGGGCGCGCCGGTCCCAGACCTTTACGCCTACGATCGTCTCCGCCACCTCCTGGCCGTAGGCGCCCACGTTTTGCACCGGCGCCCCGCCGGCCAGGCCCGGTACGCCGCTCAGGCACTCGATGCCGGACAGCCCTTCTTCGACGCAGAAACTGACCAGGC
Organism: Acidimicrobiales bacterium; assembly: GCA_052325485.1. Classification (GTDB taxonomy): domain Bacteria; phylum Actinomycetota; class Acidimicrobiia; order Acidimicrobiales; family Palsa-688; genus Fen-671. The sequence goes on along the minus strand of JBKQUU010000045.1, from coordinate 18,897 downwards.
TCGACCAGTCCTCGCCCGCACCCGCTCGGACCAGAGCCACGTCGCCGTCGCTCTCAACATGAACGCCCTTCATGCCCACGCGCACGACCGTGCCGGGGAAGCCTTCGTCCGAGACGACGAGGTTGCTACCTCCCCCCAGCACCAGCACGGGGCTTTCGGCGACATCAGCGTCCTCGAGGACCTCGCCCAACGAGCCCACGGCGTCCACCTCGACCAACAGGTCGGCCGGGCCGCCCAGGCGCAGGGTCGTCCATTCCGCCAGCGGGGCAGCCCGCAGCCCGGCGTTCGGCGTCCCGCGGCTCGTCCCGGTCATGGCAGGCGCGAAAGCCTAGTGGCCTGAGCTGGCCCCGGACAGCCTGGCCCTTGGCCCCTGACGCCCGGGGGGCCGGCTCGGCCAGGCCTGTGGGCTTGGCACTGAAGTACCTGTGGGCTTGGCACTGAAATAGCAGTCGATATCCTGGGGTCACTGTGCAGCACTTGGAGCAGGAGGTCAAGCTCGAGGTCGAACCGGGCTGGGCCCTGCCCGACCTCACTGGCCTGTTCCCCGGTGTCAGGGCCGTGCCCCTGCCTGCGCTCTCCCTCGACGCCATCTACTACGACACCGCCGGCTCCCACCTGGCCAGACGGCACATAACCCTGCGCTTCCGCCGGGAAGCGGAGGCCGACCACGTCGGGGCAGCAGGTGCCGGCGATGGCCCGGCCACGGGCATTTGGACCATAAAACTGCCTTCCTCAACGCCATCGGACGGGACGGTCCTCGTCCGCACCGAGCTGACGTGGCCGGCGGCCGAGGCCACCGGCGACGCCCGTGCCACGGGCGTCGCCCCCCGCTCGGGACGGCGCCGCCCGGCCGGCGCCCACCTAGCCGGCCCCCCTCCGCTGCCGCCTCACCCGGAAGCGGCCCGGTTCCTCCGGGCGGTGACACTTGGGCTCCCCCTGGCCCCGGTGGCCCAGCTGAGCACCACCCGGGAGAGGACCGAGCTACGGACCTCGGACGGCCGCAACCTGGCCGAGATCGACCACGACACTGTCACCGGCCGCGCCCTCCCGCCCGCGGGCCACGGCCCTGTCGGCACCGGCGATGGCCCCGGTGACCACGACAAGATCCGCTTCGTCGAGCTTGAGGTGGAGCTGGCCGAGGGCAGCTCGCAAGAAGTCCTCGACGCCGTGGCGCACCGCCTACGCCTAGCCGGGGCGCGGCCCAGCGCCCGCCAGAGCAAGCTGGCCACAGTGCTCCGCATGGCTTCCCTGGCCACGCCGGCCACCACGGCACCGGCGGCACCGGCGGCCGCTTTGACTTCTCCGGCCTTGCCGGGGTTGGCCCCGGTGGGCGACGAAGGACGAAGCCGTCGCGCTCGGCGACCCCACGCCCTGATGTCCGACGCCCTGGCCGAGCAGGCCCGTGAGTGCCTGGACGCCCTCTTGGACCATGACCCCGCCATGCGCCTGGGCGACCCCGACCCCGAGCACGTCCACCAGGCCCGAGTGGGCGTCCGCCGCCTGCGCAGCGTCCTGCGCTCTTTCGCGCCCCTGGTGGCCACGCCCCCGGGCGAGCCCGACGACACCCCCGAGACGTGGTCCGCCGAACTGCGCGACGAGCTGAAATGGCTGGGCGCCGCCCTCGGGGCCGTCCGCGATGCCGACGTGCGCCTCCAGGGCCTGGTCCAGGAGTGCTCAGCGCTGCCTACCGCCGACCACATGGGCGCGGCGAGCTTGCTGGCGGCGGCAGAGGACGACCAACGCCAGGGGCAAGAGGCGTTGCTGGCCGCTTTGGCCACCGAGCGGTACGTGGAAGTGTTGCGGTCTTTGGACGCTCTGGCGTCGGCGACGGGCGCCCGGCCCGGCCAGGTGGCGAGCGGGCCGGTACCGGCAGACCAAGCCCCGGCCGGGGGACCGGGGGTGCCGGCGGGCTTGTGGGCCCGGCTAGCCCAGCCCGCCGCCAGCGGCCTGCCCGCCCTCGCCCTCCACCAGTGGCGGGCTGTCCGCAAGGCCGTGCGACGGCTGGGCGACGAGCCGCCCGACACCGCTCTGCACCAGGTGCGCATCCAGGCCAAACGCCTGCGCTACCTGTCGGAGGTAGCGGCCCTGTTCGTAGCCCCGGCCGCCCACCGCGACGCCGCCAAACGCACAGGCAAGGCCGCCGCCCGCCTGCAGGACGTGCTCGGTGAGCTGCACGACGCCGCCGTGACCGAACAGTGGTTGCGTGACGGGCCGACCCGCGTCCCGAGCCGCACCCGGACCGCCGTGGTGTTCGCCTCCGGCCTGGCCGCCGGGGAACTGGCGGCCCGCGCCCAGGAACGCCAACGTGCCTTGCGCAAGAAATGGCCGGCGGCGTGGGCGCCGCTGGCGGACCAGAAGCGGCACGCCTGGATGGCGGCGTGAGCGCCCGGCCCGGGCCCGGGCTGGTCAACGGGAGCCCGCGCCCCTCCGGGCCGCCACCGGGGAAGGCTCAGGCCGGGACCGCCGCCACCCGTCCCGGGCTCGGCCTCGCCGTCGTCATGCTCGGCGTGCTCATCACCGCCGTCGACACCACCATCGTCGTTCTCGCCCTGCCCGAGATCGAGCGGGGCCTCCACGTGGCGATAAATTCCGTGATCTGGGTCGTGATCGGCTACCTGCTCGTCATCACCCTGCTCGCCACCCAGGTGGGACGCCTGGGAGACATGTTCGGCCGAGTGCGCATGTACGAGGCCGGCTTCTTGGTGTTCATCATCGGCTCCGCCCTGTGCGCGCTGGCTTGGGACCAGAGCTCGATCGTCGGCTTCCGTATCCTCCAGGGGATCGGTGGCGCATTGATGACGGCCAACAGCGGTGCCGTCATCGCCGACCTTTTCCCTCCTGAACGGCGGGGCAAGGCCTACGGGTACAACGCCGTCGGTTGGAGCATCGGCGCCGTCCTGGGCATAGTCGTCGGCGGCGCCATGGTCACTTACTTGTCCTGGCGCTGGATCTTCTGGATCAACGTGCCCATCGGCGCTTTCGGCGTCACGCTCGCTTTCCGGGTACTGAAGGACACCGGCCAGCGGACCAAGCACCGCCTCGACCTGATAGGGATGGCTTCTTTGGGCCTCGGGTTGTTCGGGGTGCTGTGGGCCATCACCCGGCTGGCGACGTCTTCCTTCGACACCGTCACCACCAGCTTCCTGGTCGGCGGGGTCGTCCTGGTGGCCGCCTTCGCGCTGGTCGAGCACCGCCGGGCCGAGCCGATGCTAAACCTCTCCCTGCTGAGCGTGCCCACGGTGACGCCGACACTGCTGGCGTCCCTGTTCCAGGGGCTCGCCAATTTCTGCGTGTTGTTCCTGGTGATCATGTACCTCCAGGGCCCCCGAGGCCTGACGCCGATCCACGCCTCCCTGTTGCTGGTGCCCGGGTACGTCGTGGGCAGCGCCGTCGGCCCACTGGCCGGCCGCCTGGCCGATCGTCGGGGCCCCGTGCTGCCGGCCACCGCCGGGCTTTCCCTCCAGGTCGTGGCCCTCCTGGTTTATTCGCGCCTTTCGGTCGGTACCGGGCTGTGGGTCGTGGTACTGGCGAGCGTGCTCAACGGCGTCGGGGCCAGCGGGTTTTTCCCCGCCAACACCGCCGCCCTTATGAGAGCGGTGAAGCCGCAGGTCTTCGGCGTGGCCTCAGGGATGCTGAGGACCTTCGCCAACATCGGCATGGTCTTCTCGTTCTCGATGGCCATCCTGGTCGCCTCGCGGTCCATCTCGCGGGGGCTGGCGTTCGCCATCTTCGTAGGCACGGCCAAGCTGCACGGCAAGCTGGCGGTGGCGTTCACGACCGGCCTTCACACCGCCTTTTACACTTCCATGGGTGTGATGGTGCTGGCCGCCGCCTTCTCGGCTACGAGAGCAGCCCGGCGCCCGGTGCCGGCGGGGCCGGCGGGGGCGGCGGGGCCGGCGCGCTAGAAGACGGTGCGGGGCGGGACCTGGGCCGTGGCCTCCCGTTGTTAATTGCAGTATTACCTCCTTGTTGGGCTCGGATGTGGTGGAGTTGATTGCCGGGAGTGCCAGTTTTTTGGCTTCACACTTGCGTTAGCCAGCTGGCGCCACGAGGAGGGCCCCGTCCGATAGGTTCAGCGAAGTGAGCTGGTTGTCCCGTTTCGGCCAACCCCGGGAACGACTGGCGGGGCCGCCTACTTCACCGAACGGGGCGTCGTCGTTCCACCTCTGGTGGCAGGTGCCGGCCGGGCCCTTTCAAGAAGTGAGCGCTGTGCTCGAGGTGACCCGCGCCCCGGCCGTGCCCAAGTTGTACTTCTGGGCGCTCCAAGTCTCCTTCGTGGACCAGGGCCGGGACCTCGGAGCAGGGCACACCGGGCTCCAATGGCACCCCGGGGCCCCGGCCGGGGCCGTCAACTGGGGCGGCTACCATGCCGGAGGCGGCGTCCTGGACGGCACGGGCTCGGACCTCCCCCCCGTCGACGGGCCCCACACCCGTCATTTCCCCTGGTCGCCTGGCCATCCGTACCGATTCCGGGTGTGGTCGCCGGGCCCTGGCGCCTGGCGTTCGGAGGTGACCGACCTGAGCACCGGGCAGGCCACCGTGATCAGGGACCTGCTGGTACCGGCCACCGGCCTCGACCACCCGGTTGTTTGGGCAGAGGTGTTCGCCGACTGCGACGACCCGCCGACGGCCGCCCGTTGGACCTCGCTCCTGGCCGGCGCCGGGCCCGGCCAGGTGTTCACGGCGACCTCGGTAGGGCTCACGTACCAGGCTCACGCCGACGGTGGCTGCGCCAATACCCTGAGCTATGCCGAGGGAAGCTCCTTCGTCCAGGTCACTGGCCTACCGACCGCCCGGCGGCCCGGCCTGGACGTGGCCCGATTGGAGCGATGAGACCGGGGCGCCGGCCGCTGGGGTGTCACGGGTGGCGTAAAGGGCCTGGATCTCGCCCAGGCTGCGGGCCAGGTCCCGGCCCTGCAGCCATGACTCGCCCGCCCGCTCCATGCTGTGCAGCAAGTCGGCGTCGGTGCGCAGCCGGCGGATCTGCTCGACGAGCTCGGGCACGTTACGCGCCTCTACGGCCAGGTTGCGCCGCACCATTTCCGTAGTGGAGGCGGTGCCGTGCCCCACCAGGGGGGCAAAGGCGACCGTCGGCCTCGGGGTCCGCAACGCCTCGAGCACGGTGACGCCGGCACCGTTGGTGACCACAACGTTGGCCGCGGCCATGAGCTCGGGCAAGGTCGAGACGTAGCCGTAGACGGTCAAGCGGCCGCTGTGGGCCGCCGCCACTGACCCTAAAGCCTCCTCCAGGCCGGCGTTTTTCCCGCACACGGCGACGGCGTGCACCGGCGGCTCCAGCTTGACCAATGCTTCGACGCCGGGGGCGATATCGCCCAGGCCCCAGGCGCCGCCCGTCATCAAGACCACGAAGTCCTCGGGCGGAAGCCCGAGGAGCTCTCGGGCTTCTTCCCGGCGGAGACGGCCGAAACCCCGGCGCACCGGGGGCGCCCCCAGGCGCATCGTCTGCTCGAAACCGGGCAAAAGGGCGTCGTCGGCGGCCGTGTCGTACATAACAAAATGAAGGTCGATGCCGCCATATGCCCACAAGGGATGGACATGGAAAGCCGGGCAATATGTAACGGTGACCGTGGAGTAACCCCTTTTTTCCCTCATCCAGTCCAAAGCGGCCGAGCCAAAAGGGTAGGTCGATATGACGAGGTCGGGGTCACTGCCGGCCACGGCCTTGGCCAACCGGCGACCGAAGAAGGCGCCCACGCAAGACCGGGCGGCGCCGGCGAACCGTTGGGAACGGGACAGCCGGTCGTAAAAGATCTCATAGCTCCAGGGCAAGACCGAAAGTTGGAAACCGTAGGCCCACCGGGCGGCCCGGGCAAAACGCACGCCTCGCAGCTCCATCGTGTCGAGCCTGAGGACCACGCACCCCGGCCAGCATTCCTCGATGGCTTCGGTGAGGGCGGCGGCGGCCGCATTGTGGCCCTCACCCATCTCTGCTGAGATGATCAGGACGCGCCGAGGGACGTTAGCGTCTGTGACCGTCATACGCGCTTTCGTGCCCTACTTTCACTGCCCCTCCGATGTCCCGCCGCTAAGCCATGGTGCTCGTCGGTAGCCTACTCGCCCTCATATCGGGCATGTTCAATGCCACCGCCGCCTGGCTCGAGAAGCGGGAAGGCATGCGCACGGCCACCGCCCGCACGGGCCTGCGGCTCCTGGCCGCCCTGGCCCGACGGCCGGGGTGGCTGGCGGCGATGGTACTGAGCGCGCTCGCCTGGGTGGGGGAGGCGGCGTCCCTGGCCCTGGCCCCCGTGCCCATCGTGGCCACCCTGCGCAACGCCGGGCGGGGCCTGCTCGTGGTGGGCGGGGGCCGCTGGCTGGACGAGCGCTTCAGCCGGCCCGAGCTCGTCGGCGTGGCCCTGGCCACCGCCGGCGGCATCATCACGGCCGTCGGCGCCGCCCACAGCGCCGTCGTGCGCAAGCCGCTTTCCAACGGGGCCGAGCTCGCCGTGGGCGCCACCTGCATGCTCGCCGCCGGGCTGGTGGCCTCGTTTTCTTCCCGGTGGGCCAGCGCCCCGGGCGAGCACCGGCGGCGGGCGGCGGGCGTGGCCACGGGAGCGGCGGTGGGCTTGCTCTTCGCCGGCACCGGCGTGTTCACCAAGGAGATCGGGGACCGTTTCGCCTTGTACGGCGTGGGCGGGTTGACCGCCGTCTTGCCCAGTGCCGGCCTGTGGCTGATGGTGCTCATGTCGGTGTGGGCACAGAGCCTCCTCCAGCAGGCGTTCCGCCGGGCCAACGCCGCCAGCGTCTCGGCTACCAACGCTTCGGTGGCCTCGCTCGGGCTCATCGCCGCCGGGTTCGTCCTGTACCGCCAGGACCTGCCCGCCGGTGCCGGGGCCGGCCTGCTCATCGGGGGCGTGGTCGTCTCCCTGGCCGGCACCGCCCTGCTCCTGGGCTCCCGGCCCGTCCCCGCCGAGCGTTAGCTCTTCCCGTCCGCTCCGTTAGGGGCGACGACGGCCGCCTTCAAGTCGGCGATGGCCTCGAGGATGTCCTTCACGCCCCCCTGGGTGTGGGCATCGAGCAGGTCAATGATGCGCTCGACGTCCTCGAAGGTCTTGGCCGAGCGGGCGTCGGCGGCCACGTTCTGCAGGTTCTGGCCCACCATGAGGGCGGGCAGCAGGACCAATTGGATGAAGCTCTGGGCTAGCCACTCGACGATGATCACGAACCCGGCCTCGCCGATAATGCCGATGGTGGGCGAGATGACCTTCGCTTCCACCAGGGCCGCCGGCAAGGCCAGCAGGGCTATGACGCAAAAGATCCAAAAGCACGTCATGGTGCCGACGTTCTCGGTGATCCACAGCGCTACCTTCTTGTTGAACCGGGCGTAGGCCGAGTGCTCCGGCAGGTGGTCGTAGACCTTGGCGTGCACGGCGTGGCCGTGCTTGGTGAACCCGAAGGCGGGGACATGATGGTGCGTCTCTGAGGGCTGCTCGAGTGCGGCGTCAGGTGCGGTGGTGGTCATGGGGCCAAAGCTTCGCGCACCGCACCTCGCCGGAGGCGCCTTTCAAAAGCCTCGGTCGTCGTCGAGCTTCTCGGCCCCTATGTAATAGGACCTCCCGTCCGGTAAGGAGACTTCCTCCCCCCCCGGCGGCGGCTGGTGCACGAAATGGATCTCACCGGCCAGCGTCTCGCCCGCCACCATCTCCCGGTGGGCGGCCACGGCCTGGCGCATTTCGGGGACCTGGGTGAGCTCGAGGCTCAGCCTTATGTGGTCAGAGACGTCCAGGCCCGCCTTCTTGCGCGCCTCTTGGACTTGGCGGACCAGGTCGCGGGCCTGGCCTTCCAGTTCGAGCTCGGCGCTCATCTCCAGGGAAAGGCTCACCACCAGGTCGTTGCCGGGCAGCGACCGGCTGGAGTCCTTGTCCCGGGGCACGAGAGAAAGGAAGTACTCCTCTTCGGCCAGCACGTGACCGGCCACCTCGACCCCGCCGGCGGGCAGGCGCGTCCATTGACCACGGCGGACGGCGCCTATGACGTGCTGGGTACTGGCCCCCAGCCGGGGCCCGAGCACCGCCGGGTTGACCTGGAGCACGAGGTCGGCCACCTCGTCGACCTCTTCGACCAGGCGGACCTCCTTGACGTTGAGCTCGTCGGCGATGAGCCCGCGGTACGGGGCCAGGGCCGGGGCCCGGGGGCCGGCCACGGTGACCGAGGCCAGCGGCAGGCGGGCCCTCAGCTCGCGCGCCTTGCGCACGGAGTGACCGGCCGAGCACACCTCCCGTACGGTGTCCATGTGCGCCACCAGGGCGGCGTCGGCCGGCAGGCAGGACACGTCGGGCCAGTCGGCCAGGTGCACGCTGCGCTCACCGGTGAGGCCCCGGTAGACCGACTCGCTGAGCATGGGCAACAGCGGCGCCACCGTCCGGCAAAAAGTGTGCAGCACGGTGTACAGGACGTCGTAAGCGGCCGACTTGGCCGAGTCCGAGGCCTGGCTGGCCCCCACCCGGCTCCAGAAACGGTCCCGGCTGCGCCGTATGTACCAGTTGTTGAGAGCGTCGAGGAAGGCGGTTATGAGCGCGCACGACCGGTACAGGTCATAGGCGTCCATGGCCTCGGTGACTTCTTCGACCAGCAGGCGCAGCTTGGACAGGATGTAACGGTCCAGGACCTCGACGGCTTCACAGGTCAGGCGGCCCCGGTGAGCGTCGGCGTTGGCGTACATGGCGAAGAACTTCCAGGCGTTCCAGAGCGGGTTGAGGACGCCCCGCACCGCCTCGGAGGGCCCCTTGCGCTCGACGACGATGTCCCCGCCGCGCACGACCGGCGAAGAAAGCAGGAACCAGCGCATAGCGTCCGCCCCGAACACGGCGAACATTTCGTCAGGGTCGGGGTAATTGCGCAGGCGCTTGGACAGTTTTTGCTTGTCCGAGCCGAGGATCACGCCGTGGGCCATGCAATTGAGGAACGGCGGCTTGTCGAACAGGGCCGTGCCCATCACGTGCAGCGTGTAAAACCAGCACCGCGTCTGGCCCACGTACTCCACTATGAAATCGGCGGGGAAATGGCTCTCGAACCAGTCCACATTTTCGAAGGGGTAATGGACCTGGGCGAAAGGCATCGAGCCGGACTCGAACCAACAGTCGAGCACGTCTTCGACCCGGCGCATCACCGACTGCCCGGTCGGGTCGTCGGGGTTCGGGCGCACCAGGTCGTCTATGCCGGGGCGGTGCAGGTCGGCCGGGCGCACGCCGAAGTCGGCTTCGAGCTCGTCGAGGCTCCCGTACACATCGGTGCGGGGGTACCTCGGGTCGTCGCTCTTCCACACCGGTATGGGCGAGCCCCAGAAGCGGTTACGGGTTATCGACCAGTCCCGGGCGCCCTCCAGCCACTTGCCGAAGGCACCGTCGCGCATGTAGGCCGGGACCCAGTTGATCCCCTGGTTCAACTGCAGCATCCGCTCCTTGATGGCTGTCACCCGCACGAACCAGGAGCTGACGGCCTTGTACACCAGAGGGGTGTCCGTGCGCCAGCAGTGGGGATAGGAGTGCTCGTAGGTCTCGTGGCGCACCAGGGCACCGGCCCGTCTCAGGTCGGCGATTATGGCCCGGTTGGCCTCGAAGACCTGTACGCCCTGGTAGGGCGGTACCTCGGCGGTGAACCGGGCGCGAGAGTCGATGGGGCAGACCACGGCTATGCCGGCCTGCTCGCAGGCCCGCTGGTCGTCCTCGCCGAAGCCGGGGGCCAGGTGCACGATGCCCGTGCCCTCTTCGGTGGAGACGAAGTCGGCCGTCAGGACCACGAACGCGCCGGGTTGGCCGGTGAAGAAATCGAACAGTGGGCGGTAGGCCAGCTCGGCCAGCTCGCTCCCCTCGACCGTGGCCACCCGGCGCAGGCCGGGCAGGGCTGCTTCGAGGACGTCGCCCAGCGCTTCGAGGCGGGCGTCAGCCACGACGTAGCGGGCCTCCTCGGTCTCGAGCACGGCGTAGCTGATGTCGGCGCCCACGGCCAAGGCCAGGTTGGACGGCAGGGTCCAGGGCGTCGTCGTCCACACCAGCGCCCGGACGGGAAGGCCGGCGCCGAAGAGGGCCTCGGCGGCGTGGCCGGGGCCGGGGGCGGAGAGCTCGACGGCCACCGTGACGGCGGGGTCCTGGCGGGGCCGGTAGGCGTTTTCGACCCTGGTCTCGAAATTGGACAGGGGCGTCTCGCACTCCCAGCAGTACGGCAGCACGCGGAAGCCCTCGTACAGTAGGCCCTTTTCGTGCAGCTGGCGGAACGCCCACATGACGCTCTCCATGTAGGAGAGGTCCATGGTCTTGTAGTCGTGGGCGAAATCGACCCACCGGGCCTGGCGGGTGACATAACGCTCCCATTCGCTGGTATAGCGCAGCACCGAGGCCCGGCAGTACTCGTTGAAGCGGGCTATGCCGTAGCGCTCGATGTCGGCCCGGCCGGGCAGGTCGAGCTCCCGCACCGCTTCCATCTCCGCCGGCAAACCGTGGCAGTCCCACCCGAAGCGCCTTTCGACCCGCCAGCCCCGCATCGTCTGGTAGCGGGGCACGGCGTCCTTCACGTACCCGGTCAGCAGGTGGCCATAGTGCGGCAGGCCGTTGGCAAAGGGGGGCCCGTCGTAGAAGACGAACTCCTCAGCCCCGCTGCGGGCCTTTATGGACGCCTCAAAAGTGCCGTCCTGCGACCAGTAGGCCAGGATCTCGCGCTCTACGGCGGGAAAGTCGGGTTTATCGGTTACCCGGGGGTACGCCGGTTCTCGGCGCGGTGCAGGGCTGGTGGCCACCACACCATGGTACGGGACGGGCGAAAGGCCTCTCGGCCCATTACCAGGCGGCCTCCTCCGACGCCGTACCCAGGGCGCGCCACCAGGGCCCCGCCGGTCCCCGTCTAGGTCAGCGCCGCCCCGTCAGTACTGGTGACTGTCGGTGCGGTCGAGCTCTGGACTGTGGTCGAACTCCGCACTGTCCTCGCCCTCTGGCTCTTCCTCGTCCTCCATGGCCAGGCACCACGAAGCATGCTCGGTGCCCGGCATCGCCCGGCACTCCGGGCATGGTTCGACTACCGCTTCCACAGACCGCTTCAAACTACGCGCTTCTTCGAAGCGCCGGTGCCGTCCCTTTTTCACAATGACTCCTGAGCGAGACGTGCGAGACATGGGCAGCCTACTGCCATCTCGGTCCCAAATGTAAACGCCGCACCTGCCCGGTAGGCCGTGGCCCTAGCATTTGAGCTTATGGCCGCTGAACTAGATGTCGACGCCATGCTCCAGCGCTTCCGGGACCGAGCCCACGCCGTGCGCCAACGGGGCGTGCCCCCCCTCGAAGGTGTTGACCGCAAGCGGTTCGTAGACCAGGCCCGTACCGACTACATGGACTACGCCATGATCGGCGACGCCCGCGCCCTGCTGGAGGGGGGCATCCTGACCCTGACGGTCGACTTACGGCCCGAAAGCGCCCGCCAGGTTGGCCGGGAGGCCGGCGAACAGGGGGCCGGCAGCCACGAGGCCGGGGGTCAGGGGGCAGGCAACCGCTAAGCGGGGCCGGGCCCCTAGGCCTCGGCGCCCAGGGGCCCGGCGGGGACGGCCCGGCCCGGCGACGGCCTGTCCTCCATGAGCAGGCGCCCGTGCCCGTCCAGGGCCAGCGAGGCGGCGCCACGGGCCAGCTTGCGCAGCGGCGCACCGACCAGCCCGGCCCGCCACCCTTGCCCGAGGCGCGCCTGGGGTTTGAAAGACAAGAACTCGACCACGTCGCTGCGAGTGGCGAGAAGGGCGGCGTCGACCTCCTCGTCCCGGGCCAGCTGGGCCACCCACGCCGACGCCAGCGCCACCGCCGGCCGCAGTTCCTTGCTCACCTGGTCGACCTGGGCGACCCTCAGCTGCTCGCTGGGCAGGGCCCGGCCCCGGGCCACGGCGGCCATGATCTCCTGGTCGGCGCCGCCCCGCAGGTAGCGGGCATCGATGCCCCTGGTCTCGTGCAGCTTCTCGGCGTTGGGGGGTGGGCTGTGGGCGATCGACAGCAGCGCCAGGTCGGGAAGGACCATGCGTGGCTGCACGTCGTGCTGGCGGGCCTTGCGCTCCCGCCACGCCGCCACCTCCTGGGCCACGGACCGGGCCGTGCCCTGCAGCTGACGGTTGTCACGCAGCTTCCACCACGCTTCGTCGGGGTCGGTGGCACCAACGGGGCGGGCCAGGAGGGCAGAGCATTCTTCTTCAGCCCACACCAGCCGGCCCCGACTGGCCAGGAGCTCGGAGATCACGTCGGCGAGGGCCAGCAAATGGGCTACGTCCGAGGCGGCGTAGGAAAGTTGTGAGGCGCTTAGGGGGCGGCGGCTCCAATCGGTGAGGCGGTCGCCCTTGGCCAGGCGCACGTGCAAGAACCGGTCGACCAGCGAGGCCAGCGAGGCCGACCCGTATCCGAGGAACCCGGCCGCCACCTGGGTGTCGAAAAGGGTCGACGGGAGCAGCTGGCACGCCCGGGCCAGGACTTCCAGGTCCTGGCTGGCGGCGTGGGCGACCATAACGGCCGGCCCGGCCAGCACCTTGGCCAGCGGCTCGGGGTCGACGGCGAGGGGGTCGACCAGGGCGATGGCCACGGGGCGGTCGGGGCCGGGCTCCCACGCCACCTGCACCAGGGCGAGACGGGGCCAGTAGGTGCGCTCCCGGTGGAACTCGGTGTCCAGGGCGTAGCGGGGCGCCGAGCTCAGCTCCTCGACCAGAGCGGCCAGGTCCTCGGCCGTGGTTATAAGCCAGGGGCCGTCGTCACGGGGCGGGCCCTGGGCCGCCCCGGGTTGGACCGGGGCCGCCACCTAGGCGCTCTCGGGCTCTGACCAGGCTCTGAGCTGCGCCAGGCTACGAGCCAGCATGCGTGAGACCTGCATCTGAGTGGCTCCGATCAAGGCCCCGATCTGGGTCTGGGACCAGCCGTCTACGAAGCGGAGGTTGAGCACCAGGCGGTCCCGTTCGCCCAACCGGGCCAAGAGCGGGGTCAGGACCAGGCGCCCTTCCACTTCGGCCAGGCCGGGGTCCCCGGCCCCGTAGCGGTTGGTACCCTGCAGCTCGTCACCGCCAGGCCCGGCCGAGTCCAGCGAAGAGCTGTTGCGCAGCCCGCCCGCCTCTAGCGCCTCGGCCACGTCTTCGGACGAGGCTCCGATGTGCCGGCCCAGCTCCGCCATGGTCGGCGACCGGCCGAGGACCTGGGCCAGCTCGTCGATGGCCTGCTGGGCGTTTATGTAAAGGTCGTGCACCCGCCGGGGCGGCCGGACCCACCAGGACCGGTCGCGCAGGTGGCGCTTGAGCTCGCCGAGGATGGTGGCGGTGGCGAAGGTCGTGAGCTCGGTCCCCCGGGACAGGTCGTAGCGCTCCACAGCCTTGAGCAAGCCGATGAGGGCGACCTGGTTGAGGTCATCGAGATCCTCGCCCCGCTGGGCGAAGCGGCTGGCCAGCGACCGGGCCAGGCCCTGGTAGGCGGAAACGATCAGGTTGAGGGCAGCCTCATCTCGGGACCGGCGATAGGCGACCAAGGCCTGGTGGACCTCGGCGCGCCGGTCCGTGCCTCGGTACCCGCTCACGGAAGGCGCGGGCGAAGGCACGCCAAAAGTCTACCGTCTGGTCCCCGGAGGTCCTCCTCGGAACCTTCCGAACGTCAGCTCCGGCCCGGCTCAGCCGCCGTAGTTGAGCCGGGTGTCCTCGGTCCGCAACAGGGGGGCGTCCTCCTCAGAGGCGCCGCAACCGACCACCTCGCCCACGAAAAGAGCGTGGTCGCCCACCGCCACCTCCTGGCGCACCTCGCACTCCAGCCAGGCGGCGGCATCGGAAATAATGGGCGCTCCCGTGGCCCCCGTCCGCACCGCGACGCCTCCCAACATCCCCGGCCCCGGGCCCTCCACGACGGGCTTGGTGAAGGCCCTGACGATGGCCCGGTCCTCCCGCTTCAACAAACTGAGGCTGAAAACCCGGCCCAGGCGCACCAGCTCGCAGGTGAGGGCGTCCTCACGCACGGCCACCGCCAACAACTTCGGCTGCACCGACACCTGCATGGCCCAGGTATGGGTCATCAAGTTGCGACGGCCGCCAGCGGCGCTACCGAGAAGGTAAAGGCCCGACGGCAGCCGCCACAGGACCCGCCTGCGCAACCGGTCGTACTCGGCAGGGTCGGCCCCGGCGGGGACAGGCCCTACGGGTGGCAGCGGCACTAGGTCTCCCCACCACCCCGTTCCGGGTCGAGCTGGCGGAGAAAGACTGCGCACCGCTGCTGCTCGTCGTCCTCGCCGATGAGCCCCGCCGTCCGCTGCAACGCGTCCAGGCTGCGCAAGAAGCCGCGATTGGACGGGTAGCGCCACCGGACGTAACCCGAGCCTCTCCACCCGGCGGCGCGCAGGGCGTCCAGGCCGCGGTGGTAGCCGGTGCGGGCGAAAGCGTAGGCGGCCACGACGTCGTCGCTCGCGCTGAGCTCGGACAGCGACGCCCACGCCTCCAGGTACCGGGGCCAGCGCGCCGCCACCGAGGCCACTTCGGCCCGGGGGGAGGGGCTGGCCATGGCCTGTGACAGGGCCAGGACGGCATCAGGGGGGGGTTCGGGCAGGACCGTCTCCGGTGGTGCGCTCCCGAGCGCTATGTCCGCCATGATCTCGATCACCTTTCTGACCAGGCCCCCAGGCCTCTGACCGGCACCTCATGGTAGCGCCCGGCGGTGGGAGCCCGAAGCAGGCATAGAAAAGGCCCCGGCGAGTGAAGGCCAAGGCACGCTACAACTACCGCCTCCGGGTGGGCGCTGCCCAGGCTCCCCGGCTCCAGGCCGTCTTCGACGCCTCCCGGGCGGTGTGGAACCAAGCCCTCGGGCGCTGGGGCGAGCTGCACAGGGAGGAAGGCATCGCCTACGGCTACGCCGTTGCCAACAAGGAGCTGACCGACTGGCGCTCGGCGTGGCCATGGCTCGCCGAACAGCCCTCGGTACCACAACAACAGGTGCTAAGGGACCTGTTCAAGGCCATTGCCGCGTTCTTCGACAAGGCCAACCCGGCGGGCCGGCCACGTTTTAAGCCCAAAAAGGGCGGCTATACCACGGCGCGTTGGGCCACAAACAGCTTCTCGCTCTCGGGCAGCGGGATCGGTCCGCCCGGCGACCGCCTGCAGGTCCCCGGCGCGGGTGGCAGGCTAGCGTTGCGGGTCGTGTGGTCCCGGCCGCTGCCGTGCGCGCCGAGTTCGGTGACGGTCCGGCGCGGCAAGGCCGGCCACTTCTGGGCCAGCTTCGTCGTGGAAGTCGAGCTGCCCGAGGAGCCGGTGGTGGCGACCGGCAAGACGACGGGCCTGGACATGGGCCTGACCACTTTCGCTACCGCCGAGGACGAGGCCCACGACGTGGCCAACCCCCGCTTGGCGCGCCAGGCGGCCAAGGCACTGGCGAGGAGCCAACGCAACATGGCGAGGGAACAGAACGGATCCAAGGGCCGCGCCGAGGCCAAGCGGCGCTTGGCGGTCTGCTCGGCCAGTGTGGCCTACCAACGCTCGGACTTCTGCCACAAGACAGCGAGGGGCCTCCTGGCCGCCTACGACGTGATCGGGGTCGATGTCCTCAGGGTCAAGGACATGTCCCGCAGGGCCGAGCCGGCGCGGCGCAAGGCAAAGCGCTCGAAAGCCGGGCGGGGCAAGACGGGCCTCAACCGCTCCATCGCCGATGCCGGGTGGGCGCAGTTCCTCTCCGTGCTCTCCTGGCAGGCGGCCAAGGCGGGGAAGAAAGTCGTGGTGCTCCCGGCGCGGGGCAGCACGCAGACGTGCAGTAGTTGCGGGGCGAGAGCCAAGCCCCGCATCGAGCTGTCGGACCGGGTCTTTCGGTGCGGCTGCTGCGGTCTCGTCCTCGGGCGGGACCGCAACGCGGAGAGGAACCTGAACCCGGGACCAGCACCGAGCCTGGATGGTCGGGCTGTACCGTTCAGGGGCGTCTCGGGGGGCGACGACGGCAGTAAGACGGCGGTGCTTGCGAGCCCTGATGCAGCCTGAGCCCCGGAACCCCACGCCTTCAGGCGTGGGAGCAGTCAAGGCAGACTGTGTGTTCGACCGCATCATAGAGGGAAGCCTCCCTGCCCACATGGTCCTGGAGGACGAAGACTTCGTCGCCTTCCTGGACAACCGGCCGGTCTTCGACGGTCACACCCTGGTCGTGCCCCGCGCCCACTTCGCCACCCTGGCCGAGACGCCCGAGGGACTGTTGGGACCGCTGCTGAGAGCCGGCCGGCGGGTGGCGGCCGCGCAGCGCACGGCGCTGGGCGCCGAGGGGACGTTCTTCGCCCTAAACGAGGTCGTGAGCCAGAGCGTCCCTCACGTGCACCTTCATGTCGTCCCCCGCAGTTTTGGCGACGGCCTGCGGGGGTTCTTGTGGCCCCGCCACCGCTACTCCTCAGAAGAGGCCGCGTCGGCTCTGGCCGCCGAGCTGCGGGCGGCGTTGCCCACTTAGGGCCAGTAGCCAGCGCCGCAGAACTTAAAGGGCTTAAAAGGACAGCACCGGTGACGAGCTGGGCGGGGGGGGCGGGGCCGGCGGAGCCAGCGTGGCGCGGTCCCGGCCGCCACGTTTGGAGGCGTAAAGGGCTTCGTCGGCGTTGGCCATGAGGTGCTCGGCGTCGGCGGCAACGGCGCCCGAAGAACTGGCAATGCCGGCGCTGACCGTCACCTTGGCCACGGTGGCCAGGGCGGCGACCGCCGCTCTTACTCGTTCGACAACGATGAGGGCGCCATCGCTCGGGCAATTGGGTAGCACGATGGCAAACTCTTCACCTCCGTAGCGGGCCACCAGGTCCACGTCACGCACACTGGCGGCCATGGCGTCGGCCACTTCCCGCAGCACGTCGTCACCGGCTACGTGACCGTAAGTATCGTTGATCTTCTTGAAGAAATCGATGTCCAGTATGGCCAGGGACAATGGCTCCTTGGTGCGGACCGAGCGCGCCACCTCCCGGGTCAGGGCGGTCGTGAGCGCCCGCCGGTTGGCTAGGCCGGTGAGGGGGTCGGAGGCGGCCAACCTGGCCACCTCGGCCTTGAGGTCGGCGTTGCGCAGGGCCAGGGCGGCGTGAGCGGCGAAACGGCTCACCATCTCCAGGGACCGCCGGCTCATGCGCCGGCTGGCCGGCGGTCCCGACTCAGCTAAAAGCAGGCCCTGGCCCTCTCGGCCCGCCTTGAGCGGCACGACGACGATGTTGGTGGCCCCCGGGACCAACGCCTCCAGGGCCGGCCCGTCGTGACTGGTCAGGTCGCGGACCAACAAAGGCTGGTGGCCCTGCAGCGCCCGAACGGCGATGGGGCCCTGCAAAGGCGTGCTCCCGGGCGGGCCGGGGCCGAGGGCCACGACCTGTTCGGCCCCGGCCACGAACCGTGCCGCCAGCACCTGGGCCTTCCTTTCCCATATGACGGCCACCTGTTTGAAGGCGAAGGGGAACAGGACGCTCCTAAGGAAGATGGCCCCTATTTCCTCCGGTTCGCAGCCTGACTCCATGGCTTCTTCTATCTGCGCCGCCATGGTGGTAAGGGCGTCCAGATGGGCTTTGGAACGGCGCAGCTCCAACTCGCTGAGAGCCGAGAACGACGCCGTGGTGAGCGCTACCGCCCAAAAACCGCCGATGCGCAGCGCCACGGCGCCGCCCGTAGGGGTCACGACCTGCGGGGTGCCGAGCAGTTGGCCCAGCGGCCCGCCCAGCTGGAGCCAGGTCACCGACAGCAGGATCACCGAGTCCCACATGGCCAGGCGTATCCCGGCGCGGGGGCTGGCGAGCAGGGTCACCGAGATCAGCTGCACGGTGAACAACAGGATGAGATCGCTCTGCGCCCCGCCCGAGGGTAAAGCGATCACGGCGAGGTAGACGGGGTCGACGGGTAGCAGCATCTGCTGGAACGGCGCCCCCGACCGCGACCGGCCCGAGGTGGCTCCACTACGTTGCCAGGCCATGTCGGCCAACTGGCCGACCACGCACACCCCGAGGTAGGCGAGGCTGCGCCACAGGACCTGGCCCGCGGTCATGCCCAGCTCGTCCGGGGCGAGCCACGCCGCCGCCAGCACCAACAGCACGATGGCCAAGCGGACGAGCTGCAAGGCGCCCAGACGTTGTTCCAGGCTCGTGTGCTCGGCACTGGCCAGGCGGGCCCGTCCCGGCCAGGTCGCGCCGGCACCCTCGTTCACGGGACGACCGGGCCGCTCTTTCTGTTCGGCTAGGTCCAGCTGAGGTTCATTCAAAACCAATCGAGTCGTCGTCCTTCCGGCTCGGTGCCTCTACGAACTTGGGGTCACGCCTGTCGATCAGCCACTGGGTGAGCGCGAAGGCCAGGACGAGCCCGGCCAGCGTGAGCGGCACGTTCACCGTCGTTCGGGCCTGGAGCGAACCGCCCGACCACAGGGGGGCCGCCGGGATCACGGGCTGGCCGCCGGCCAGGCTCTCGCCGAGCGGTACCAGCGGGGGCGTCTGCATCGGGCCCGGAGGAATGGTGAACTTGGGCTCGGGGGGTAGCTGGGGGGAGGTGCTGACCCCGGCCGGGGTCACCGCCGAAGCCGCTCCGCTGGCGCCTGGGGGAGCGGCGACGCTGGGGCTCGGCTTGGACCCACCCGTGGCCGTGGCATTGCCGGGGGGAGGCTGGACGGGCGCGGCCGGCTTCGGAGTGGTGACGGGCTTCTTGGCCCGGCCCCGGGGCGGCGTCGTGGTGGTCGGGGCCCCCCTTGGGACCGTGGTGGAGGGCGAAGTGCTGGCCGGTACGGTCGTGGGCGTCACCGCGGGTGGGGTCGGGGTGGGTGGCGCAGGCGTAGAGGGCACGGTGGCCGCCGGTTGAGTGGTGGACGGAGAGGGCACCGTCGTTGACGGGGGGGTCCGGGACGGCCGCTTGGACAACGCCGTGGGGGGCGTTGTCGTGGTGCTCAGCCCCGTCGTGGGTGGCGCCGTGCTGGGTGGCGCCGTGCT
>JBKQUU010000044.1:0-12737 GCA_052325485.1 Acidimicrobiales bacterium | reverse complement strand
TGAGGGTTCAAGTCCCTCCGCGCCCACCGACCGACTGACCCGTTTTTGGAGACGGAAATAACCAGCGTGTCAACGTTGGCGGTTGTAAGAAGTTGGACCAGAAGCTGTCAACACCGCCACTTCAAGGTGGGACAGAGTCAGTGGTCGTGCAGACGATGGCGCATTTAACGCGGCGATGGGGCATAGCGCCGCGCCGTCCGCTGCTTGTCACTAGGCACTGGGTGGGGACTGCAGCGCGGCAGGTCCGGGGATCGAGTCAAAGGTGTCGGGGTTCGGCCCGACCCGTCCGCTTTCTCCCTTGTCGAGCGCGTCGATCGACGCCATTTCCGCATCGGACAGCTCAAAGTCGAACACGTTGAGGTTCTCCTCCATCCGCTCTCGACGCGTCGACTTCGGGATCACGATGTGGCCGTGCTGGACGTGCCAGCGGAGCACGACCTGAGCGTTGGACCGCCCGCGGGCTGCGGCGATGCGGGTGATCTCCTCGTCACCGAGAAGCTTGGCATCGTGCCCGAGGGGGCTGTGCGCCTCCATGGCGATGCCATGACGTGTTGCCGTCGCACAAACTCCCTTGTTGGCGAAGTACGGGTGCAGTTCGACCTGGTTGACGGCCGGCACGATCCCAGTCGCGGCGACGATCCGGTCCAGATGGGCGGGCTGGAAGTTGGAGACCCCTGCCGTGCGCAGCCGCCCCTCTGCAACTAGTTCGCTCATGGCTTCCCAGGTCGACACGTAGTCGCCGCCGTAAAGGGCGGGGACCGGCCAGTGGACCAGGAACAGGTCGAGCTGTTCAAGGCCCAGCCTCTCCAATGTCTCGTCAAAGGAGCGTCGCACGTCGTCGGGCCGGTGGTTGCCGTTCGCGAGCTTGCTGGTGACGTACAGCTGGTCCCGGGGGAGGCCGGAGGCGGCGATCGCCTCCCCCACGCCACGCTCGTTGCCGTACGACTGAGCGGTGTCGATGTGCCGGTAGCCGAGTTGGAGAGCAAGGCCCACGACTTCGGCCGTCTTTTCAGTGTTCGACCGGGTCGGCTCCCGGTCGGGCTGAACGCCAAGCGTGCCGAAGCCCAGCTGAGGGACGGTCGTCCCATCGTTCAGGGTGACCGTTGGGACTGCGCCAGGTGCCGGCATCGTCGGTCCCTCCTTATGCCAGGGAGCACAAAAAGTGCCCGATAGGCGAGCCCCTTTTGAACGGCCTACGCACGCGGCCTAGCCCCAGCTTGCAGGGTACAAGCTAGGGCTGGCGCGGAGAAGCCCTGCCTGCGCCCCTACTGAGGCAGCCACACTTCCCGGCGTGCACCGTGGTTGCATTGAACGCATGGGACATGTCTTGGACAAGCGCGTACTGGGGACGAGCGGGTTAGAGGTCTCGACGCTCGAGCTCGGGTGCATGGGTATGAGCTACCACCGCAGCACAACGATGGACCGGGACGCGGCGGTCGCCCTGGTCCGCAAGGCCGTCGACCTCGGCGTGACGTTCTTCGACACGGCCCAGGTATATGGCCCGTTCACGAACGAGCAGCTCCTGGGGGACGCGCTGGCGCCCGTCCGTGACCAGGTCGTCATCGCCACAAAGTTCGGGGAGGTCGACGCTAAGGGCCAGCATGTCCGTTCGAGCCGGCCCGAGCTGGTCAAGCAGACCACGGAGGGCTCCCTCGCCCGCCTGGGCGTCGAGACGATCGACCTGCTCTACCAGCACCGCGTCGACCCCGACGTCCCCATAGAGGAGGTCGCCGGCGCGGTCAAGGACTTGATCGACCAGGGCAAGGTCAAGCACTTCGGCCTGTCCGAGGCGGGCGCACAGACGGTCCGCCGCGCCCACGCCGTCCAGGCGGTGACCGCCGTCCAGAGCGAGTACTCGCTGTGGTGGCGGCGGCCGGAACAGGAGGTGCTCCCGGTCTGCGAGGAGCTGGGCATCGGGTTTGTGGCCTACAGCCCCCTGGGGCGGGGGTTCCTTACCGGCGCGATCGACCAGCGCACCACGTTCGATAACGCCGACAACCGCAACACCTTGCCGCGCTTTACGGTCGAGGCGCGCACTGCGAACCAGAGGATCGTCGACCTGCTCCGCACAGAAGCTGAGCGGAAGGGCGCGACACCGGCTCAGCTCGTGCTGGCCTGGCTCCTCGCCCAGCGGTCGTGGATAGTACCGATCCCAGGGACGACGAAGCTGCACCGGCTGCAAGAGAACCTTGGCGCCATCGCCATTGAGCTCACCAGCCACGATCTCGCCGGACTCGAGCGCGCCGCGTTGGAGATCCCGATCGTGGGTGACCGGTACCCAGGGGAAGTCGAACAGATGACGAACCGCTGATCGTCCGTGTCCGCGTGGACCAGCGCCACCTGCGCGGCGCCGCCCCGGCTACCGGCCGGGACGACGCTGAGCGGCGATGAAGTCCCGGTACCAGCCGAAACTGGCTTTTGGTGTCCGCTTCTGGGTCGGGTAGTCGACGTGCACGAGCCCGAAGCGCTTCCAGTAGCCCCAGCTCCACTCGAAGTTGTCCATGAGCGCCCAGACGAAGTAACCCTTCAGCGGGACTCCCTCCAGCGCCGCCCGAGCCGCGGTGCCAACGTGGGCCTCCAGGTAATGCTGGCGCTCCGGGTCGAGGACACGGCCCTCATGGTCGACCACGTCGGGGAAGGCGGCACCGTTCTCGGTGATGTAGAGGGCCTTCGGCCCGTAGTCGCGAGCGACACGTAGCAGCACCTCTCGCAACCCGTCCGGGTGGATCTCCCAGTCCATGTCGGTCCGGGCGACGCCTGGTTGGGGCACCGGCCTGGCTCGCTCGCCGACGCCGGCGCCGGCCTCGATCGCGCTGCCGGTGTAGTAGTTCACCCCGAGGAAATCGATGGGCGCAGCTATGCAGGCAAGGTCGTCGTCGTAGCCCGCCGGCATGAGGTGCTCCCGTTCCTGGAGGAGGTCTGCGGGGTACTCGCCCCGGAACAGCGGTCCTAGGTACCAGCGCCTCTCCGACCCGTCCCACCAACGAAGGGCTTCTTGGTCATCGTCCTGGTCGGTAGCCGCCCAATAGTGGTTCAGGTTGAGGGCGATCCCAACCTCTGCTCTCGGCACCACCGCCCGGAGCACCTCGACCGCTCGCCCGTGCGAAAGCAACAGATGGTGCGAGGCGGCCACGGCGTCCGCTTCTGAGCATCGCCCGGGGGCGTGCACGCCGAGCCCGTAGCCTAGCCAAGCCGTCACCCACGGCTCGACCTGGGTGACCCACAGCATCACCCGGTCCCTGAAGTGCTCGCCGACCACCCGGGAGTAGTCAGCAAAGGCCTCCGCGGTGGCCCGGTTCGTCCAGCCTCCCTCGTCTTCCAGGGCCTGGGGGAGGTCCCAGTGGTAGAGGGCCAACAGCGGCTTTATCCCTGCCTCCAGCAGTGCGTCAACCAGGCGGTCATAAAAACCGAAACCCTTGTCGTTGACTCGTCCGCGCCCCGAAGGCAGTATGCGGGGCCAGGAGACCGAGAAGCGGAAAGCGTCCACACCCAGCTGGCGCAGCAGCCCGATGTCCTCTCGGTACCGGTGGTAGAAGTCGCACGCCACGGCTCCGCTCTCCCCGTTGCGGACCTTGCCCGGCGTGGCGCAGAAGCGGTCCCAGATGCTCTCCCCCCTACCGTCCTCGGACGCCGCCCCTTCGAGCTGGTAGGCGGCGGAAGACACGCCCCAGACGAAGTCCTTAGGGAACGGCGGTGCGATGGGATCGCTCATGGCCAGTCACGCTATCGGTGACACACCGGTGACACACCGGTGACACGCCGGAGTCTGCAGGCTTGGCTCGTTCGTTCAGGCGATGAACGGGTGGTCCCGGACGCGACAAGCGCTGGGCCAGCCGGCAAAACCTGCCCTCAGCCGTACCTTCCCAGGTGGCTCGCCCACGACACCTGCCAAGTTGGTGCTTACTTCACCGCCCAGTGGACCTGGCCCCGAGGGGCCTCGCCCGGGCCGAGGGGCAGGAAAGGCCGGGAGTTGGTCGCCCGCCGGGCCAGGGGGTTGTCCCCTGGTGCGGCGCGGTGGACGCCGCCCCGGTCCGTGAACAGCTCGATCTCGCTGGTCGGGCCTTGACAAACGACGAGGGCGAGCTCGCCCGCCGGGGACTTGGCCGGCCGGTCAACGAGGACGGACTGTACGCCGCCGGACCCACGGCCCTTTACCGGGTACTCGTTGAGGAGGACGGCCAGGGCCATGCCCGATGCGTGCAGGTTGAGCAGCGAAGTCCCCTCGGCCTTGACGGCACTGACGACCCGGTCCCCGGCGTCCACTTTGGCCCCGGCCACCATGCCCGCGGCGCCCGTCGGCACGGGCCGTAGCTTCGCCCCGGTCTCGAGGCGCAGGACCTGGCCCCCGGCCTTGCCGATGAGGATCTCGTCGTCGCTTTCGTGCGGCACTACGGCGACGATGCGGTCGTCCTCTGGCACGCGACAGCAGACCGTCCCCGCCGTGCTGGCATTGGCGATGGTCGTCGCCGGAACCCGTTTTACCTGGCCCCGGGCCGAAACGAGCAGGTAGTAAGGCGCGTCGTCCCCGCTGAACACGGCGGCGACGGCGTCTTGGCCGAGGAGGGACAGTAAGGGCCTCCCCGGTCCGGTCCGGCCGGCGGGCTGGTCGGAGAGGGTGGCGCGCACGGCCTGGCCCTGCTCGGTGAATATAAGGAGACGTTGGTCGGACCGGGTGGCGGTCACCGCTACCAGCGACGACGAGCCGGCCAGTTTGACCGGGGCGGACGAAGGCGCCCGGGCTGTCCGGGGCGTCACCAGGACGGCGCCGTCGGACGTGACGTAGGCCCAGACGTCCTCGGAGGGGGCCGAAGCCAGCACGACGGTCTTGGGCCTGCCGTTGGCACTCAGGATCTCGCCCGTAGCATTGGTGGTCTCGGCCGACACGACGGTACGGCGGGGCCGGCCGAAGCGCTTGCGGACGTCCTTCAGTTCCTCGCGCACGATATTGGTGACGCCGTCGGCCGAGCCCAGGATGGCCGTGATCTCGTCCGCTCGGGCGCCCTTCTGTTGGATTTCTTCGTTGATGCGGAACCGGTTGAGGGTGTTTATGCGCTTGAGGGCCATGTCCAGGATGTGCTCGGCCTGGACCTCGTCGATGGGCACGGGCTTGGAGGTCCCGTGGGGCACGTAGCGCAACTGCGCCATCAACTTGGCCTTGGAGTCGTCGTCGTCTCGGGCGGTGCGGATGATGGCCACGACCCGGTCGATCACATCGGCGGCGGACTGCTCGGCCAACAGCAGGTGCAGGCGACGGCGCAGGACCTCGAGCTCGTGCGCCAAGCGCCTGGCCACCACCTCCTTGCGAAAGTCCAGGAAACAAATAAGTATTTGGCGCAGCGACAGGGTCTGAGGGACGTTGTCGACCAGCACCGTGAAATTGAACGCGAGGGTGTCGCGCAACTTGGTGTGCTCCACGAGCTCGTGCATCAGCCGCTGGACGGAGCCGCCCCGTTTGCACTTGACCTGGACGTCGACGCCGCTGGCGTCGGTCAGGTTCTTCGGTAGTTCCGCCGTGTAAATCTCCGTGATCTTGCCCGCCTTGGCCCCTTCCACCGCCTGCTCGACGATGGACTTGGCCGAGACCTGGTAGGGAAGCTCCGTTATCCTGAGGACCTGCTGGCCCGGGAGCTGTTCTATCCGGCCCTGGACCATGACAGTGCCCCGCCCGCTCTCATAGATCGAGGCCAGGTTCTCCGGGTTGACGAGGATCCCCCCGCCGGGGAGGTCAGGCCCCGGCATTACTTTGAGCAGCCTCTCAATGGCCACGTCGGGGTCGTCCAGGACCAGCAGAGCGGCGTTGATGACCTCGGCCGTGTTGTGGGGCGGGACTGAGCAGGCCATGGCCCAGCCCACGCCCATGGACCCGTTGACGAGCAGGTTGGGGAACGTTACCGGCAGCACCTTGGGCATCTGCTTGGTCTCGTCGAAGTTGGCCTCGTAGGCGACGACCTCGGGGCGCAGGTCGGTGAGGAACTCGGTCGATGCCGGCGAGAGCCGGCACTCGGTGTAACGCTGAGCGGCGGCGGGCGCTTCGTTGTGGAGGTTGCCCCAGTTGCCCTGGCCGTCGATCAGAGGCAGGTTCGACTGCCACGGCTGGGCCATGCGCACCATGGCGTCATAAACGGCGGTGTCCCCGTGAGGGTGGTAAGTCCCTATGACGTGCCCTACGGTCTTGGCCGACTTCGAGTACTTGCGGTCGGACCGCACGCCCAGGTCGTCCATGGCCACGATGATGCGGCGCTGGACAGGCTTGAGGCCGTCCCGCACGTCGGGCAGGGCCCGGGCCGTGTTGACATAGCTCCCATAAGAGCGGCCCCGGGTAAGCATGGCATCGCTGTAGTCCACCTGCTCGCCGTCCCAAGAGAAGAAGACGGCGTCGTCAGCGCCGCTTTGCTCCTGGTCGTCTTCGGTGCCGAAAAGCGACAGGCCGTTGTCGGCGCCGCTCATACCAGCACCTCCAGCCCCACTTCTTCGAGCCAGCTCTTGCGCTTGGCGGCGGCGGCGGGCCCATTGCCCATTATCAGGTTGAGGGTCTCGCCGGACTCGCTTATATCTTCGACCATGACTTGTTGGAGCTTGCGGGTGGCGGGGTCGAAGCACGTAGCCCGCAGGTGTTGCCAGGGCATTTCGCCGAGCCCCTTGAACCGGCTCACGTCGTCTCCCTTGCGGCTGTGTTTTTTCACCAACTGGGAGCGCCCGGGTTCGTCATAGGCATAGACGAACCTTTCTCCTTTCGAGTCGAGGTTTATCTTGAACAGGGGCGGCCGGGCGACAAATATACGGCCTTCGGCCACGAGCGAAGGGAACAGTTCGTGGAACATGGCCAGCAAAAGGTTGCAGATGTGGGCGCCGTCGGTGTCGGCGTCGGTCAGCACCACTATTTTGCCGTAGCGGCGGTCCTTGGGCTCGAGCGAGGCCTCAATTCGCTTGCCCACTGCTTCTTTCTTGCCCCCCATGGCGATCAGAACGCTCTCGATCTCGGCGTTCTTCCAGATCCGGTCGTTGCTGGCGCCCAGGACGTTGAGGATCTTCCCCCGCACGGGCAGGACAGCCTGGAACGTCTTGTCCCGGGCGTCCCCGGCGGTGCCGAGGGCCGAGTCGCCTTCTACTATGAAGATCTCCCTCTCCTCCACCGGGAGGTTCTCCAGGCAGTCCTCGAGCTTTCCCGGTAACGGCGATTCGTCAAAAACACCTTTCTTGCGCTTGGTATCTGCTCGACTGCGGGCCAGCCGGGAGTCCCTAGCCTCGGTGCAACGGGCCAGGACCGCCTCGGCGTCCTTCTTATAGGCCTTGTCACGCAACCAGTCCGACAGGGCGGCGTAGACGAAGGTCTGGACGGCGCCTTTCACCTCGGAGTTGTTGAGCTTGTTCTTGGTCTGGCCCTCGAACTGAGGATCGGCCAGCTTCACCGACACCGCCGCCGTCAGGCCCTCCCAGATGTCCTTGGGGTGGAAGGACTCTTTCTTGTCCTGCCTGAGCTGGCCGCACTCGAACGCGTAGCGGTTGAGGACGCTGGTCAGGGCCGCCTTCAGGCCCTCCACGTGGGTACCGCCGTCGACGGTCGAGATGACATTGGCAAAGGAGTGGGCGCGCTCGTTCTCGTCGGTCTTACCGTTCCACGCCGTCCACTGCAGGGCCACCTCGACCGAGACGGCCTGCTTGGCGAACTGCGGGTCAGGGTGGTCCTCGGAGGACAGGTAGACGACATGGGGGTGGACCGGGGCACGCTCGGCATTGGCATCTATGTCGCGGACGTAGTCGGCGATGCCGTTGCGGGAGCAGAAGACGGCTTCAGCGTGACCGGGCCAGCGCAGCACGAACTTCAATCCCTTTACCAGGAACGCTTTCTCTCGCAGTCGGGCTTCGACCGTGGTGTAGGAGTAGCGGGCGTCGGGTTCGAAGAGGGTGTCGTCGAAGCGCCACCTGACCGTCGTCCCCCGCGGCGCCCCCGGCTTGAGCGCCGGGCCCTTGGTGACCGGTCGGACCGGTTGCCCCTGCTCGTACCGGACCGTCCAGGTGTGGCCGTCCCGGCGCACCACGGCTTCCAGCCAGGCCGACAAAGCATTGGTGACGGCGGCGCCGACGCCGTGCAGGCCCCCCGAGACCTTGTAGCCGCCATCGCCGAACTTGCCCCCGCCGTGGAGCTTGGTGAACACGATGTCGAGAGCGGAAAGCCCGGTTTGCTTGTGGACGTCGACCGGGATGCCCCGCCCGTCGTCGGTGACCTGGACGACGCTGCCCTCCAGGATCTCGACAAGGATGGTCTGGCAGTGGCCACCGAGGGCCTCGTCGACGGAGTTGTCGACGATCTCCCAGATCAAGTGGTGCAGGCCACGCGAGGTGGTGGACCCGATGTACATGCCGGGGCGCAGGCGGACAGGTTGGAGCCCTTCGAGGACCCGGAAATTATCGGCAGTATAGGTGTCGGTCTCGGTTGCCATCTGGCCCCCTACGGCTCGGCTTGGTTGGCACGGCTCGACCATAGCGACGCCGCCACGGCGACTGGGTGATCGTCAGCGGGTGGGTGATCGTCGGCGGCCGGGCCGCCGGTCGTCTGGTACGGGTAGGCCACGGGCACGCTCCGACCATACGACGGGCCGGTGACTGCGGCCCTGGCCCGGTGAGGTCAGGGGCCGTGGCCCAGCCTGGCCAGGCGTGCTTACTCGTCGGGCTCGGTCTGCTCCCCGCTCGGGACCGGAGTGCTCGGCGGTGGTGGCTCCAGGGCACGGTCCACGCCCCGCAGCCGCCTCCAGCGAGCCCGGCGCCGGTAGGCCAGCACGGACTCAGGGTGAAGGAAGTAGCTCACCTTGGGGCCGTCCCCCGAGGAGTCGAGCGCCCGGGCGGCGTCCAGTATCCGTAGGTCGGCGGCCGTGTAGCGCCGGCGCTGGCGCAGGTAGCCGCCCCAGGAGCGGGTGACGAACGATTCGAGGAAGCGGCCCGGGTGTTCGGCGTCCTCGAACAGGCTCCAGCGCGTCCCCCCGGCCCGGCGGCGCACCACGCGCAGCTCCTCCATGGCCTCGATGAATGCCTCGTGCTTGTCGGGGTCGGTCTGGAAGTCGACGAGGATCATTACCGGGCCGTCCTCCTCCTCGGGCCCGGACACCAGCTCGGGCTGGGGCCGGGGCACGACCTGGAGGTCGCGCCGGTCGACGTTGGGGAGGCGGAGACGACCGGTGAGAAGGACACCGCCGAGGAGGCAGGCGGCGCCAATGAGGAGCGTGACCCGCACGCCGACCACGTCGGCCACGGCGCCCCACAGGAGGCCGCCGAAGACGATGGACGCCTGGAACACCATCAGGTAGGCGCCGAGCGCCCTTGACAGGATCCAGCGGGGCACGGCGTGCTGGACGCCCAGGTTGAGGGTGGTCAGGGACACGAGCCAGGCGGCTCCGTACGCCGCCAGCGCCACCGCGGCCACCGCTCTTTGATGAACGAGGGCAAGTGGGAGCATGCTGACGGCCGAGACGATGCTGGCGATGGCCAGCATCGGGTCGAGCGGGAAGCGCTCGTACAGCCGGGGCAGCACGACGGCGGCAGTCACCGAACCGGCGCCGACGGCGGCCAACAACAAGCCGTAGCCGACCGAGCCGAGGTCCAGGACGCGCGACCCCAGCAGGGGCAACAGGGAGGTGAGGGCGCCGGCAGGCAGGACGAACAGGACGGTCCGCCAACAGATCACTTGCAGCACCGGGGCGTTGCCGAGGTACCGCAGGCCGGCCGCCACTGCGCCGATCACGGCTTCGGCGCTGTCTTCGCCGGGGGTGGACAGCCGGGTCCGCTGGCGGCCGCGCCAGATGAACAGGAAGGCGACGATGGTCGAGATCAGCGCCGCGGCGATGGCGAACATCCCTCCGGCGCCGAGGGCGGCCAGCAGGGCGCCGCCCATGACGGGCCCTATGACCTGGCCGATGTTCCATTGGAGCCCATCGAGGCTGAAGGCCCGGGAGAGCAGGCGTTCAGGGACGAGCTGGTGGATGGTGGACCAGTACGCCGGGGACGAAAAGGTGCCGACCGTGCCGAGCCACGCCGCGAACACGAGCAGGGCGAACGGCGACAGGGCCCCCCCGAGGGCCAGGAGGGCCAGGCCGGTCATCCCGACGAGGTACAGGAACTTGGCCGTGAGCACAACAAGGCGCAGGTCCGTGGTGTCCGCCACCGCTCCGGCCGGGAGGGCGAAGATGACGCCCGGCAAGGCCAGTGCGACCGGGAAGGCGGCGACAAGGGAGGGGACGTGCGTCAGCTGGGCCATCACGTAACCGCCCATGACCGACCAGATCCACACCCCGAGGTTGGAGACGAGCGCGGTGGAAAAGAGCCACCGGAAGGCACGGACGTCCAGGGGCCCCGCCGGCCCGCTCCGGGGAGCCTCGGCCACCGGGTGCTCGTCGTCTACGGGGGCGTCCCCGGCACGACGGCCGCGTTGGCGTGCCCTGGTGAGCGGCACGCCGGACAGGGCGAGCCGGCGCCCTTTCAGTTGTCCTCCTCGAGTTTGTTGTGCACAAACCACCGTTTCACCACGCGCCGGCGCCTCCTCGCGCCGCTAGTCAGCGGTCACAGTCGTCCACAATGCCAGATGGGGGGCGAGCAAACCGGTAAGCGCGTTGTGCCACGCCCGGGCCGGAACCGGCTCAGGGGGCCGGACGGGCCCGGGAGGGGCCGTCGAGGGCCGAGGGCGGGTCGTCTACGGCGCCGGGGGCCACGAAGGTGACCGGAGAGCGCCGCAGTGAACGCCCCGTGCGGTACAGCTCGAGCAGCTCGTAACCCGCCGCTGGCACTTTGAGCCACCAACGCTCCAAGAAGCGGTACTCACCGGCGCTGACAAGGCGCCGGGCGAGCTCGGGGCGCTGTGCGCGCAGGTAACGGCGGGCGCGGGCGGCGTGCAGCGGGTCGGACACGAACGCCAGCCGGTCGAAGTTCTCGAGCAAAGGCATGGAGAACTCAACGTTCTCCCACGTGGTCGACGCACGGCTCTCGGTGGCTATGAGGCGGGCGGGCACGCCGAGCACCTCGGCATAAGCGGCCATGGCGTCACCTTCGGCCGGCCTGCCTCTCGAGGCTGACCCGCTGAAGACGACCAGTTCGGCGCTCAGCCGGTCCAGGGCCCGTTTCGCCATTTCGACTCTCCACCGCTGAACGGCGCGGAGCTCACCGCTGCGCTTGGTCGGGTAGCCGAGGACTATGAGAGCGCAAGGCCCGCTCGGGGCGGGCGCCGCTAGGTCCCATCGCGACGCGCTCCAGTGCAGCAGCTCGGAGGCGGCGACGGCGCCACTCGCCGGAACGGCTGTCCACCGGAACGCTTTTGCGAGCTTCACCGTTGGCCGTCCGGCCGGTGGGTCATGCCCGCCCGGCGCCGGACCAGTCCCGCCGGCGGAGCTCGAAGATGGCAATGGCCGCCGCGGTGGCCACATTGAGGCTGCCCACCCGTCCGAGTTGAGGGATAAAGGCGACGGCGTCGCACGCCGCCAGGGTCCCCGTCGTGAGCCCGCGGTCCTCGTGGCCTATGGCGAGGCAGACGTCGGGGCCCACGGAGATCTGGAACAGGGGCACGGCGTGGTCGGCCAGCTCGAGCCCGAGCACGCAGTACCCGTCCTCCCGGGCGGCGTCGGCGGCGTCGGCGCCACGCTCGAAGGTCGACCAGGACAGGTAGCGCTCGGTGCCCATGGCTGTCTTGCCGGCCTTGGCGGCGGCGGGGGAAGTGGCCCCGGCCGCCAGGTAGAGGTGCTCGACCCGGAAGGCAGCCGCCGTTCGCACTATCGAACCCACGTTGAACGGCGAGCTCACCCCGTCCAAGAGCAGGGCGAGGCGACCGGTGGCTCGTTTGCCCCAGTCTCGGTGCAGCCGCTTGAGGTCCGTCTGTCCCAGCTGCCTCATCTGGCCCGTCTCATCTGGCCCGTCTCATCTGGTCACCTCGAGGACCCGGTAGCCGGACTTGGAGGCCGCCCGGTGCACGGCCCAGCCCTCGCCGACCAACCAGGCAGCCAGGGAGTCGCTGCCCAAGTGCCGGTTGACGACCAGCCACGCCCGGCTCCCCGGGGCCAGGCGCCCCATCCAAGCGGCAAGCAGTTCGTGCAGGGCGTCTTTGCCGACCCTGATGGGAGGGTTGGACCAGATGCCGGCGAAAACCGTCCCGGCCGGGACCTCGTTGGGGGCAGCGGCCCTTATGTTCGTCAGCCCGAGAGCGGTGGCATTGGCTCCGGTGAGCTCGACAGCGCGCGAGTTGACGTCGATGGCCCAGACGGTCGCCCCCGGTGAGCGGTGGGCGAGCGCGCACGCCACGGGCCCGTAGCCGCACCCCAGGTCGAGCAAGTTGCCTTCGGCCGGCGGGGGCGCGCTCTCCCGTAACAAAGCCAACGTCCCCGGGTCGACCCGGTTGCCCGAGAAGACGCCGCGGTCAGTCATAAGGGTCATTTGTACGTCGGGAAGGTGCAGTTGGACGGTGGACGGTTGTGACGGCGAGGACGGCGTCGCCGCAAAGTAGTGGTCGGCCATCCGGACCGCCAGACTAGTGCTGGCCGCGTAGTGGTAGCGGCCTGGTGCTAGCTGACTACCTGGTTCTAGCTGACTACCTGGTGCTGGCCGACGGGTGCTGCCCGACGGGTGCTGGCCGACGGGTGCTGGCCGACGGGCGCTGGCCGCCTGGACTGGCCCGGACCGGGACTGTCAAGCCGTGGCCCGCTCTGACCGTAAACTGTGTTCCTATGGCTCCCTTCCGGATCCGGACCTTTGGTGACCCCGTC
>JBKQUU010000043.1:0-3629 GCA_052325485.1 Acidimicrobiales bacterium | reverse complement strand
CGGAACGGTAGCCCCGAACCGGTAGGAGCAAGCTAAGCCCACCCCTCGGGCCGGGCTCAGCGGAGGGACTTTGAGCTACGCGGTCCTCCCAATGGCACGCGCAAGAGTTCGCCACGCCGTGGTGGCGCGCCCCGACCCGGAACAGGCACTCGCTGCTCTCCGGATGAACGGCCAGTCCAGGCACTCAGTTTCGTGCTGTGCGCACAAATCCTTCCGCGAACGCGTTCGCCTGGGGGCTCGAACGGGTGTGCTGATAACGGGTGCCAGTCGAACGTAGTACCTCGTCGAAGGGCCCAACAAACACGTGTCGTTCCGGTCGCGGACCAAGAACCGGAGGGATCGCCCCTGGTCCTCAAGAGTAGTTGCCAGGTTGCGCGCTCGCGGGGTGACCCAGGGCCGATGGGGTGGGCCGTAACGCTGCCAAGGAACACCCTGTGGTGTTGCACGTCGATGAAAAACAGCACCTAGGCACGGCGGAACATGATCGTGTCGACGTGGAAGAAGTCGCAGAATAGACTCCTGGCGGCCTGGGCACGCAAGAACTCTGACCATGACGGCGCGGCCCAGCTCGCCACGGCGCTGGCTTGAGCCGTGACGGCGCAGCAGCGCTGCTGGCGTGACCAAGAAGATGCCCCAGCACTTCCGGCTGAGCAGCGAGCCAGGGTAGCCAGCATGGACCGATCGGCAGGACAGTGGCGAGGACGTGCAATCTGGCGTCGCAGCACGGCCAGGTGGTGGCGCAGTACGGCGATCTCGACTTCTTTTTGGTCGGGTGAGGGACCGATCCGCAGGAGGTCAAGGAGCCCGCGGACGAGCAAGAAGGCGAGCGAGCAGGCCATGCGGACGATCTTGCGAGACGGCGAAGCCGCTGCTCAAAGCCCAGATCCTCGTGGTTGCCCCCTACAAGTCCTCTCGGGCTGTCCTCACCCAACGCTCGGCGAACGCGCTCGCGACCGGCGTTTGCGGCGGCGTGCGAACGACTTGGATGCCGGCTGAGGCCATGGTGGCGTCGAAGCTGGCCGTGAATTTGGTGTCCCGGTTCCGGAGCAGGAAGCGGGACCGTTTCCCGTGCTCTTCCGGCTCGGAAAGGAAGTTGCGGGCCACCTGGGCAACCCAGGGACGATCGGGGTTAGCTGTCACCCCAAGGACGTGCACCCCTCACGGAAAACGGGCCTCGCTCGGCTCGGTCCACCCCCACATGTTGCGCACCACGTTCATCATGACTGCCCTCGAGGCAGGCACCAGGCGTCGCTCGTTATCGTCTCAGGTCCTCTGGCGCTCAAAGAGCGATCCGGCCAACACCATTTCCGCTACCTCCATCGTCTTGACAGCGTCCCGGAAAGGGGACGACGTGCTGTCGATGCCACTGAGGATGCTGTCTACGAACTCGCGGTGCTTGGCACGGAAGCCTCCGTAGGCCCAAAACTCATCACTCCCGGCCACTTCGGCGGCTTTGTAGAGGTCGCCGTTGGCGTCGCCCTCAACGAAGACCCGCGCCTCGTTCTCGGGGTCTACCTCGGCGAACACGCCACGAGAGTGCAGCTCGACACGGAACAGGCGTCGCCCACTGCACCAGCTGTTCACCAGCACGCCCACGCAGCCGTTGTCGAAGTGCAACGTGGCCGTCAGCCAGTTAATGTCGGGCGTCCCAATCCTGCGACAGGAGCTTTCCACATGGACGACCTCACCGCCGCACACCCAGCGGAGCGTGTCTATGCCGTGCACCCCGTCGTCCATCATGTGGTCCCGGGCACCCGTCAGGGGGGCTGGGGCGTACTTGTAGAACTCGCACACTGCATGCAGGATCGGGCCTCGGTCGAGGCATAGCTCGTGCGCTTTTCTGAGGAGAGGCGAGGACCTTCTCTGAAAGTCGACCTGGGTCACCACTCGGTGTTCCTCCGCCAGGTACGCGAGCATCTGGGCTTGGTGCAGCGTAAGGCCCGGGGGCTTTTCTACATAGAGGTTGCACCCCTGCTCCAGGCACCAGGTCCAAACGTCGTACATCACGTGCGGTTGCCCGATGGCGTACACCGCGTCCGGCTGCACCTGGTCGACCATCGTCCTGTAGTCGGTGAACTTCACGGGCACCGACCACCTCTCGGCGGTTTCGTCCAGCACAGCGGTGTCCAAGTCACAGAGCGCCGCGACATCGACGTCGTCGAACGACCGAAGGCTCGGGTAGTGCACCCGGTTGGCCATCTCCCCGGCACCGATGACCGCAACCCGAAGGCGGTCCATCACGCCAGCTCCTGAAGACCGCTCACGGTAAGGCCTGACCGCCCAAGAGGCTCTTTACGTACTCGACGTCCTCTTAGCATAAGCGGTCTACGTCCCCCTCATTGTCGTGCTCGGCAGTTAGGCAAACCGTCCCTGAGTAGTTGCGCCGCTTTAGTTCCGCCAGGACGCGCGGCCAAGACGCCAGGCCCTGGCGACCAGTGGTGAAGTGCCGCGCCCATTCGGCCTGGCAAGCCTCGGGCTCGTTCTTGCTTTCGTAGTGAGCGTTCTTCAGGTTGACCATGAAGAGGCGGTCCCAGACCAGGTCGAGGCCGTTCTCCGGCTCCAGCCCGGCGAGCGCGTCATGGGCGGCGTCCCAGATCGCCCCCACCCACCGCTGGTCGACCGCAGCCAGCAGCAGCCGAAGCCCAGTGGCGTCACATACGTGGTCGCCGTAGTGCTGCTGGACACCGACCTTTACCCGGTAGCGCCCGCAAAGGGGCACCGCGCCGACCAGCTGCTTGCGGAGTTCCTCCTCGGGCCCCTGGTACTCGCCGCGGACGATGGGGGCCATGGTACGGATGACCCCCACGCCGGCGCCGGCGCAAGCGGCGAAGGCGCCCCCGTCCAGCTCGCTGGCCACGCTCGCCACCGATAGGCCATGGTCGGCGAACGCTGACACCAGTTCTGGTAGTTCTTTTTCGGCGCTGGCGACCTGGGCCTGGGATCCGGGGCGTACCGGCACCTCGGCGCTGTCGAAACCCAGGGCAGCCACTCTCCGGACCAGCTCCGGGACCGAGTCCTGGAGCCAAGGTTCGGTGAAGACAGCGAGGCTCACGGCTGGAGTGCGGGGTAGATCTACAGTTCCGGAACATGCGCCCGGCTGGGCAAGCCCGCGACGAACACTCAACCGGCCCCGTCACCTCCAGGCGGAGCAGTGCTCTCCCTCACCACCAGGTCAGTAGCCAGCTCGACGCGCCTTTTCAAAGGACCGTTCTCCGCGATGTCCAGGAGCGTCTGGACCGCCACCGCCGCCATTTCGGTCAGCGGTTGGCGAACGGTAGTCAGGGCAGGGGTACTCCACGCGGCGAGCGGGATGTCGTCGAAACCGACAACGCTCACATCCAGGGGAACATGCAGGCTTGCCTCTCGAGCGGCGCGGAGCACGCCTAGGGCGGCGAGGTCGTTGCCGGCGAAAATGGCAGTCGGCCGGTCGCTCAGGTCGAAGAGCACCTTGGCTTGTGCGTAGCCCGCCTTGACGCGGAAGTCACCGGGTCGCACAAGTTGCTCGTCTACGCCCAGCCCGGCCCGCTCGAGGGCACCGCGGTAACCGTCGAGGCGAGCCCGGCTGCAGAGAAGAGCCGGGGGGCCGGTAATGATGGCGATGCGCTGGTGCCCGAGCTCTATCAAGTGGT
>JBKQUU010000042.1:0-73508 GCA_052325485.1 Acidimicrobiales bacterium | reverse complement strand
CCAAAGGGGTGAGGATCACTGACGCTCAACTCGCCGCCGTCCCCCTACATCCCCACGACTGGCACGGCGAGTGGAACTACACAATTGTCGCTAACGCCCAATCAGATTTGGCGTGAGCCCTAAGTCGCTGGATGGCCTCGAGACCAACGAATCCAGCAACAAGGTGACCTATCCGAGCAAGGCAGTGCCGTACCTCGCCAGCGAGACGATGCCGGCGCAGTTCTGAAGAGCGCCGGACAGGGCGGCCTCCATTGCCACATTGCGTGGTTGCGGGGGGCAACCCGCTTCCTAAGCTGGCCTACCAATGCCCAGTACCCCCGTTGCCAACCGCCTGCTCGGCTACCCAGAGGACGCCCGCCTGCTCATCGTGAACGCCGACGACCTGGGGATGTCACGTCCCGTCAATGAGGGGGTCCTCGCCGCCATCGAAGCGGCTTTCGTCCAATCGACGAGCTTGCTGGTGCCGGGCCCCGGCGCCCCCGAGGCGATGGGCCTACTGGCCAGGCACCCCGAAATCGACCTCGGTGTGCACCTCACCCTGGTCTGTGACAGTCCAGGGTGGTGGGGGCCGGTGGCGGCGCCCGGCACCGTCCCTTCCTTGGTCGACGAGTCGGGGGACCTCTACCCCAATGACCGCAGAGAGGAACTGCTCGCCCGGGCACGACCAGAGGAGGTCGAGATCGAGTTCCGGGCACAGATCGACGCCGTGCTCGGCGCCGGCTTACGGCCCACGCACCTCGACTGGCACTGCCTGGCCGACGGTGGCCGGGGCGACATCTTCGAGGTCACAGTCGCCCTGGCCCGCGAGCACCACTGGGCGATGCGCGTCCACGATCCGGCCCGGGCGAAGGAGCTGTGCCGCCTCGGCCTGCCCGTGGCCGAGCACGGCGTCCTTGACAGCTACGCGCTCGGCCCGGTCGGGAAGCCCCAGCGCTACCTGCAGTTGCTACGAGACCTGCCAACAGGCGTGAGCGAGTGGGCCGTGCACCCGGCCGTCGACCGCCCCCGGCTGCGGGAGATGGAGCCCGGTGACTGGCAAAGGCGCTGCAGCGACTACGAGTTCCTGGTGTCGCCCCAGGCCCGAGAGGCCATCAAAAGCGAGGGGGTCACATTGTTGGGTTATGCCCAGTTACAAAAGGTCTGGTCCGCGGCGACGTAAGCCACCGTTCGCGACGGGCGGTTGGCGGATGGCTCGTGCCGCCCGGCCCGGCCCCTTACGACCTGGAGGGCGTCCGCTTCAGGCGGCCTGGCCGCTACCCACACATGGCTACTAAGTTGATGGGACCACTTAGGTAAAGCGGAAGGGAGCCGAGCAATGAGCTCAACCGATGAGTTGATCGCCAACAATGCCAGTTACGTCGCCGGGTTCACCAAGGGGAGCCTCCCTCTTCCCCCGGCCAAGAAGGTGGCCGTCTTGGCTTGCATGGACGCCCGCCTAGACCCGGCCAAAGCCCTTGGCCTCGAAGAGGGCGATGCCCACGTGATCCGCAACGCCGGAGGGGTGGCGTCCGAGGACGCTCTGCGCAGCCTGGTCATATCCCAGCGCCTGCTCGGGACCCAAGAGATCATCCTGGTCCACCACACCGACTGCGGGATGGAGACTTTTCGCGACGACGCCATTAAGGACCAGATCCTGGCCGATACGGGCCTGAGGCCGAGCTTCGCTCTTGAAGCCTTCCCCAAGGCCGACGATGACGTAAAGCAGACCGCCGCGCGGATCAAGGCCAACGCTTTCATCCCCCACAAGAACATCCGGGGCTTTGTCTACGAAGTCGACAGCGGCAGGCTGCGCGAGATCTTCCTGGACTGAAATTTTACGGGCCATCATGTTGGCACGGCGACGACGCTGAGGCCGTCGCCGGTCCAGCGCAGCGACCGCAGATCGGTTACCAGCAGGTCAGCACCGGCAGCAACGGCGCGTTGGCCTACCCCGACAACGGCGCCAACACCGGCGGCCCTTGCTGCTTGGATCCCGATCGGAGCGTCCTCGATGACGACGGTGTCTGTCGTGGCGAGACCCAGGCGCTCTGCCGCGGTCCGGTACCCCTCGGGATCGGGCTTACCACGGGCAACGTCATCAGCGGTGACTAGTACCGACGGGCAGGGCAGGCCCGCAGCACGCAAACGGGCACGGGCCAGTTCGGCGCGTCCGGAAGTCACCACCGCCCACCGGTGCGCCGGGACGGCCAGAAGTAGTGCGTGCGCGCCAGAAATGGCGCGCACCGCGACGGCATCTTCGACCTCGTACCGGTCGATGCGCGCCAGTTCTTCGGCCCGTCGCGCCTCGGGTACGAGCAACGCGACGGTGTCGGTCGAGCGTCGGCCGTGGACCAGGCGGACCACCACCTCAGGCTCGAGATCGAGGTGACGGGCCCAGCGGGCCCAAGCCGAGGTCACGCTGGCCTCGGAATCGACCAGGACGCCGTCGCAGTCGAACAGGAGGCCAGTGCACCTTAGAACGGTCATGGCACCGGCCTGTTACGGTACCGCCCTACAAGCTCACGCGACACGACCAAGGTTAGCGCCGTCCGCGCATCCCAGTAGCAACCACCGACAAGACAAGCGCAAAAATTGGTAGCGCAGTCACCATTACTGCGGCATTGTTCAAATAGCAAAACAGCGGTACCACCGTCCGGACGACGATGCCACGGCCCCAGACCTCGCTGCCGGTTATGCCAACTGGGTGCTTAGTACCCGCACCGGGGCGGGCGCCATCGAGTTCCCCACCAAAGCTGAAGCCCAGGGGCATGAGTGGGACGAAGATGAGCGGGCACTGGTAAAGGACAGGGTCGACACGCAGTTCGTCGGCTCACCCGCCACCGTCGCCCGACGGCTGCGCCAGCTTCAAGAGGCGACCGCCACTGACCAGCTGCTCGTCACGACCATCACCCACCAACATGCCGACCGGGTGCGCTCTTACGGTTTGCTGGCCGATGTATGGGCCGATTGGTAACGGCGCCGCCGTCGCGCTCACATACCGACAGCGCAGTGGGGCACGAGTATAGTGATACTATGGACTTGATAGATACTCTTTCGACGGTCTCGGAGGTCGACCGGGCCACCTTCGAGCAACAGTGGCAGCAGTGGCGTGCCGCCCGGGAAAACAACTTGGCCTCTCGTCACGGCTTCTTGGCCGTGACTGTAAGCCTCGACCCGCCGGACGAGCAGGGAAATGTGACGCTCGACTTCAACCGAGCGGTCAACCTGCCCTCTGTCCGCTCCCACCGGCGGAGAACGGGCTGCCGATCGCCGTCGAAGCCGGCGAGAAGGTCCCGTACGCGCGCCGGTCTGCTTAACGCACCCCGAGAGACTTTTCCCTGAGGAGGATAGGGACACCACGTTGATTGGTGGTGCTGCTGTGCAACCGTCTTCCTGAGGGCCCACAGATCCAGTGGGTTTAGTAGTGACACTCACCCGGCTGGGGCCAGGCTGGTAAATGTAGAGCATGACAGGGCGGTGCCGGGACCTATCCCAGTTCGCCTATGGCCTCGCCTGCTGGGCGCTAATGGTCCTGGTGGGTGTGCCCGGTTGGCTCCTGGTCCTCGCCCTCCCGAAGCTTTCGTGGCGCTGGCGGCTCACATGGGCCACGGGTCATCTCCTATGCACTTGCCTGGGCATCTCGGTCGAGGTGCACGGGACGCTGCCGCCTCCTGGGAAGCCGTGCGTGATAGTGGCCAACCACTCGAGCTTCCTCGACTCGTTCGTGCTGTTCCTGGTGTTCCCCGACCCTGTCGTGTTCGTCGCCGGTGCTGTGCTCGCCGGGCAGCGGGTCGCTGGCCCTTTCCTGCGCCGTGTCGGCGCCGTGTTCGTGCGCATGGGAACGGGGGCCGGCCGGTCGTCCGTCCGCTCGACGCTCGGGGAGCTGGCCGAGCAGGTGCGTACCGGGCACCGTCTTGTGCTCTTCCCCGAAGGCGGGCTTTGCGCACAACCCGGCTTGCGCCGCTTCCAGCTGGGCGCCTTTGTCGTGGCTGGGGAGGCTGGAAGCGTGGTGGTGCCGGTCGGCATCGTCGGTACCCGCCAGATGCTCCCACCTGGCGCCCGCCTACCCCGGCACGGCGTCGTCCGAGTGCGCGTCGGCGAGCCCCTCGGCCCACCGGACCTTGGGTTGGGGGCCGCTCACCAGCTGGCGAGGCAGGCGCATGACGCGACCGAAGCCTTGCTGACCGATGCGGCAGAATGCTGAGCAAGTGGGAGCATGTACCGACGCCCGTCTAGAGGTACGCCTGTCCCGACCATGATGGTGCGCCCTGGCGGAGGTGGCGGGATGGCGCGCTGGAACGGGCGGTACGGGTGGTCGCGGCTCCGGGCGACGGTGGGGCTGGTGACCCAGGAAGCCCACATGTTCCAGTACGCCACGCCAAGCTCATCCCGGCCGTCGACGGCGGCCGGATCCTAGAACGGGGGGCCCACGATGCCCTCGTGGAGCTCGGGGGCCTCTATGCCGAGCTCCACCGCACGCAGTTCCGCCCGCAGGCCTCCGATCAGAGGTCTGTTCACAAGCCGGTCCACAAAGTGGCCGACGCCCCGGCGGGCCACTGGGGGCTAACCCGTCGCCGTGACACCAAGACGGACGCGCCAGGAGAAAGAAAGGCCTGGGAACGGGCCGTGCTCCCGGAAGGCCACGTCTACCTCGTGCCGGAACTGCGTGACGCCAATGTCTTCGTCGGAGAGGCCGAGACGACTGAGCGCCTGGTAGCTGCCTTGACTGGACATGAGCGCTACAAAGCGCTCGGCGCCCCCACTAACGGCCTGGTTGAACGTGAGCTCCCGGGTGAACGCGAAGTGACCAGAGCTCTTCAGCCGCTCAAGGTGTTGCGCTTTGGGCCAAGACTTTGCCCCACCGGGCAGCGCCCGGTTACGGTGCGGGTCGACAAGGTCCTCGTCGACCAGGGCCGGGTCGTCTTCGCGGATGGGACGGCGCAACTGTTCGCCGGTCTCACCGGCCGCGGCACGGGCCTCGAAGACCCGGATCCGTCCGTGCAGCGTCACCCAGGCCAGTTCCGCGCCGGCGATGCCCGTCACTGGTGGCCAATCGGCGTCCAAGACGGCGAAGGCTCCGCCTGGTCGCAGGAGCCGGGCCACCTCGGCCAGGGTGGGGCCTGGTTCCATCCAGTGCATGGCCTGGACGGCCAAGACGACGTCAGCTGACCGCTCGCCCAGCCCGGTGGCGTGGGACCAGCCCTTCCGGAAGCTGACCCCAGGCGTCGGCCGGGACTCAGCCACGGCCCTCATATCGTCGCTCGGCTCCACACCGATCACCGCAGCGGCCCAGGTCGCCGCCCAACGAGACGAAAGCCCGGTACCACTGCCAAGATCGACGACGCCCGGCCGCTCGGTGTTGGTATAGCTGGCCAGGAGCGGGCCTAGTTCATC
This sequence comes from Acidimicrobiales bacterium, assembly GCA_052325485.1. Classification (GTDB taxonomy): domain Bacteria; phylum Actinomycetota; class Acidimicrobiia; order Acidimicrobiales; family Palsa-688; genus Fen-671. The sequence goes on along the minus strand of JBKQUU010000042.1, from coordinate 68,135 downwards.
GGGGGGTGCCGGCCGGTTCGCATCGTAAGTGCCGGCGAAGCCGCGGAAGCGAAGAGCGTTAGCCTCTACCGTGCCCACCGCAGGATCGTAGGGCAATCTCCGTGGCTAGGCGGCAACTAGCCCGTGCCGTTGACGAGCTCCGCCACGCGCACAGGGAACTGACCGACGACTTCACGGACGAAGCCCGCGGCGGCGTCCTTCAGACAAGCGATCATGGCCCGTACGGGCAGGTCGTCAGCGACCGCGGCCCGCGTCAAGGCCCAGACCTGACGCTCGGGCTGGCTCCCCTTGAGCCGCCGGACGGCGACGCCCGAAGGGGGCGAGGAGCCTAGGGCCATCATGGGCACGAGGGCGACCCCGAGCCCGGCGGCGATAAAGCCGAGGGCGGTGGGGTACTCGTCCGCCTCGAGGGCGTACCGGGGCCGGAACCCTGCCCGAGCGCAGGTCACTTCCACGACCAGCGCGCATAAGTCCGGGCAAGAGCTGACCCCGATCCAGGGTTCCTCTGCAGTCATGGCAATGTCCAGCTGTCGCTTGGCGGCCAGGGGGTGGGAGCGGGGCAGCACGACCCGGAACGGGTCAGCCAGGAGGTGGTGGTGGACAAGGCCATCGTTTACCGTCTCGCCCGGCGAGCTAGGCAGGACCACCACGGCAACGTCGATGGCGCCGGCGCGTAGGTGGCCGATCGCCTCGTCCGGCTCGGCGACGACGAAGTCGAGGGCCACGTCCGGGTGCCGCGACCGGAAAGCGGCCAGCGCCCCGGGTACCAGCGCCGAGCTTGCCGTCGGGAACGCAGCCAGGCGGAGCCGGCCCGTACGGCCGGCGCGCCAGGCGGCCAGGGCGTCCTCAGCGTCCTGTACCGCGGCCAGGACGCGGGAGGTGTGCTCGCACAAAAGCAGGGCCACGTCTGTCGGTCGCACCCCCCGGCCCACCCGCTCAAGCAGCCGCACCCCCGTCTCTCGCTCGAGCGTGCTCATCTGTTGGCTTACGGCCGATGGCGTGTAGTTCAACAGCTCAGCGGCGGCTGCCACCGACCCAGTCTCGACGACAGCCTTTAGCACATTGAGGCGGCGGACGTCGATCACGGGACACCTAAGCAAAAGTAAAGTGTTTCGCGGAAAGTGTCACTTGTCCGGGGCCATATATCCGGGATAATGATCCATGCAGTCCCCCTCAGCTTTGTGTGCACCCCGATCATGATATGGCTCGTCCTGGTGCTGGGAACTGGTTTTCTTCTAGCTGTGCCGTTCCTTGGCGCCGACAGCAGGGACGGGCGTGACTGGCACCCGTTGCGCCTGCCCAGTCCTGTGCCCGACACCGACCGTTCGCCTTCGCCCCCCACGGGGGCGCGTCAGGTGGCCAAGGGACTAAGGGCCAAGCTTATGAACTGGAGGGCCGGGCGCCAACGTAAAGTTCGGGCCCTGACCAAGGCTCGTCCGGCGCCGTCAATAGAATTGGGCCGCGATATTGCCGGCTGGCCGTCGGGTAGGTAAATTTCACCTACGAGTAGTCGCAGGACCGGCACCGAGGCGACCAGACTGGCGACCGGCGCCACGGCTCCGCCCGTGAACGTGGGGGCGGCCGGCGGCCCGCCGACTGGGGGCGGTGCGTACACCTTGGTGGTTGGGCCTACTATCGGTCCATGGGCATCCGCGACGTTGCCAAACACGGTCATCCTCTGGTCCGTGCCGGCGTGCTGGTCGCGGCCGCCGTGCTGATCGCCTTGTTGATCATGACGGCGGTGTCGGTGGTGGTCGGCCTGGTGTGGGTGACGATCAAGATCGTCGTGCTCGTCTTGCTGGTCGCCGGCATCGTCCACATTTGGGCGCGCAGCAGGGCCGCCAACCGCCACTAGCCACCCTCTGAGCAGCTGCGCCGTGTACCTGCGAAGGGGTACCGTGTACCTGCGAAGGGGTAGTAGCCTGCGCTTATCATCAACCGGACCGGCGTGGCAGCGGACCTGTCCACCTCGTTAATGGAGATCCAATGAGTTTCTTCAAACGCGCTCACGACATCGTCGAAGCCAAAGCTAATCGAGCTCTGGACAAGGCTGAGAACCCCAGCGAGATGCTTGACCTCAGCTACGAACAGATGCTCGAGCAGATCACGAAGGTCCGGGGCGCCCTGGTCCAGATCGCCGCCGCTCGCAAACAGCTGGAGCTGCAGGAAGACCAGTTCAGTCACACCGTGGACCACCTCAACCAACAGGCGGCTCAAGCAGTGCAACTGGGCCGGGACGACCTCGCCCGGGAGGCGTTGAGCCGCAAAGCGGCCGCCCAGCAACAGGTCGACGCCTTGGAGCCGCAGCACCAGCAGCTGTCGGAGCAGCAAGAGAAGATGACTCAGACCCTGCAAGCGCTGCAGACCCGCGTCAACCAGTTCCGGACGCAGAAGGAGAGCCTGAAGGCGCAGTACAGCGCGGCACAGGCTACCTCCATGGTCAACGACCAGATCGCCGGGATCTCGGGGACTTTTCATGATTCCAGCGATGCCCTGCAGCGCGCACAAGACAAAATTGCCGCCGCTCAAGCCCATGCTGGGGCCTTGGACGAACTGCTCCAGTCCGGGGTCCTCGAGGACGTCGGGGCTGACCACGGCGACGACATCGCCAAGCAGCTGAACGAGTTGGGCTCCACCTCCCAGGTTGAGAACGAGCTGGCCGCGCTCAAGAGCCAAGCCGCGATCTCTGCCGTACCGGCGCCCGCTGCTCTCGGCCCGGGCACGACGCCTGCAGGCGGGGGGGCGGCCGGCGGTGAGCCGTCGAGATGAGCGATATGGGACTAGCTGACGCCGGCGGCCAGGTGGACATGCAGATGGCCGCCGCCGCTTTGCTAGCAGACAACAAGGACGTCAAGATGATGCTGCGGGTCCTGGGCAAGACCCTGCAAGACGCCTTTGGGGACCGGGTGGAGGTGGCGCACTCCTCAGGAGGGCTGCTGCGCCACCAGTCGGAAGAGATCAAGAGCATCACGGTCCACCTCGGGCCCGACGAGTACCAGGCCGAGATCCAGGGCCGTTCTGTGCGCTGCGTCGTCGGGCGCACTTCCGGGGGTATCCGGATCCGGAACGAGGAGCTGGCGGTCGAACAATGGCTGGGCCGGCTCCTGGACGCTCTGCAAAAGGAAGCTGTCAACAATCAGAGCGCGCGGGCGGCTCTCCAGAGAGTGATTATCGGAGGACCCATATGAGCAATATCCCCTCGGACCTACCTAAAGACGCTGGCGCCCGGCTCCAGGAGCTGGAGCACGGGCTGTTCACCAGCGACCTGTCGGTCAACGAGTTCCTACTGGTCAAGCAAGTCGGTTTCCACCCGTTGGGGCTGGTGATGGGCAGTTCGATTTACCATATCGGGTTGCAAAAAGGCAATTGGGGCTCTTCGCAGGAGCTGACCAAGCTCACGGCGGCGATGTACAACGCCCGGGAGCTGGCGATGAACCGGATGGAAGAGGAAGCGGACCAGCTGGGCGCGGACGGGGTCGTCGGGGTGCGCCTTGACGTCAATTTCTACGAATGGGGCCACGACTCGGCCGAGTTCATCGCCGTGGGGACCGCGGTTAAGGCCGAGGACGGTAATTCCTACCGGAACAAGCTCGGTAAACCGTTCACGAGCGACCTGAGCGGCCAAGACTTCTGGACGCTGGCCCAGACGGGCTATATGCCCCAGGCGCTTGTCATGGGCACCTGCGTTTACCACATTGCCCACCGAGGCATCGGCCAGGCCCTGGGCCAGATCGGCCAGAACGCAGAGCTTGAGAACTTCACTCAGGCTATGTACGACGCCCGCGAGCTGGCGATGAAACGGATGCAGGACGAGGCGAACAACGTGGGCGCCACGGGTGTGGTCGGTATGAGGCTAGAGGAGAAAAGCCACCAGTGGGGCGAGCACACGATCGAGTTCTTGTCCCTGGGCACCGCCGTGGCCCGCCGGGCCGGCTCCGACGGGGTGGCCCCGCCCCGGCCGACCACGATAATTACCTTCGACAATTGACCCCGGGCACGGCTAGCCAGCCGACCGCTTTCGACTCGGGCCTGACCATCCCCGACTTCGTCGCCTGCCTGTCGATGGGGCTGCGGCCTCTCGGCTTGGTCCAGGGTTTTTATTGCGGGCAGATCTCAGGGTGGTCCAGCTATTCCACTTATGCGGTCACCAATTACCCATGTGCCTGCTACGAACAGACGATCCATAATCCTGGCTGGCTCGGACGGGTCGACGCCCTGGACAGCGCCTGGACAACCGCTCACCAGGTGGCTCTGGAGCGGATGCTGAAAGAGGCAGCTGACCTGGGGGCACACGGAGTGGTTGGGGTCACTACGGAGATGAACCACCCCACCAACGACAGGAGCTGCGAAGTCCATCTGTACGGGACGGCCGTGGTGGTCGACGGGGCTACTGCCCCTCAGCAGCCGTGGACCACGCAGCTTGCCGGCCACAAACTGGCCAAGCTGATCGAGATCGGTTTTGTGCCCAGCGCCGTCGCTTACACCCGCTGCACCGCCGTCCTGGTCGAAGGCTGCAACATGGAGTACTACGGCTCGGGACGGTGCGGTACGGGCTATGTGATCATCCCTCTCAAGGAAGCCCACGAGCTGGCTCGTTCGGGTGCCATCGATGCGGTGAGAAGGGCGTCGGGGAACGCGTCTTTGTACGACGTGCGGCTGCAGGTCCACGAGTCGGAAGGCAGCGGCTGCACATACATCACCTGTTCCCTGCTCGGCTCGCTGGTGAGGCGGGTGCGCGGCACCCTGCCTATCGCCTCCCCGGTGTCGACTGTGAGCCTCGCATCATGAGCACGGGCACGACGTCGCTGGGCGGCACGGAAAGCAAAGAGACCGACCTGCGTCAGCTAGGCCGGATGCTCGGGGAAGGCCAGAACAGTCGCGCCACCGGGCCCGGCCGCACAACTTCCGACCTCTCGCTGGACGAAATACTGTTGCTGCACTCAGTAGGGCTCGAGCCGGTCGAAGTGGTCTTCGGCGTCGGTTGCGTCTCGATCCTCTCGGGCGTGTGGGTGTGGAGCACCGGGCCAGTCACCGACGCTCATGACGCCTTCCATCGGGCGCTAGACGAAGCTAAAGAATCGATACGCCAACAGGCTCATGCCGCCAAAGCGGTCGGTGTGCTGGGCGTCGATATCGAAGTCCAGTCCTCTCATCACCGTGCTGTGGTCGTCGTGACGGGCACGGCGGTGCGTTCGGTCACCGACGAGGCGGGTCAGGACCGCTTCAAGGTGGGCTACCGGCACCCGTTCCTGTGCGACCTGTCGGCCCGGGACTTCGCCGTGCTCACCACCGCGGGTTGGTACCCGCTCGACCTGGTGGCGGGGGTGTCCTACGTCCACGCGCCCCGGCGTACCCTGGGTACGGCGATCGGGCAGTCAACCCAGAACGTGGAGCTGACCAATTACACCGAGACGTTGTACCAAGCTCGAGAAGCGGCCATGGAAGAGCTGCAAAGCCGGATCACTCAGGCTGGCGGCACCGGGCTCGTAGATGCCAAGATCGTCGACCGCCCGGTACGTTTCGCCACTCACGTAGTCGAGTTCCTCACTTACGGCACCGCGATCAAAATGTTGGCCAGAGAACACACGCACCCCCAGATCGCCATGGTCGTGCCGCTCGACGACAAGGTCCGCACCTTCGAGGCGACTTCGCTGGACTAGGAGCGGCCTGCTTTTGGGCTCGTCCGGGCTCATTGTCGGGCCTTGCCCTCTTCGAACGGCTGCAGGCGGGCCAGGGACCCGTTCACTGCTTGCCTTAGGTCGGCGAGATTTCGCTCCAACGACAAGTCCCGGGGGGTGATCAGGGCCAGCCGTCCCCCGGGCACCAGCGTCGCCAGCTCCTCAGCGAACTGGACGGGATGGACGGGGTCGCCCGGTGCCCCCACGACGAGCGTCGGTACCCGGACGGCCCGCACGGTGCCCGGGCGGTCGTACGGGACCGACCCGGGGAGGTCCTCCAGTCGGCGTACCCGCGAGAGGGCAAACGGCTTGTCAAACTGGTCCAGGAGGCTCGCTGCCGTGCTGGGCGAAATGGCATTGACATCCTGGTAGAGAGAGGACGCCTGGAACCGGGCCCGGCCGTCGACGGGGCCGTTTTGCCGCAGTAACCGAGCGATCTCGCCGAAGGCGGCGAGGTTTTTCGGCCACCGTTCGTTAAGCCAGGCGGGGCGCACCAGCACCAAGCCGTGCACCCGCTGCGGCTCGCTGAGGGCCAGGGCCAGAGCCGTGGCCGCGCCCATAGACACGCCGACCAGGACCAGTTTGGGGCCGAGCTGAAGGCGGTCGACCAGGCTCGTCACGTCTTGTGCGAGCACCTCGAAGTTGAGCCGGCCGAGCTCGGCCATTTGCGTCTGCCCGTGAGCCCGAGCGTCGGCGGCGAGGACGGGGACCGGGCGCCCACCGACCTCCCCGTCAGTGGCTCCCCATAACTGGTCCAGGTCGCCGCCGAGGCCGTGCAGCAGCACGATGGCGCCCCCGCCGCCCTCGTGGGCCCGGAGCCGGTAACTTGCGGCCTCGGCATACGAGCCCGCCCCGCTCATTCTCGCCCGGGCAGACGCCCTGGTCCCGTCGCCGAGCAGCCCAAGAGGAACTCCCTAGTGCGGGGGACGTCCGCCTCGAGGGCGTCCTGGATGATCACCGGGACGGAGGTTGGCAGGCCGGCGTGGAGGGCGAAGACCAGATCGTAGTCAAGTTGGCCCAGACCCGCAGCCGCGTAGCCGCCAGGGACGACGTCCTTGGCATGAAGAGCGACAGTGTGCTCTCCGAGGTCGGCGAAGGCGGCGCGCAGGGCCCGGTCCTGATCGGCGGGCCCGGGTGCGACGAGGTTGGCGGGGTCGAGGATGATGCCGACGAGCCTGGCGTCCGGGCCGAGCTCTTCGAGGAGGCGGCGGCCCCGGGCGGCGTCGGCGACGACGTTCCCCGGCTCGGGCTCGATCCCAAGGCGCACCCCGGCCCGCTCGGCGGCGGGCAGGAGCTGGTCGAGGCCGGCTCGCATGTCCCGCCACGCATCCTCGAGGCCGTTGGCCGGATGATGCCTCCACATGTCCTGCGGGTCCCGGCTGCCCGTGCACAAGGTGACGAAGTCGACGGCGACCTGTCCCGACCGGCCAATGAGGGCCTTCGCCCTTTCCGTGCCTTCCTTTCGGACCGAGAGGTCGGGGTGGACGAGGTTATAGGTAGCGGAAAGCCCCCAAATCCTTACCCTCTCGGCGGCAAAGGCCGAGGCGATAGTCTCCAGTCCCACGTCCCGGTCAACCGGGGGGAGGGTGGGCAGCCCAATACAAGAGAGGTTGAGCTGGGCAAGCCCGAACCCGGCCCCGGCTACGGCGGCGGCGACGTCTTCGGCCCGACGACGGCTGAAGATGCGAGCGAAGATGCCGAGCTCGACGCTCACAACCTGACCTCCGCTCCTGAGCGGCTGGCGCTAACCCTTACCGCCTCTGTCATCCGGACGGCGGCGACACCGTCAGCACCATCGGGATTGGCCGGCTCGTCGTCTAGGACGGCGCGAGCGAACGCCTCGAGCTGGCGCTCGTACGGATCGGTGTCCCCGAAGAACGGGCTCTGCGCCATCGAGTCGTGCTCGGTGAAGACCTTCACCTCGCTGGCACGGCGGAAAAAGGGGAAGAACGACCGCACGCGCAGGTGCCCCTTCTCGCCATAGACGTCGAAGCCCTCGGCCCACAGGCCGTGGACGCTGGCCGAAATTTCGAAGGACGCCAAACCGCCCGAGGCCGCCAGCCGGCCCGTCCCGTGCCAGCTGAAGTCCGGGCCGGACTGCGCCACTTCGGCCCGCAGGCTGACAAGCTCGCCGATCAGGTAGCGGATCCCGTCAAAAACGTGGGCTCCGTGCGTGGTCAGCAGGTAGTGCTGACGGTCCGCTTTGTAAGCGTTCCCCGCTTCCCGCACGGCTTCGTCGACGACCGTCTGGGGGAAGAGGGTGGCCTCGGTGGGTGGGCGTAATGCTGCCATTACGCGGTACCACGCCTGCGCGGTGAGGACGGGCCCTATCCGCGAGAGCGACAACCTGGCGTACTCGATCGCCGGGTCGTGCCGTTTCATGGCCCCGACCTGCAGCTTCAGCCCGCTCTCGGCCGCCCGCCGGTTGAGCTCCTCCGCCCCTTCGACGGTGTCCGACAGAGGTTTTTCCACCAGGACGTGCTTGCCGGCGCTCATCGCCTCAGCCGCCATGGGCACGTGGGACCGGTCCGGTGTGGCCACCAGGACGGCGTCGATGTCTTCCTCCAGGAACTTCCTAAAGTCGGTAAAGCCGGCGACGCCGTAGCGCTCCGCCACCTGCCCGACGACCAGCAGGCTCGAATCGCACACGGCGGCCAGGCGGACCCGGCTGGCCTTGATGGCGGCCGGTAGGTGCGCCACTTGGGAGATCCGGCCAACTCCCACTACGCCCAGCCGAAGTTCGGCCCGAGGCCCGCTCGCCCGGGCGCTCATTCCCGGGTCATGACGCGAGGCCGTGGGCACCGATGACGACCTCCTCGCCCGCGTTGAGCACGAAAGTACGGCCCGGGGATTTGACCACGATCCCCGCTTGGTACAACCACCACAGGGACAATGTCCCCGCCGTTACCCCCTTCGCCAGCACCTCGTCCCACAGGTCGGTCGTTGCCGCCATGGTCCTTTTCCCCCTCTTTAAGTGAAGGTCAGTACGGCCCCTCGGAGGCGCCGCCGGCCGGGTACCGGCCATGGGGCACCGGCCCTGCTGGGAGCTCGCCCAACATCGATCTCATGGCGGCGCCCTGGTCGCTGAACCAGCTGTGGAGGATCCCGACGTCGTGACCGACGCAAAAATGACGCACGCCGAGGTCCAGGTAATACTCGGCGCTGCGGGCGTCGGCTATCTCTGCCCTGGCGGCGACGCCATGTCGTTGGGCGGTGGCGATCACGTCCCGTTCGACTTCGCGGATCTGTTCGGCGTCCTCGTGACGCGACAGGCCCATGCTCATGGCGTAGTCGGCCGGCCCGAACTGGACCATGTCGACGCCGGGGACATCAAGGATGGCGTCCAGGTCTTCGACCGCCTGCCGTTTCTCGACCATGAGGGCCACCACCGAAGCGGCGAGGGTGCCCACCCAGCCCGGGGAACCGGCATGCAGCACCGTCCGCGCGTCCCGTCGCAGCCCGACACCGTGAAGGCCCCCATGGTCGGGGTGCTCAGGGCGCACCGAGCGGACGCACTGGCGCGCATCTTCGACGGTGCGTACGTCCGCGAAGAGCACGTTTTGCAACCCGGACCCGATGGCCCGCATGGCTAGGTGGCCACGGGTGTCCTGCTCGATCTTGATCATCCCGCTGAAGTCGGGGAACAGCTCGATGGCCCGGCCCAGGTTGTCGAGGTCGTGCATCGTCCACGGTGCGTACTCGGCCACGAACTCGACGTAGTCGAAGTGCCCGGTCTGTCCGACGAGCTCGGTAATGGTCGGCCACGTCGACAGGAGGTGCGTACCGAGGCTAGGCCGCCCCTGGTCCAGGAGCTCACGCAGGCGGTTCTTACGCAAAGGGTAGAGGTCCACGGCTTCTCCGGTCGGCTCCTCTTGGGCTCCCTATGGCGCGCTTATGCCGGCTGTCCGCCGGTCGAGGTGGTCGCCGGCCTTGTCGTCGGCTGGCCCCCCTCCTTCAGGATCTTCAGGGTGGCGACCGCGCCCTGCTGGGCCAGGTGGTTGTCCGAGGTGACGTTGACCAACTGGAAGCCCTCGCCCGCCCACTGAAGAGCGTCGTCGGGGTCGGCCGTATGTGCCACCGGGATCTTCCCGTGCCGGTGGCAGGCATCCAGCACCCGTTGGCAAAGGTCGTGGAGCAGCGGGTTGGTTACCCGCCAACTCAGACCACCTCCGTGGGAGAGGGACAGGTCCTGGGGACCGACGTAGGCACCGTCAACGTCTTTCACCTCTAAAATAGCGTCGAGGTTTTCCATGGCCTGGCGGGTCTCGATCTGAACCAGGCAAAGCGCCCTGCGGTCCCCCACCTCCGGTGAGTAGTCGGGATTTGCCATCGCCACCCGCCAAGGCCCCCAGCTCCGGTCCCCTCTGGGAGGGTAACGAAAGCACCGGGCGATCTTTTGTGCTTCGTCGGCCGTCTCCAACATGGGGATTATCACCCCTTCCACGCCGGCGTCGAGGGCGGCCATGATCGCTCCGAACTGGGTCTTCCACGGCGCCCGGAGGAAAGGAGCGCTCTGGCCCAAGGAGATCGCCTGGACCATGCCCAGCAGCTCCGAAGACGAGTTGAGCGGCGAGTGCTGCATGTCGATGACCAGCCAGTCGAACCCGGAGCGGCTCATCATCTCGGCCATGATCGGGCTGCCGGCACCCAGGAACGCTCCCCACAGTGGTGCCTCTCCCCGTTCGATCCTTTCCCGCATGATTGTCAAGCGACTTCTCCTTTACGAACGGTTGGTCCGGCTCCGGGCCCGTTGCTGGCTTGGGCCACCCACGGGTGTACTTGCCTGGTCGAACAGGTCAGCGGCTCAGGCGAGCGGCCTGGCAATTGTCTGGTTCCGCAGGTAGTCGAACAACGTCTCCGGGCTGTTGACCCCCCCGCCGTAACCGCTCAGGTTGACTCCCCCGTAGGGGAGACCATAGGCGAAGACGTTGTGAGCGTTGATCCAGCTATTGCCGGCCTCGAGCCGCTCTGCCACCCTGTTGGCCCGGTCTAGGTCGGCGCTCCAGACGCTATTTGCCAGTCCGTAGCGGGAGCTATTGACGCTGCCGATCACCCCTTGCTCATCCCGGAAGGGGATGACGTAAGCTACCGGGCCGAAGATCTCCTCCTTCGCACAAACGTTGTCCGGTCCCCCGGCGAGGAGGGTCGGCTTTACGTAGTAGCCGCCCTCATGGCCCTCAGGCCGGACGGCACCTCCCTCTAGCAACGCAGTGGCGCCTGTCGAGATCCCTTTGTCGACATAGCCGAGCACGCGCTGGCGCTGTGTCTCGCTCACGAGCGGCCCCATGCTGGTGGCCGGGTCGTCGCCTGGACCGATGGAGACCTCGGACAGGGCCTTTGTGGCTTCTGTCACGAGCTCATCGAGCACGTCCTGGTGGACGAACCAGCGTGTCGCCGTGCAGCAAACCTGCCCCGTGTTCAAGGTGATGGCGCTGGCCAACTTGCGAGCGGTCGCACCCACATCGACGTCGTCGAAGATCACCGCGGCACCTTTGCCGCCGAGCTCGAGCTTGCAGGGCACGAGGTTCCGAGCCGCCCCTTGGGCAACGGCTCTTCCCACTTCAGGCGACCCGGTGAAAGACATACGGCGGATGCCTGTATGTCGGCTGAGCGCCGCTCCCGCGGTGTGGCCCAGACCCGGTACTACATTGATCACTCCTGCGGGGATCCCGACTTGGTCGGCCAGGTGGCACGCGTACAGCGTGCTGAGGGGGGTCAGTTCCGCGGGCTTGACCACCACTGTGTTCCCGGCAGCCAGGGCCGGCGCCACCCCCCAGGCGTAAAGAAGGAAAGGGAAGTTCCAGGGGAAGATGAAGCCGCAGGGGCCATAGGGGATCTGGACCTGGCGGGCTTCGATATGCTCCACGGGGAGCGGCTGTGACCGGCGGACGTGCACGGACAGGTCGGCAAAGTAGCGGAAGGCCTTGGCGGCGAAAGGGACGTCGAAACCGGTGGCGTCCTTCACCGGCTTGCCGACGTCGAGCGATTCCAGGTTGGCCAACACTTCGGTGCTGTCCTCGATGGCGTCCGCGTAGCGATGAAGGAGAGTGGCCCTATCATTGGCCGACCGGCCGGCCCACTCGGGGAACGCCTGAGTGGCGGCGGCGACAGCGTCATCGATGTCGGCGCCGTCTCCCGAGGCCACCGTGGCCAGCAAGCTGCCGTCGGCCGGTTGCCTGACTTCGATGGCCGCTCCGTCTCGCGCCGGTGCCCAGGTACCCCCCACGTAAAGCGGCACCGCCGAACTTCCAAGGAACTTCTCGATCTCCGTCTGGACCCGGCTCACGCCACTCCCCCTTTCTTGGCAGTCAAAGTGTTCCCCCATTATTGCCGATCGAAAGACGGCCAGGAAGCCCTGAGGTTACTATCCTCTCACCAAAGTTCGCCGCTGCGCCTCGACCGCCGCCCCCCGGTGACGCTCCGTGTGGACGAGGCCTTCCTGGGAAAGCAGCACGAGCGCTTCGCGCACGGGGCCGCGGCTGACGTTCAACATGGATGCCAGCTCTTCCTCGACGAGCCGTTGCCCGAGATCTGTCCGGCCGGCAAAAATGACGTCCCGAATTGTGTCTGCCACCTCGTCCGCCAACACGCGCCGACGCGCCGGGCCGACCATGGGGCCACCAGCGTCGAGATCGGTCACGTCAGCCTCTCTAGAGCTGCAAACCTAGAGTTGGCGGGCGAAAATTCCGGGGACGAACCCGTCGGCGAATCCCCTCGGTCAAATGGCGGCCAATTTCCCCGCACATAAGAGCGCACGACTCGTTCGGCTCAACGGCCACAATACGGCGATCGAGGTTACGCTCCCGGAAGCACTGGCCCACGCTTACGATCGTCCCGCCGGTCCCGACCCCCCCGACGACGGCGTCCGGGAGCACGCCGGCCGGAAGTTGGGCCAGGATCTCGGCGCCCAATTACTTCGGCGCCGAAGGCTCGCGATATGGCCGTCCTCTCAACGCGCACCCCCTTGGGCATTATAACGATCATCCGGCAACCCTTGGCAGCGGCGACCATGCTCATGGCGTTGCCTGTATTGCCGCGGCTGGCTTCGACGATGGTGCCGCCGGGTCGCAACAGCCCCTCGTGCTCTGCCCGTTCGATCATATATTTCGCGGTCCGTGCCTTGATCGAACCTGAAGGGTTGAGGCATTCGAGCTCCGCCCATACCCCGTCGACACGCACGAGCGGGGTGTTGGCTATGGCGTCCAAGACCGTCGCCGGCGTCGGGGCCGGAGCATCGGCCACGTCCTCACCAGCCGCGCCGATACCAGAGTTCCCGCCCGCCAGGTGGTCACCTACTCACCGGCACCCAGGCCCGGTCAAATGACCGGGGGTTGTGATGACCAGGGGAAATCGATCCAGCCATCGGTGCTGGCCCAGCAGTAGTCAGGGGCCACTGCCGACCACGGCTTCTTGTACAGCACCGCACTACGCAGTTCTTTGACATGGGGACGGACGAGGTCGCCGATCAAGGCCAGGGTAATACCCGAGTCCGCCACGTCGTCGGCCACGAGAACTTTGAGGCCGGCCAGGTCCACCAGCGGCGGCGTCGGCGGCAGCACCACCGGGACCTCCATCCTTTCACCGACGCCCGTGTAAAACTCCACGTTGATCGCGGCGCAGTTCTTCACGCCGAGGGCGTAGCCGAGCGCGCCACCGACGGGGAGCCCACCCCGGGCGATGGCCAAGATGAGGTCAGGCCGGTACCCGGTCTCCGCCACATTGACGGCGAGCTGCCGGCTAGCAACCCCGAAAACTTCCCAGGTGAGCACTTCAACGTGGTGGTCAGTCGTAGTCGTCATGGTCCCTTCTCCGGTCGGTGACCCTCAACTAAGACCGTACAAGATGGTGCCGGCGCCACCGAGGATCCCGACCGGCCACTGACGAGCCCAACGAGCAAAGCCGCTAAAGACGACCAAGGGCAGGCCCGCCACCAGCCCTGGTACGCCATCATGGTCCGATGGGGCATGAGGCCGGACGGACCTATCCAGCACGGGCCGGGCGGTGGCCCGGACGGTGCCGATGAGCGACGGCGCGACCGGAGCGGGGGCCCCCTCGCCGGACGGAGGCAAGGGCATCGACACCCATCGCCTCGAGGCGTTCAGCGACGGCGTGATGGCTGTGATCATCACGATCATGGCCTTCGACCTGAAGACCCCGGTCACGGCCACGCTCCACGGGCTCGCCGGTCGACTGCCCTCTTTGCTGGTCTACATCCTGAGCTTCACGGTCATCGGCATCTACTGGAACAACCATCACCACCTGCTGCGTGCGACCGGGCGCATCAATGCCGCGGTGATGTGGACGAACATGCACCTGCTGTTTTGGCTGTCGATTATCCCCTTTGCCACCGAGTGGGTCGGGACTGCCCACGCTCGCACCCTCCCGGCGGCCACCTACGGCGTTGTCGCCCTCGGTGCTGCTCTAGCGTACTTTGCCCTCGTACGAGCCATCCTGCGAGCGAACTCCGACGACGCCGGCATCGGCGCCGCAGTCGGCAAGGACATCAAGGGGATCATTTCGCCGGTGATGTACGTGGTCGGTCTCGGGCTGGCGTTCGTCAGCCCGTACCTGGCCTACGCTTGCTATGTCAGCGTCTCGCTGCTGTGGTTCGTACCCGACCGGCGCCTGGCGGAAGGCACATGACGCCCTGGGCGTGCCGGCCACCGGCCCCTCGTCGATGGCTTCTCAGCGCCGACGGGGTTACCGTCCCGTCTAGCGGCGAGGGGGGCGACCTCGAAATCCCACGGCGAGGGCGCCAAACGGCGGTACGGCGGCCTCGAGGCGCGTTGCCCTAGCCGGCTGGTCAGCGGGCTGGCGCTGTCTCGATGGTGCCCCGCCCCGTACTGTTCCTGGCGCGTTACGGCCGAGCCGGGCCGGTACCTGTAGATCACCGTCCCGGCGTCGACGTAGTAGCTGTGGCCGCCGTCCTCGTGGTGGTCCAGGATCAACGACCCGTAGGCCTTGGCCACCTTGGCCAGGGCCGAGATCCCCACGACGTCGACGACACTGTGCTTGTCGTCCTCGGGGTTGGTGCGCACACCGATGAGGTCGGGCCCATAGCGGGCCTCGATCCGGGCGCTCTCGCCCTGGCGGCTGCGCCGCCGTGCCCAGCCGACCATGGCCAGGACCACGACCAACGAGGCGGCCACGCCCGCTCCCGCCACGTCGCGCACGGCGCCGACCCGGACTGGTCGGCCCATGATGGTCATGGTCGCCGGCCGGAGCACATGCCTGGGGACCGAGCCGGTCTGGGACTGCCGAAGTTCGGAGGAAGTGACCGAGTACCCGGCGCTCGATTGGTTCACCAAGCTGAGCTCGAGGTTGCTCACGTCAAACGACAACGAGGGGGCGTAGCGAGCGGAGATGGGTTGGCCGATGACACTTCCCCGGAAGGTGACAACGGGAGCGACGACCAGGGTGGGCATGGCCGCCTCGACGCCTGTTGTCTTGTCCGCCGCCGCGAGTGTCTGAGCCACGCCGGCCAGGTTGACGGTCACGCTGGTTGTGGCCTGCGACGAGCGCAGGGCCACTGGGGGGAGCTGCTCGAGCACGCTGCTCCAGCCCGTCCCATAGACCAGGCTCACCGTCTCGCCCATGCTCCCCGTCAGGCGAGTGTGCCGGGCGGTGGTGGAGAACCCGAAGTGGGCGCTGATGTCGATGGAACTGACCAGGGTCAAGAAGATGGGCTGGCCGGTACGCACGGTCCCGTCCGGGTAGACCATGCTCCGGGCCACACGAGCGGCGTAGCTGAAGCTCACCCGCTCGCTATAGGAGACCGGGGCCGAGGTCCGGCGGGCCTGCGGTCGGGACCAGGCGACCCCGCCGATGGCGGCGAAAGCCACCGCTACGGCTAGCGGCAAGGCGACATCGGAGGCTTTGAGCGTTGACGGCTCGGTCGTCGGCCCCGTGAGCATGGTCGTCCGGCGGGCGCGTGCGCCGGCTCGCCACCTCACCGCCGGAGCCTCGGTCCCGAGTAGGACCAGCAGTCCCCCGAGCACCAAGCCCAGGTGGAGGGGGTCTTTCAGCCAGATCAACCACGCACCGGCCCGGGGGATACGCCACAACAGCGCCCCCTTTATGGCGTTGGCCGGGAGCCGCAGCGGGTCGACGAAGGCGTTGTTGTCCCCCTTGAAGGTGTAAAGGCCTCCGCGATGGGCAACTATGCGGTGCAGGACGGTCGTGTGCAGGAGCGGGCTTTGGTAGGCGACGACCTGGCCGACGTGGTAGCTGCCCGACGCCCACAGCACGGCCAGATCACCGGCCTGGAACATTGGCAGCATGCTCGTACCGTGCGTGGCCACGACTGACACGACGCCGCTGAGAAGGGCGAGGACCAAACCGACCACGGCCCCCGCGGCGACTGTTCCCATCGCGCCAAGCCGTCGTCGTCGGGGCATGTTCGCCTTTCCGGGGCGGAGGCGACCGCGTCCAGGCTGACGCCAACGCCTTCACCTTGCCAATAACTAACGAAAATCTCGTGGCTCAGACCACTCGGTTAGCTCAGGGTCGATTAGCTGGGGACCGATTGGCTGGGGGCCACCGTCAAGTCGGTGCTGCTGATGTCTTGGACGAGCTCGGTCCCTGGGGTCGGAAGAGCGCAGCTGAGGTACGTCGTGTACGTAGTGTCGCTGTCATAGTGGCCGGTGCAGGCTGCGCCGACCGTCCCGGTGCCGTTGAAACCGACATAACCCTGGGCCTCCGAAGTGTCACCGGCCGTAACGAAGGTCACCGCTGTCACGCTTGTCGGGTCGTTGCCGTCCAGGGTGTAGTTGAGGGAGACGAGCGTCGCCCCCGTCACGGTTAATTTGCCATAGCCGGCGACCTCGTAGCCGTTGTTCTGCAGGGCAGTAGGGTCGTTGCCGGCAGTGAAGGCCGCTCCTCCCGCTATGGCGAGCCCGGTCAGGGCGATCACTGCCGCTAGGCCTTTCTTGTTGAACCTCAAGGTGTCCTCTCTTCCATGATCGGCGTGGGCTCTCCATGCACGGGCATGGAAGTGCCCGGGGCGGGTCCTTCCGTCCCTCCGTGACTCAAGGATCGTCAAATCCTGCCGATTCCTTAAGGTTTTGTGCTAGGCCGGGGCCCCTTGGTCACCGCGCCGCGCCCCTACCGATCGAGCGGTCGGCGGGCCTTTAGGCGCAAGGAGGTCCAGCTGGCGTCGGCGGACCAGCCGCCGTCGACGGGCAGGGCCACCCCGTTTATAAACCCGCTCTTTGAGGCATCGGCCAAGAAGGCCACGGCCATGGCCACGTCGGCGGGAGTGGCGAAACGGGCCATGGGCACCTGGCCGGTGATGTCGCTGTCGGTGTAGGCACCTCCGCCCTGGTCTTCGGCGTCCATCTCGGTCTTTACCCAGCCGGGGCACACGGCGTTCACCCGCACTCCGCGGCCCCCCCACTCAGCGGCCAGGGTGGAGGTGAGACCGATGAGGCCGTGCTTGGAAGCGTTGTAGGCCACGCGGTGCGACACAGCCCGAAGTCCGGCAACCGACGCCACGTTGACGATCGAGCCTGAGCCTGCCGACAGCATGAGGGCACCGAACTCCCGGCAGAGCAAGAAAGGCCCGGTGAGGTTGACGTCGAGCACCCTCCGCCAGGCGTCTGTCGACGTGTTCTCGGCCGGGGCGATCAGCGAAATCCCGGCGTTGTTGACCAGGACGTCAACCTGGCCAAAGCGCTCCCGGAACGCCACCGCCAACTCGAGCACGTCTGTTTCGACGGCCACGTCGGCCCTCCACGGCCAAGCCGCGCCCCCGCCCTGTGCGACCTCGGCGGCGACGGCCCCGAGGTCAGCCACGTCCACCAATGCGACGTCGTACCCTTCCTTGGCCAGCGTCATGGCAATGACCCGCCCCAGCCCTCGGGCCGCTCCGGTCACTACGGCGACAGGGCTACGTCCAGCGCTCATCGTTCGCCTAGCCGGGCGGTCGGCTCATTTGGCCTCGTTGGGGTCAGCGTGCTCATCGGGTCACCTTGGGTAGCATCAGCACCGGTCGCAATAGGGAAGGGACGGCGCCCCACGATGAAGATCACCGACGTCAAGACGTTCCTCGTCCATGACGAGAAACGTCCCGAGCGCAACTATACCTTCGTCAAAATCTACACCGACGAGGGCCTGACCGGGCTCGGGGAGGCGGGTGTCACCTGGAAAGAGCTGGCTGTCCAGGCCTTGGTCGACACCTACCGCCCCATCCTCGTAGGGATGGACCCGTCGCGGATCGAGCACATCTGGCAGACGCTTTGGCGCGGTCAGTTCTTTCGGGGCGGCCACATCCACTCGGCGGCCGTCGCCGCCATCGACCTGGCGCTGTGGGACCTGCGGGGCAAGGTCCTCGGGGCCCCTGTGTACGACCTGCTCGGTGGGCGGGTGCGAGACTACGCCCGCTGCTACTGCCATGTTCAGGGCAGCACCGAGGGCGCTACCTATGCGGGGATAGCCCAAATGGTCGAGTACGCAAAGCAGCAGGTGGCCCACGGGTGGCGCTTCGTCCGGTTCGGGGCGGGCGAGACCCGCGGACTGATGAGCGCGGGCGTACTGGAGCAGGCCGACGCGCTCGCTTGGACGGTCGAGGCCTTCGGCTCGCTACGCGACGCCCTCGGGCTCGACATCGAGATCTGCGTGGACTTCCATCAACGGACCACGCCTGCCTACGCCGTCCAACTGGCCCGTCAGCTGGCCCCCATGAGGCCGTTCTTCATCGAGGACCCGGTCCGGGCGGAGAACGCCGCTGAGTTCGCCTACCTTCGCGCCCAGGTACCGGTCCCGCTGGCTACGGGGGAGCAGCTGGCGAGCAAATGGGACTGGCGCGAGCTGATCGAGCGGGACCTGATCGACTACTGCCGGGTCGACCTATGCATATGCGGGGGACTGACCGAGAGCCGGAAGCTGGCCGGTTGGTGCGAAACTCACTACATCGAGCAGGTGCCACACAACCCGCTGGGGCCGGTGGCGACCGCCGCGTGCCTGCATTTCGACCTTTCGACGCCCCTCTTCGCCGTCCAAGAGCTCACTTGGCGACCGGGCGTCCTCGCCGATGTGGTCCGTACCGACATGCGCCTCGAAGGGGGCAACCTGTACTCGGGCGGTTCGCCGGGCCTGGGGGTCGAGCTGGACGAGGAAGCGGTTCAGGAGCTCCCGTTCCGCCCCGGCGGGTTTAAAGTCCTGCACCGAGAGGACGGTTCGGTCTCGGACTGGTGATGGTAACCGCCCTCGGTCGCCCACGGACCTCGCCACGTGGCGTCGCGTGGCCCATAATTGGGACCATGGAGAGCGACCGCGTGAGCTACGAGGAGTTCGACCGCCTCTTCGAGAGGCTGAAAAACTGGGGCCGCTGGGGAGACGACGACGAGCTCGGGACCCTGAACTTCCTGGGCCAGGCCGAGGTGGTGCAAGCAGCCAAACTGGTAAAGACGGGCCGGCGGGTGGCGCTTGGCCGGCCGCTGGACACCGTCGCCGGCCCCGACAACGGCCGGCCTGCTCTGCACTACATGACGCATATGGGCGACCGGAGAGCAGACGAGCCGACGTACTACGCCGACTTCATCGGGGTCGACTTCCACGGCAAGTCGGCCAGCCACCTCGATGCCCTGCCCCACATCGCCTACAAGGGGATGCTTTACAACGGCAAGCCCGCTGGCGACGTGGTGGTTTCCACGGGCTCGTCGTTTGCCCCCGTGTCCCGTCTGGCGCAGGGCGTGGTGGCCCGGGGCGTCCTTCTCGACGCGGCGCGCGCCCGAGGGGTGGGCTGGGTGGAACCACCCGCGGCGCTAGGCCCGAGCGACCTGGAGGACATTGCCGCATCTCTGGGCGTGGAGGTGCGTCGAGGTGATGCCGTGCTGTTGCGCAGCGGGCAGATGCGTCGTCGCCGCGCCCTGGGCCCCTGGGACCCTGACCTGGCCGGGGCCGGCCTGGCTGTCACGTCCATGGAGTGGCTGGCCCAACGCCAGATCGCCATCCTCGGCGGGGACGGCGACAGCGACGCCCGGCCGAGCCCCGTCGAGGGCGTGGGCGGACCGGTCCACGCGTTGGCCATCAACGCCATGGGCATGTGCCTGCTCGACAACCTCGACCTCGAGGGCTTGAGCGAGGCCTGCGCCGAAGTCGGCTCGTTCGAGTTCCTCCTGGTGGTGGCGCCTCTGATCGTGCCCGGTGGGACCGGTTCGCCCGTCAACCCGATCGCCGTACTGTAGCCACGTCGGTTACGGGCGTATTAAGTACTGGGCGGCCGCCTTGACATCGGTCCGGGGCCGGTAGAAGATGCATCCTTGCAGAACTAGGCATGCTGTACACATATGTGCACGGAACCAACCTGGTAGATAGGAGCGTCAATGACCCCGAGGAACAGGCTGCGCAGACTGGCGGCCTCGACGCTGGCAACAGCACTCACGGCAACAGCCACTGTTGGGCTCCTGGCCACGCCTGGAGCCAGCGCTTCGTCCCTTACCTCCGTTTCCATGGGCACCGAGCCCTGGATCGGCTATGCGCCCTGGTACATCGCTCAGCAAGAGGGCTACTTCACCAAGTACGGCCTCAAGGTCAACATAGTCAACTTCGAAGAAGACGCCGACCGCAACGCCGCTCTCGTGGCGGGCAAGACGGATGTCTCCAACATCGACACCGGCCGGACCATCCAGTTCGCCAACCTGGGGCTCCCCGCCGTCCCCTTGATGCTCGAGGACGACTCCAACGGGGCCGACGCCATCATGTCCGTCAAGTCGATCTCCACCGCCGCCCAGCTAAAGGGCCAGACGGTGGCTTACGAGTACGGCACGACCAGCGACCTGTTGCTCCACTACTACCTCCTCCAGAACCACATGCCGTTCAACTCGGTCAAATCGGTCAACGTGCCCGCCGCTGACGCCGGGACGCTGCTCATCGCCGGCAAGGACAAGGTCGTGGTGACCTACCAGCCGTACATCGCCGAGGCCACGAGCAGCCCGAGCGCCACTGACGTGCACGTCTTTTTCTCCAGCGCGCAGGCTCCCGGCCTCATTAGTGACTTCCTGGTGGCCAACAAGGGCTGGCTCGCCGGCCACGCCACCCAGGCCCGCGAGCTCGTCGAGGCGTGGAGCGACGCCATCACCTTTTTTGGCACCCACCGGTCGCAGGCGGTGGCCATCATGGCCAAAGGCATCGGTGCCACCCCCGCATCTCTGGCTTCGACGCTTTCTGGGGTGGTCCTGTACTCCGTGGCCAATAATGAATCGCTCGTCTCCTCGGGCAAGCTCGCCTCTGAGTACCTGGCCATCGGCAAAACGCTCGAGGCCATGGGCCAGGTCAAGCACCCCGTCACCCTGGCTTCGGTAGCGGACTTCGACTTCCTGAAGTGAGCCTGGGGACACGCCGAGGCACGGGAGCGCTCACTGCTACGGTGAGCGCTCCCAAGGCGCCGCTCCTGGTGCGTCGCCGGCTCCGGCTTTACGAGCCCATTCAGAGGCGGACCTACTGGTCGTTGGCCGTCATTTCTCTATGCCTCGTTTTCGCCCTCTGGGCCGGGCTCAGCTATGCCGGAGCCGTCCAGAACCTGTTCCTCCCCACTCCGACCCAGGTGTGGCAGGCGGCCGTCACCGAGTCCAGCACAGGCATCCTCTGGCCCGACATCGGGGCCAGCGTGCTGCGGATCGTGCTCGGCTTTATCATCAGCTCGGCCGTGGCCATACCGGTGGGGATGCTCATGGGTAGCTACAAGGTCTTCGAAGCGTCTCTCGAACCTCCTATCGACTTCATGCGGTACACGCCGGCGGTAGCTTTCATCCCCCTAACGCTCATCTGGTTCGGCACCTCGACCACGCAAAAACTCGTCATCTTGTTCATCGCCATTTTCTTCCAGGAAGTCCTGCTGGTTATGGACAATGTGAAAAATGTCCCCGCCCAGTACGTGGACATGGCCTACACTCTCGGCCTGTCACCGGCGAAAGTCGTCCGCCGGGTCATCTTCCGGGCGGCGTTGCCCGGGATCGTGGACACCTTGCGCATATCCATGGGCTGGGGGTGGACCTATCTCGTCGTGGTGGAGCTGGTGGGTGCCACCAACGGGCTCGGGTTCCAGATCCAGCAGGCCGAGCGCTACCTCAACACACCAGAGATCATCCTCGGGATAATCATCATCGGCATCCTGGGGCTCATGTTCGACTTCTCGTTCAAGGCGATCTATGCCCGGGCGTTCCCCTACATGTCCCGGGCGGCCCGTTAGCCATGGCCGCCACACTCGTGCTGAAGGGGGTGGAGAAGACTTTCCGCGGCCGCAAAGGGACGGTCCACGCCCTTCACGACATAAACCTGACCCTCGACGATGGGGAGTTCGTTTCCGTTGTGGGTGCCTCGGGATGTGGCAAGTCGACTCTCCTGCGTATCGTCGCCGGCCTCGAGCCGGCCAGTGCCGGGGAGCTCACCTTGGACGGCGCTCCTCTGCTGGCGGCGGGCAAGGACCGGGGCATGGTCTTCCAGCAGTACACGCTCTACCCCTGGCTGTCGGCGCAGGACAACGTCGAGTTCGGCTTGCGCCACCTCCCGAAAAAGCCGCGGGCCGAGGAGGCTCGGCGCTTCCTCGATGTCGTGGGGTTGCTCGACTTCGCCGGCAGCTACCCGTTCCAGCTTTCCGGTGGCATGCAACAACGCGTGGCCATAGCCAGGGCGTTGGCGCTAAGGCCCAGCATCCTGCTCATGGACGAGCCCTTCGGTGCCCTCGACGCCCAGACCCGCAGCCTCATGCAAGAGCTCTTGCTCTCGATCTGGGAGCGTGACCGGCTGTCGGTGCTCTTCGTGACCCACGACATCGACGAGGCGATCTTCCTGGCCGACCGAATTTGTGTCCTGTCGACCAAGCCCGGCCAGGTCCGGGAGCTCATCGACGTGCACTTGCCCCGGCCGCGTGACTTCTCGCAGCAGATGGAAAGCGAGTTCTTGTCCCTGAAACAGCACGTGCGCGGGCTCATCCACGACGAGGCCGCCCGCAACACAGGCTTTGCCCGCATCCTGCGATGACCTCGGGGCGCGCCGGGGCATTGCCCGGCAACGAGAAGCACGCCTGGGCGCCGGTGGCCAACCGGGCGGCGCTACGAGCTCTTTCGATCCTGGAGCTGTTGAGCCGGAGCGACGAGCCGCTGACCCTGGGGGAGGTGGCGACCCAGCTGAAGTTGCCCAAGAGCAGTGCCCTGACCTTGCTCAGGGCACTGGTGGTTTCGGAGTTCTGTGTGGCTGACGAAAAAGGCTCCTACACGCTCGGCCTGCGCAGCTTCGAGGTGGGAGCGGCGTACCTGCGGACGATGACGCCGGCGCGCAGCGTCACGCCGGAACTGCAGTGGCTTACGGAGTCGCTGGGCGTAACGTCGCATTTTGCCGTGCTCGAAAACGAGGAGGTCGTGTACCTGGCCAAGCACGACCCCCCCGGGTTGGGCCTGAAGCTGGCCAGCTCGCTCGGTGCCCGCCTGCCCGCGGCGGTAACGGCCGTAGGCAAGGCCCAACTCGCCTACCGTGCCTCTGGTGTGCCCGGTGTGCCCGGTGTGCCCGGTGTGCCCGGTGAGGGCGGCGCCGGCCACGCGACGGCGTCCGAGCTCGGGCTCGAGCTGGAGAAGGTGCACCGGCTCGGCTACGCCGTCGACGACGGGCAAACGGCCGTGGGCATCCGGTGCGTGGCTGCTCCTGTGTTCAACGACCGTGGCTGCTGCGGTGCCATCGGGGTGAGCTACCTCCTGGGCGGTGTGCCGGCGGCGCCAGCGGTGGTCGGTGCGGTTGTGGAGGCGGCGGGCCGAGCTTCGGCGCGGCTGGGTGCCCGAGGGGCGTCAGAGCTGTGAAGACGGACGCGCTCTTGCTGGACCGGCAACTGAGGGTGGCTCTGGGCACGCGTGAGCTGCCGGTCCCGGCGCCCGGCGAGGCTTTGGTGAGGGTGGCCTGGGCCGGGGTGTGCGGGTCGGACCTTCATGTGCTCAAGACGGGGGCCTGGGTGGCCTACTGGCCGGCGACGCTCGGCCATGAGGTGGTGGGAGTGGTCCAGGACTGCCCGGGCGGCGAAATGGCCCCGGGGACCACGGTCGTGCTCGACTCGCGCCTGCCCTGCGGGGCCTGCCCCGGTTGCGCCGTAGCCCCTTCGCTCTGCCACCAGATGACGTGGATGGGCGAGGCGCGCCCCGGTGGGTTCGCCCGCCACCTGGTCGTGCCCGTGGGCAGCCTGGTGAGTTGCCCGCCGGACCTCGAGCCGGCTATCGCCGTGCTCGCCGAGCCCCTGGCCGTGGCCATGCACGCCGTTTCCCGGTTGTCCCACCGCCCCCACGATGCTCTCGTCCTCGGCTACGGCCCCATCGGTGCCCTGGTCCATCTGGAGCTGGTACGCCGCTGGCCCGACTTGGCCGTCTTCGTCTCCGAGCCGGCCGACGAGCGCCGCCGCCTGGGCCTCGCTCTGGGCGCTTCACCGGCCCCCGGGCCGGCGGGGCCCGGAGGCGCCGACCGTGCCGTTCCCGGCTTCGGCCTGGTGGTCGACGCCGCCGGGTACCCGGGGTCTTTGACCGACGCCTGCGCCCGCGCCGCCAACGGGGGTACCGTCCTGGTCGTCGCCCTTTCCGCTGAGGCGGTCACGCTCGTGCCTGCCCAACTGGCGGAACGGACCCTGACCATCGCCGGGTCTGTCGGTTTCGACGGCGAACTGGAAGAGGCGCTCGTGGTCCTGGCCGCAGACGCCGATCGGTACCGGCCGTTGGTGAGCGAGGCGGTGTTGCTCGAAGAAGCCGCCGAACGCCTTGCCTCCCTCGGCCGTTCACCGTCCGCGGGCAAGGTGGTGGTGAGGCCGTGGCAGGAGTAGCCGAGCGCGCCGCCGAACGGGTCAGGGAGGTGGCCGCTTACCGGGCGGGCCGCCCGAGCCCGGGGCCGGCGGCCGGGAAGCTCTCCTCCAACGAAGCACCCCTGGGCCCGTCGCCTGCCGTCCGGGCCGCCATCGCCGCGTCGCTGTCCACAGTCAACCGCTACCCCGAGCAGGGCCTTGCCACCGATGCCCTGGCCAGGTACGTGGGGCTGGCCGCCGACCGGCTCATACTTACCAATGGCAGCGACGAACTGTGTTACCTGGTGGCGTCCGTGCTCCTGGGGCCGGGCCGGGTGGCGGTGGTGGGCGAGCCCTGCTACCAGATCGATGCCACCGCTTCTCTTCTTTCCGGTGCCTCGTTGCGCCGGGTCCCGCTGCGCCCCGACGGTGGGCACGACCTGGAGGCCATGGCCAGAGCATCTGCCGGCGCCTCAGTGGTCTGGCTGCCGTCGCCGCACAACCCCACCGGCGCCGCCTGCGACCCGGCCGAGCTGGGCCACTTCTTGGCTCAGGCGCCCGAGGACTGCCTGGTCGTGCTGGACGAGGCCTACCGGGCTTTCAGTGACGACCAGGTGCGTCCCGACGTCGTGGGCCTGCTCGCCTCTCATCCCAACTTGCTGGTGCAGCGCACCCTGTCCAAGGACTGGGCGCTGGCCGGTCTGCGGGTCGGGTACGGGCTGGCCTCGGCCCCCCTGGTCGACGCTCTTTCCCGCGCCCGGCCGCCGTTCAGTGTGAACTCTTTAGCCCTGGCGGCCATCAAGGCGGGCACCGCCAGCGAAGACTGGCGGGCGATGTCGGTGGCCCTGGTGCGCCGGGAGCGAGCCCGGTTGGAACTCGTTCTCGGCTCGTTGGGGGTCGAGTACTTCCCCAGCCAGGCCAATTTCGTCACGGGCCGGCTTGACCTCGAGCGGCTCGGGCCCGCCCTGGCCGCGTCCGGGACGGTCGTCCGCTCCGGGGCTGACCTGGGGATGCCCGGTTGGGCGCGCATCTCGATCGGGTGGCCTCCGCAAATGGCCGTGCTGCGGGCCACGCTGTACTCGGCGTTCAAAAGCGCCGCCACCTCCGCAATGACGAGGAAGGAAGGATAATGCCGACTTTCGACGGCCCCGTACGGTTTATCGGGCACTGGGACAGGCTCGGCCCCGGCGCGCGTCAGGCCGCTTTGACAAGAGGGCTCGACAAAATCTTCGACCCCCAGCTACGCCAGGAGATCGGCGCCCTCCTGGAGGACGTAAGGCTCAACGGCGACTCGGCAGTGGCCCGGGCGCTGAAGAAATACGACGGCTGCGACGTCGACCCAGGTCGCCTGCGGGTCAGCGATGAGGAGTTTGCCCAGGCCAGGGCGACGGTGCCGCCGGAACTGCTGGCGGCCATCCGCGACGCCATCGACCACGTGCGTCGCTTCAATGAGCAGGTTGTCGCCCGAGGGGACTGGAGCTTCGAAAGCGAACCCGGGCTCACAGTGGGCGAAAAGGTCACTCCTATTGCCAGCGCCGGCCTTTTCGTGCCCAGCGGCAAGGCTTCTTACCCGTCCGTCCTCGTCCAGTTGGGCACGCCCGCCGTGGTCGCCGGTGTGCCCACCATCGCCGTGGTGGTCCCGCCCGTACCCGGGCCCAGTGGCGCCGCCGACCCGGCTGTGCTCGTGGTGGCCGCCGAGCTCGGCATCCGCGACGTCTTCCGGGCCAATGGCCCGGCCGGTATCGCTGCTCTCGCGTTCGGCACCGAGACGGTGCCCAAGGTGCGCAAAATTGTCGGCCCCGGCAGCCCGGCCGTGACTTGTGCCCAGGTCGAGGTGCAGCGTTACGGGACCGTGACGACGATGCTCCTCGGCCCCAGCGAGAGCCTGGTCATTGCCGACGACAGTGCCGACCCCCGGCTCTTGGCCGCCGACCTGTTGAACGAGGCGGAGCACGGCCCGGACTCCTCCAGCTGGCTCGTGACCGACAGCGAGGACCTGATCTCCAAGGCCCAGGTCGAGGTGGCCCGCCAACTGGCCGAGCTGCCCGAGCCGCGGCGCAGCTACGCCGCCCTGGCCCTGGGCACCAACGGCGGCGCCATCCTGGTCAACGACATGGACCAGGCCACGGAGGTAGCCAACGCCTACGCCCCCGAGCACATGCAGGTCGCCGTGCGCGACGAAGCGGCGGTGCTGGCGCGCCTGACCGACGCCGGTGAGATCCTGGTCGGCCAGTGGACGCCCGTGTCGGCCGCCAACTTCATCATCGGCTGCCCCGCGTCCCTCCCGACAAGCGGGTTCGCCAAGGTGAGCGGAGGCATCACGGCGGACGCCTTCCGCAAACGGACGGCGGTAGCGCGCGCCGACGAGCGCTCCCTGGCCCGCATGCGAGGCTCCATAACCGCGTTCACTCAGCACGAGGGCTTCCCGGCCCACGAGGCGGCCGTGCGCGTCAGGTTCTCTTGAACGCGGGCTCGGCCCTGGTCCCGGCGCTGCTCAGGAGGGGCGATGCCGAGGCGGCGGCCCGGGAGGTGAGCGGCGCCCTGCGGGACATGTTCGGCCTCGAGGTTACGACCGTCCGGTTCACCCAGGACGAGTACAGCCTCAACTCGGTGAGCGGCCGTGCCCATATGGGGGACGGCTCGACCTATTTCTTCAAGTTCCACCAGGAGGAGGGTGAACAGGACAACGTCACCGAGTACTACCGCGCCCAGCTGCTGAGCAACGCCGGCCTGCCGGTCGAGGTACCTGTGGCCACCTCGAGCCGCCCGGGTGCCCAGATGGCCCTGTACCAGTTGCGCCACGAGCCCCGCATGGCCGATGTATGTGCTCGGATCGAGCGCGCCCAGGGGGCGGCGGCAACGCTCGGTGCGCCGCTGCTGGCGGCCCGACGGGAACTGGACGCCAACACGGCCAGGGTGCTCCTGGAGACGATGACGGCGCCGGTGCCCTCTTCGGCGTCCGCCTCCATCCATCAGCTCTTCTACCACCGGTTGGCGGACGGGCCGGGACGGTTCCCCGGTGCCCGCTTCCTGCGGTACTACCTGTCCGACCCGATGTACGCCTGGGTGGCCGACAAACGCTGGAGGGTGAACGGCATCGAGTACGAGTCCTCGCTCTCCGACCTGGCCGAGCAGGCGGCCCGGCTGCTGGTGCCTGCTTCGCTGGCGGCGTTGCCCGTGGTCACCGCTCATGGCGATGATCACCACGGCAACATCTGGGCCCTCGAAGGCGCCGACGGCCCTGTGCTGCGCCTCTTCGACCCGGCCTTTGCCGGCACGGACCTCCCCGCCCTGCTGGCCCCGGTGAAGGCCAGCTTCCATAACGCGCTGGCCCACCCTTTCTGGCTGTACCACCCGGACGAGGCCGCGGCGCGCTTCAGTACCAAGATCTCCGTCACCCCCGACATGGTCGAGGTGTCCGACGACGCCCAGCTCTCCCCGCTGCGCCGGCAGGTGCTCGACAGCGCCGCCGAGCTCATCTGGGCGCCCCTACTGGCCGAGATGTCGCGACGGTCCCTGCTGCCGGGCAACTGGCGGGCGATAATCCGCTCGGCGCTATTTTGCTGCCCGATGCTGGTCACCAATCTGGTGGCCGAGAGCCGGCCCGAACCGGTCCGTTCCCTCGGGCTGGCCCGGGCCGTGGCGGCCGGAAGTGAACCCGTGGACGGTGCCGACGCCGTCTCGTCTTTCCTCGACCGGGTCGCACCATGAAGCTGGCCGAGGTCCGGGAGCTCGTCCAACTGCGCCCGCCCGTGCTGAGCCCCGTGCAGCGGGTGTTGGCCCGTTGCCACTCGGTAGAGGACTTGCGCCAGGCGGCCCGCCGCAAGCTGCCGAGGGCGGTGTTCGACTACGTCGAAGGCGGCGCCGACGGCGAGCACACCCTTTCGGCCAACCGCGCCGGTTTCCTCCGCTGGGCCTTCCAGCCCCGGGCCCTGCGTGACGTCTCCGCCGCCGACCTGTCGGTCGAACTGTTCGGGCGACGTCTGGCCGCCCCGCTCGGCCTGGCCCCCACCGGGTACACGCGCATGATGCACCCCTCCGGAGAGACGGCGGTGGCGCAGGCCAAGGCCGTCCGGGCCTTGCCCTACTGCCTCTCCACCGTCGGCACCACCTCGATCGAGGACCTGGCGGCCACTGGCCACCCCCGCCTGTGGTTCCAGCTTTACGTGCTGAAGGACCGGGGCCATACGAGGTCCTTGGTGGAGCGGGCCGCCGCCTCCGGTTATGAGGCGCTCGAGGTCTCGGTGGACACCGCCGTACCGGGCCACCGGGCCCGGGACGTACGCAACGGGCTGACCATCCCCCCCCGGTTGCGCGCCCGGACCATTCTCGACATCGGCCTGCACCCGGGGTACTGGGCCGGCATGCTGGCTAGCCCGATGCTCAGCTTCGCCAACCTCGGGCCTGGGGGCTCGAGGTACCGCACGGTGGAGGACATGACCGCCAGGTTCGACCCGTCGGTCGGTTGGGACGACCTGGACCGCTTGCGGGGCTGGTGGCCGGGCCCGATGCTGATCAAGGGGCCGATCAGCCCCGAAGACGCCGTCCGTGCCGTCGGCGCCGGGGTTGACGGCGTCCACCTGTCCAACCACGGGGGCCGCCAACTGGACCGTACGGTGGCCACGATCGACCTGGTCCGGCCGGTGCGGGAGGCGGTGGCGGACAAAGCGGTGATCGTGGTCGACTCGGGCGTGCGCCATGGGGCCGACGTCGCCGTCGCTCTGGCCCGGGGCGCAGACATGTGCATGGTCGGGCGCCCTTACCTTTACGGCCTGGCCGCCGCCGGTAGCGCCGGGGCCGGACGCGCCATCGACATACTGGTCGAACAGTTCCGCCGTACCTTGCAACTGTTGGGGGTGACCTCGGTGCCCGAGCTGCGCCAGCACGCCGACACCCTCGTCGTCAGCCCGCCCCACGTCGGCGCCGGCGCCGACCGAAGGGTGGAGGAGCGGTCATGGCCTTCTCGGGAGCGGCTATGACGACGGAGCCCCGCCCGAAGCCTCCTGCCCGCCCTCAGGCCGGGCGTTCCCCCCGTCGGGCCCTCATATCCGGGGGCACCAGCGGGATCGGGTACGCCTGCGCCGAACACCTGGTGGGCCAAGGCGACCAGGTCTGGGTGCTGGGGTCGCGGGCGGACGGCGTGGCCTCCGCCCGGGCCCGCACCGCTCTGGCCGGCGCATCGGTGTGCGACGTGTCAGTGGAAAGCGAGGTGGAGGCGGCGGTGGCCGAAGCTCGCGCCGCCATGGGCGGCCTCGACGGGGTTTTCGTGAACGCCGGCACCGACGGAGAGGGGTTGCCGGCCACCGACCTCGACGTGGGGCACTTCCGCCGCGTACTCGACGTGAACGTCATCGGGGCGTTCCTCGTGGCTCGAGCGGCATTGCGAGGGTCCCCCCGGCCCTGGGCCATCGTCTTCAATGCCTCTGTCAATGCCCTGAGACCGGAGCTCAACTTCCTCGACTACAACGCCAGCAAGGCGGCGGTGGTGAGCATGGCCAAGTCACTGGCACTGGAAACGAGCGCCTCGGGGACTTCAGTGACCGCCCTGTGCCCGGGGTACTTCCCCACGCCCATGACCGCCCCGTACCTGGAGGACCCGGGCACCAGGGACCAGCTCCTGAGCCGCATACCTGCCGCCCGCTTCGGCGCCCTGGCCGAGGTCGCCACCCTGGTGGACTTCCTTCTCAGCCCGGAGGCCGCCTTCATGACCGGCAGCATCGTCAGCATTGACGGGGGGTCGAGCATTTGAGCTACCACCCGGTCCGGGCCGAGCACGGGACCCGTTTGTCCTGCAAAGGCTGGCCGCAGGAAGCGGCCTTGCGCATGCTGCATAACAACCTCGACCCCGACGTGGCCGAGCACCCAGAGGACCTGGTCGTCTACGGCGGGACGGGGAAGGCGGCCCGCGACTGGCCGTCCTTCCATGCCATCGAGCAATCGTTGCGGGACCTCGAAGGCGACGAGACGCTCCTGGTGCAATCAGGCCGCCCCGTCGGCATCCTGCGCACGCACGAGTGGGCGCCCCGGGTGCTGATCGCGAATTCCCACCTGGTCCCGGAGTGGGCCAACTGGGACGAGTTCCACCGTCTGGAGCAGCTCGGTCTCACCATGTACGGCCAGATGACGGCCGGGTCGTGGATCTACATAGGGACCCAGGGGATCCTGCAGGGCACGTACGAGACCTTCGCCGCCGTGGCCGACAAGCGGTTCGGGGGTTCACTGGCCGGGACGCTGACCATCACCTGCGGCGCTGGGGGGATGGGAGGGGCCCAGCCCCTGGCGGTGACCATGAACGGGGGCGCGATGATCTGCGCCGACGTCGACCCGAGCCGGGTCGAGCGGCGGCTGCAGGGCAATTACCTGGACACCTTGGCCCACAACCTGGACGAAGCGCTGGCTCTGGCCGAAGCGGCGCGCTACGAGGGCCGGCCCCTGTCGGTAGGGCTGATCGGCAACGGGGCCGAGCTGCTCCCCGAGATCGTGCGGCGCAATGTACGAGTGGACATCGTGACCGACCAGACCTCGGCGCACGACCCCCTCAGCTACGTGCCGGCGGGGATGTCCCTGAGCGAGGCGTCCGAGCTGCGCCAACGGGACCCGGTCGGCTACATTGCCCGTTCGCGAGCCTCGATGGCGGCCCACTGCGCAGCCATGGTAGAGCTCATGGACAGAGGCGCCGAAGTCTTCGACTACGGCAACAGCCTGCGGGCCGAAGCGGCCCTGGGCGGGTTCGAGCGAGCCTTTGACTACCCCGGGTTCATCCCTGCCTACATCCGTCCTCTGTTCTGCGAGGGGAAGGGCCCGTTCCGTTGGGCGGCGCTGTCCGGCAACCCGGCCGACATCGCCGCCACCGACGATGCCGTCTTGGACATGTTCAGCGACGATGCCCGCCTGGTCCGCTGGGTGACCATGGCCCGCGACCGTGTCCGGTCCCAGGGCTTGCCGGCCCGGATCTGCTGGCTCGGCTACGGGGAAAGGGAGCGGGCTGGCCAACGGTTCAACGACATGGTCGCCTCCGGCGCTCTGGAGGCGCCCATCGTCATCGGTCGTGACCACCTGGACTGCGGTTCGGTCGCCTCCCCTTACCGGGAGACCGAGGCCATGCTCGACGGCTCTGACGCCATCGCCGACTGGCCTTTGCTCAACGCCCTGGTCAACACGGCCAGCGGCGCTTCGTGGGTTTCCGTGCACCACGGCGGCGGCGTGGGCATCGGCCGCTCCATCCATGCCGGCCAGGTCACCGTGGCCGACGGCACCGCCCTGGCCGGTCAAAAGATCCAGCGGGTGCTGGCCAACGACCCGGCCATGGGCATCCTGCGCCACGTAGACGCCGGTTACGAAAAAGCCCGGGAGATCGCCACCGAGCGCGCCGTGCGCATACCCATGGACGGCCAAGCGTGAGCGGGCGGGGCACGGTCGAACTGGGCACCGGCGGTGCCACGGCGGCGGACGTGATCGCCGTGGCCCGCCGGCGGGCGCCGGTGCGGTTGGGCCGGTCCGCCATAGCGGCCATGAACGAGTCACGTCGCATT
Organism: Acidimicrobiales bacterium; assembly: GCA_052325485.1. GTDB lineage: Bacteria > Actinomycetota > Acidimicrobiia > Acidimicrobiales > Palsa-688 > Fen-671. The sequence goes on along the minus strand of JBKQUU010000042.1, from coordinate 36,177 downwards.
GTCGAGGCCATGGCCGCCGGCCCGGTGCCCGTGTACGGCGTGTCGACGGGTTTCGGGGCGCTGGCCACCCGGCACATCGACCCGGGCTCCAGGGCCCGGCTCCAACAGAGCCTGCTGCGCTCGCACGCGGCGGGCATGGGGGACATGGTCGACACGGAGGTCACCCGCGGCCTCATGTTCCTCCGGCTGAGGACCTTGGCCACGGGGCGCACCGGCGCCCGCCCCGTGGTGGCCGTGGCCCTGGCCGCGCTGCTGAACGCGGGCATCACCCCGGTCGTCCGCCAGCACGGCTCCCTCGGCTGCAGCGGCGATTTGGCGCCCCTGGCCCACTGCGCCCTGGCCCTGATCGGTGAGGGCGAGGTACTGGGCGCCGGGGGGGAGCCGACGGCCACGGGCCCGGTCCTCGCCGCCGCCGGCATCGCGCCCATCAACCTCGAGGCCAAGGAAGGCCTGGCCCTCATCAACGGGACCGACGGCATGCTGGCCATGCTCGTGATGGCGTGCGAGGACCTGGACCGCTTGTGCCAGGTGGCCGACGTCACCGCCGCCCTGAGCGTCGAGGCCCTGCTGGGCACGGACCAGGCCTTCCTCCCGGGCTTGCAGCACGACCTGCGGCCTCATCCCGGCCAGGCGGCCAGCGCGGCCAACCTCGTGGCGCTGCTGAAAGGCTCGGCGATAGTCGCCTCCCACCGTACCGACGACCCCCGGGTGCAGGACGCCTACTCACTACGGTGCGCCCCCCAGGTGGCGGGCGCCGTCCGGGACACCCTGGCCCATGCCCGCACAGTGGCAGAGCGTGAGCTCCGCTCGGCCATCGACAACCCGGTCGTGCTGGCCGACGGGACGATAGCGTCCAACGGCAACTTCCACGGCGCCCCTCTGGCGTACGTCCTCGACTTCCTGGCCATTTGCGTCGCCGACCTGGGCTCTATCGCCGAGCGGCGGACGGACCGCCTGCTGGACCCGGCGCGTTCGCACGGCCTGCCCCCGTTCCTCGCCGCCGACCCGGGCGTGGACTCGGGCCTGATGATCGCCCAGTACGCCCAAGCGGCGATGGTCTCGGAAAACAAGCGACTGGCCAGCCCGGCCAGCGTCGACTCCATTCCCAGCTCGGCCATGCAGGAGGACCACGTGTCCATGGGCTGGAGCGCGGGCCTGAAGTTGCGTTCCGCCATTGCCAACCTCCGTCGGATCCTGGCCGTCGAGCTGGTGGCGGCGGCTCGCGCCATCGAGCTTCGCGCCCCCCTGCGCCCGGCGCCCGCTACGGGGGCGGTCGTCGCCGAGCTCCGGCGGAGCGTGCCCGGCGCCGGCCCCGACCGCTGGCTCGCACCCGAGCTCGAGGCGGCGGACCGGCTCATCGCTTCGGGGGGCGTGCTCGCCGCCGCCAACCGGGTGGTGGCCCTGCAATGACGGGCGCACCCGGTCTTCGGGCCGGGGAGGTCACCGGCGCCGGCGACGCCGCGTTGCGGGCCCGATGGGAGGCGATGTGGGCCGCGCTCGACGGGATCGGCCGGGACCCCGACGGTGGGTTTACCCGGTTGGCCTGGAGCGGCGCCGACGCGCAGCTGCGCCAGTGGTTCCGGGGGGAGGCGGCGGCGCGCCGCATGGTCGTCGAACAGGACGGCAATGGCAACATGTGGGCCTGGTGGGGCGGTCCCGGCCCGGGCGCGGTCGCCACCGGCAGCCACCTGGACAGCGTCCCCAACGGTGGGGCGTTCGACGGTCCCTTAGGGGTGGTCTCAGGTTTCCTGGCTGTCGACGAGCTGCGGGCACGCTCCCGCTCCCCGCGGCGCCCGGTGGCCGTCGCCTTCTTTTCTGACGAAGAGGGCGCCCGTTTCGGCGTGGCCTGCGTCGGCAGCCGGCTTACTTGCGGCGCCCTCCGGCCGGACGCGGCCCGGGCGCTGGCCGACGCCGACGGCACCACGCTGGCGCAAGCCATGGAGCGAGCCGGTGCCGACCCGGGGCGGCTTGGGCCCGCCCCCGAGCGCCTGGCTATGCTGAGCGCCTTCGTCGAGGTGCACATCGAGCAGGGGCGGGCGCTGGCCGATGTGGGCGCGCCGGTCGGCTTGGCCACCCGCATCTGGCCTCACGGCCGGTGGCGCTGCCGCTTCCAGGGCGAGGCGGACCACGCCGGCACAACTTTGATGTCGGACCGCCGGGACCCCATGCTCCCCTTGGCCACGGCCGTGATCGAGGCCCGGAGGGCGGCCGAGCAGCATGGGGCCCGGGCCACCGTGGCCAAGGTGGTCGTCCAGCCCAACGCCACCAACGCCGTGGCCGCCCGCGCCGACGGCTGGCTGGACGCCCGAGCCCCGGACGAAGAGGTCCTGCGGCGAGTGGTGGCGGCGGTGGACCAGGCCGCCCGCCGGGCGGCCACCGCCCACGGTGTGGGTTTCCAGCTCACCCAGGAGTCCTTTACCAGCTCGGTGGAGTTCGACGGCGCTCTTCGGGCTGTCATCGCCGAAGTGCTGGGCCGGCCTCCCGAGGTACCCACGGCCGCCGGCCACGACTCCGGCATCTTGTCGGCCCACGTGCCTACGGCCATGCTCTTCGTCCGCAACGCCACCGGTGTGAGCCACAGCCCGGCGGAGTCGGCCACGGTCGACGACTGCCTGGCCGGGGTGAGCGCCCTGGCCCGGGTGATCGGGGCGCTGGTCGGCTCGTGAGCAGCTCAGGCCCGCTCGTGAGCAGCTCAGGCCGGCTTGTGAGCGCCGCCGCCCCCGCCCGCCGCCCGCAGCGGTACTTTTGTGACCACGCCTGGCTGGGCGGCGTCGTCGCCGCCGCGAACGTGCTCGTCTCGACGGCGGGCGAACGGGTGGCCGCCGTGGACACCGGCGCTGACCGGCCGGCCGATGCGGTGCACCTGCGGGGGCTGACCGTCCCCGGCTTTGCCAACGCCCACTCGCACGCTTTCCATCGGGCGCTGCGGGGTCGTACCCAGGCCGGTCGGGGGACGTTCTGGACCTGGCGGGAGGAGATGTACCGGACGGCGCAGGCGCTCACGCCGGAGAGTTATTACCGGTTGGCCCGGGCTACTTACGCCGAGATGGCGCTGGCCGGGGTCACCGCCGTCGGCGAGTTCCATTACGTCCACCACGACGCCGGAGGCGCTCCCTACGCCGACGCCAACGCCATGGGCAGGGCCCTGCTGGCGGCCGCCCGTGACGCCGGCCTACGGATCACGCTCCTCGACGCCTGCTATCTCGAAAGCGCCCCGGGACGTCCCCCCGTCGGGGCGCAGGTGCGCTTCGCCGACGCCAGCGCGCAAAGCTGGGCCGAGCGGGTGGAGCAACTAGCCGGTCTTGAGGCCGGCGCCGGTGCCCGCCTGGGCGCGGCGGTCCATTCCCTGCGGGCCGTGCCGCCTCGGGGCGCGGAGCTTGTAGCTCAGTTCTCGAGGGCCCACGGGTGGCCGCTGCACTTTCACCTGTCGGAACAAGTGGAGGAGAACGAGGCCGCCCAGCACGCCTACGGTCTTTCTCCCACCGAGCTGCTCGGGACCGCGGGGGCCCTGACGCCGGCTTCGACCGCCGTCCACGCCACCCATCTGTCCGCCCACGACGAGGTCCTGCTGGCGGGTTCGGGGACCGGTACCTGTATGTGCCCGACCACCGAACAGGATCTGGGCGACGGCATCGGGCCGGCGCGCCGGCTGGCCGAGGCAGGCGTGCCGGTCTGCCTGGGCTCTGACAGCCACGCCGTGATCGACCCGTTCCTGGAAATGCGCAGCCTCGAGTACGACGAACGCTTGGCCACCGGTGCCCGCGGCCACTGGGCCGCCCACGAACTTTTGGCCGCCGCCACCGCCTCGGGCCACCTGGCCATCGGGTGGCCGGAGGCGGGGCGCATATCCGTGGGCGCACTGGCCGACCTGGTCACCATAAACCTGGGGTCGCCTCGCCTGGCCGGGGCGGCCGACGACCACCTGCTCGAGCTGGCTACCTTCTCCGCCTGCGCCGCCGATGTGACGCACGTGGTGAGCTCGGGGAAAGTCGTCGTGGCCGAGGGCCGCCACGCCTTAGTGGAAGACGTGGCGACCGAACTGCGCTCGTCCATTACCGCCGTCGTGGCGCCGTGAGCGCCCTGCGGCCATGAGCTCTCTGTTGGTCGACAACATCGGGACGCTGGTGACCAACGACGAGGCCGTCGGCAATGGCCCCACCGGGGTCATACGCAACGCGGCGCTGGTCGTCGACGCCGGGACTGTGGTCTGGACGGGCCCGACCTCCAGGTCCCCGAGCGGGACCGACGAGCATGTCGGCGCCCAGGGCCGCGCCGTGGTACCGGGCTTTGTCGACAGCCATGCCCACCTGGTCTTTGCCGGCGACCGCGCCGACGAGTTCGTGGCCCGCATGAAGGGTGAGCGCTACCGCGCCGGAGGCATTTTCTCCACCGTGGCCGCCACGCGAAAAGCCGGTGCCGACGTCTTGGAGGCGAACCTCGACAGGCTGGTGGGGGAGGCTCTCGAGTCGGGCACGACGACCATCGAGTGCAAGTCCGGGTACGGCTTGACCATCGAGGACGAGGCCAGGAGCTTGCTGGTCGCCCGGCGGGGGACCCCGGAGGTGACGTACCTGGGCGCCCACGTGGTGCCTCCCGAGTACTCAGGCCGGCCCGACGACTACGTCCAGCTCGTCTGTTCGGAGATGCTCGAGCGGTGTGCCCCCCTGGCCAAGTGGGTGGACGTGTTCTGCGACCAGGGAGCCTTCGACGGCGACCAGGCCGCGGCCGTGCTGCGGGCCGGCGCCGCTCAGGGGCTCCAGGCCCGGGTCCACGCCAACCAGCTCGGCCCCGGGCCCGGGGCCGAGGTGGCGGTGGCCGCCGGTGCCGCCTCCGCTGACCACTGCACGCACCTCACCGATGCGGACGTCGAGCTGCTCGCCGCCAGTGCCACGGTGGCCACCTTGCTGCCGGCGGCCGAGTTCTCCACCCGTTCGCCGTACCCGGACGCCCGGCGCCTGCTGGACGCCGGCGCCACCGTGGCCCTGGCCAGTGACTGCAACCCGGGATCGAGCTTCACCACCAATATCCCGTTCTGCATTGCCCTGGCGGTCCGAGAGATGCGGATGACGCCGGACGAGGCCGTCTGGTCGGCGACCCGAGGCGGGGCCATGGCCCTGCGCCGTGACGACGTCGGCCGGCTTGCTCCCGGGGCGCGGGCCGATCTCGTCCTGCTCGACGCCCCTTCGCACGTGCACCTGGCCTACCGGCCGGGCACGCCGATGGTGGTCGGGGTCTGGCGCGCCGGGCGGCTGGTGGCCCGGGGACGACCCTAGCGGGGGGCCAGGCACCTCGGCCCCGTGGCCTCAAGCGGCCGGCTCGAGCGCCCCACAGACCTTGCTGGCCCAGGCCAGGGCCTGGAGATAGCACTGTTCGACCTCGCTGGGATGGGCGCCCGAACGGAGATCGAAACCGGCGGCGCCGAGCTCCCAGGCCAACACGTCGGACAGGAAGTCCCCGAGCTTGCCCGTGTGCCAGAGCAGGGCTTCTTCGAGGTCTGTACCGAGCGACATGCTCTCGACGATCGTCGGCAGAGATGCCCGCAGCAACAGGTCGAGGGCCGACACCAGCCCGACGGTGAACGCCGCGCCGGCCAGGCGGGGCTCGGTCTCCATGGCCAGCAGTTCGGCCATCCGGGCCCTGGTCATGGCGATGTTGAGCTGCTCGTCGGAGCCATCGTGGGCGCCGTTGAGGAGGATGAGCATGACCAGGGCGCGTATACGGCGCTCACCGAGCAGCACCACGGCCTCGCGCACCGAGCTCAGCCGCCGGAAGAACCCCCAGGCGGCGCCGGCGCCCGCCGCCCGCAGGAACTGGTAGCTGAGGACGGCATCGGTCCGGACGATGCTTTCGACTTCGGCCGCGGAGGTGCGGGGGTCGCAGAGCTTGTCGATGATGCGTAGGCACGTGAGCCGGCTGGAGCTGAGCTCGTGGCCTTCGACGACTTCGGGCCGGCTGAGCAGGTAGCCCTGGTAGAGGTCAAAGCCGAGGTGCTGGCACGCCTCGAGCTGCTGTCGGGTCTCGACCTTCTCGGCGATCAGTTGCACGCCGAACGACGAGCAGTGCCGGAACGCCTCGCTCAGTTGGGTGGGCGGGACGGCAAGGACATCGAGCTTGACGATCGAGGCCAACTCGAGGAAGGGGTCGTGGTCCTCCCTCGGGCGGTAGTTGTCAAGGGCGAGGGTATAGCCCTCCTGGGCCAGGCGTTGGCAACCGGCCAGCGTTTCGGGGTCGCGGGGAGCGTCGGCGAGGATCTCGACCACGGTCTGGGCGGGAGGCAGGACCAGTTCCTGCTCCCCGACCAGGAACGCCCTGGTGGCGTTGACGAAGGCCAGCTTGTCGCCCACCAGGGCATCGAGGCCGACGTCGAGGATGGAGTGCACCAGCACATCGGCGGTCATGGCATCGCCGTCCGGCCTGCGGGACTCAGGACCACGGAACAGCAGCTCATAGCCGTGCACCCGTGATTTAGCGTCGAAGATCGGCTGACGCCCGACCATGAACTGGCTCATCCGTGCCTCCCAACCATGCCACCCGGGTGACGCCTGGGCCCTTCCCGGTGGCGTCACCTCTTTATCGGCTGAAGGCTCGCCGGGCTGATAGTAAGCGGGCGCTAATCTGCGGCCTCCCGGTCAAGGGGCACCAAAGCCATGATGAAGTCGACGGTGCCATAGCCGGAGGCGCTCGGAGCTAGGCTTCCTGGCCGTGTCGGTACCTCAAGGACGGGTCGGGGCCCCTACGCCACCGACGCCGCAGCCGGTGCTGACCCCCCTAACGACCACGGCGATCTTCCTCGTCATGACGGTGGCCCCGGGAGCGGAGCCCACGGTCCGCGACCTGCTGGCCGATCTGTCGGGGTTACAGCGGACCGTCGGCTCCCGGGCCCCCGAAGGGCGCCTGGCCGTGGTCGGCGGCGTCGGGTCGTCGGCCTGGGACCGCCTCTACGGTGCGCCCCGCCCGCTCGAACTGCACCCGTTCCGCGAGCTGAACGGCTCCAAGCACCGGGCCATCGCCACCCCTGGCGACCTTTTGTTCCACATCCGGGCCGGTGCCCTCGACCTGTGCTTCGAGTTGGCGTCCCAGGTCATCGACCGCCTCCGGGGCGCCGTCACCGTCGTCGACGAGGTGCACGGCTTCAAGTACTTCGAGGTGCGCGACCTGCTCGGCTTCGTCGATGGGACGGAAAACCCGACTGGCCGAGCGGCCACGCAGGCCGTCACGATCGGGGCGGAGGACCCGTACTTCGCCGGTGCGAGCTACGTCATCGTGCAGAAGTACCTGCACGACCTGGCCGCTTGGAACGCGCTCCCGGTCGAAATGCAAGAGCGGGTCGTGGGCCGTACGAAGTTGTCCAACGTCGAGTTGCCCGACGACGTCAAGCCGAGCAGTTCCCACGTCGCCCTCAACACCATTGTCGGCCCCGATGGGACCGAGCGCCAGATACTACGTGACAACATGCCTTTCGGCGCGGTGGGCAACGGCGAGTTCGGTACGTACTTCATCGGGTATTCGCGTACCCCGAGCGTCACCGAGAAGATGCTGGAGAACATGTTCCTCGGCGACCCTGCGGGCAACTACGACCGGATCCTCGACTTTTCGAGGGCCGTCACGGGGACACTTTTCTTCGTACCGACGGCCGATTTCCTCGAAGATCCGCCCCCTCTGCCGGCCCCACCCGAGGGCTGAGCGCCGGCCGGACGTCCCCCGACCGTCAGATCCCCGTGTGCTCCACCCGCACCGGGACGGGGTCGGGGACATGAGGCATGAGCGCGTTGGGCGGGATGTGGCCGAGGCGGCCCGCCTCGAAGTCCTCCAGCGCTTGCACGATCTGGTCCCGGGTGTTCATCACGAACGGCCCGTAGTGCACGACCGGCTCCCCTATGGGCTGGCCCCCCAGGACCAGGACGTCGAGCTGCTCGGTGCCGGAGCCCTTACGGTCGTCGGCGCGAACGCTCATCCAGTCCCCGGGGCCGAAGGCCACCAGCTGGCCAGTATGCACGGGCCGGTCTTCGCGCCCGGCCCGGCCGGCGCCGCCCAGGACGTAGACGAGAGCGTTGAACCCCCGGTCCCAGGGGAGCTCGAGCCGGGCCCCGGGCGACAAGGTGGCGTGCATCATCGCCATCGGGGTATGCGTCGAGCCCGGGCCGCGGTGGGGGCCTAGCTTCCCGGCGATGATGCGCACCAGGGCCCCGCCGTCGGCCGAGGACAACAGCGCCACCTCGTCAGCCTCGAGGGGCTGGTAGGCGGGGGAGATCATCTTGTCCTTGGCCGGCAGGTTCACCCACAGTTGGATGCCGTGGAACACCCCACCCGACATCACCAGCTCTTCGGGCGGCGTTTCGATGTGCAGGATGCCGCCACCGGCGGTCATCCATTGCGTGGCCCCATTGGTGATGAGGCCACCGCCCCCGTTGGAGTCCTGGTGGGCAAAGGTGCCGTCGATCATGTAGGTAACGGTCTCGAACCCGCGGTGAGGGTGCCAGGGAGTGCCCTTCGGCTCACCGGGCGCGTACTCGACCTCACCCATCTGGTCCATGTGCACGAAGGGGTCGAGGTCCCGCATGTTCATCCCGGCGAAGGCCCGGCGGACGGGGAACCCCTCGCCCTCCAGGTCGCTCGGAGCCGTGGTCACCGACCGCACCGGTCTTTCCCCTTCCGGGGAGGGGTCAGGGACGGGTACCTTCGGCAGGGCCGACAGGTCACTGACAGTCACAGCAGGCATCGGAGGGCCCTCCTTATTGACGCGTCGATATACCACAAATAGCCCTTGCTCGGCGTGTTGCGGGCACGCCGAGCAACGTCGGGCCTTACGCCGCCACCAAGCCCTGAGGGCCGTCGGAGGCGTCCGGCGAGCTTTCACTGGCCGCTCCTGGCCGCTCTAAGGCCGCCGCCAGCACGTCGTCCACTGTCCCAGCCAGATGGAAGGTCATGGCGTCGCGCACCGTCGCGGGGACGTCCTCGAGGTCCGGCCCGTTGCGCACCGGGAGGACAACCTCGGTCAGGCCGGCCCGGTGGGCGGCGAGGACCTTCTGTTTCACTCCACCGATCGGTAGCACGCGTCCCTGCAAGGTCACCTCCCCGGTCATGCCCACCACTGGCCGCACGGGCCGGCCCGTGAGCAGGCTGACCAGGGCCGAAGTCATGGTCACGCCCGCCGACGGCCCGTCCTTGGGGACGGCGCCCGCGGGCACGTGGACGTGGAAGCGCCGGCCCGAAAGCTCGCCGGCCTCGATCCCAAGCTCCTGTGCGTGAGAGCGAACGTAGGAAAGGGCGATCTCCGCCGATTCCTTCATGACGTCGCCGAGCTGGCCCGTTAGGGTGAGCCCTTCGCCGCCGCTCATGGCTGTGGCCTCGACGAACAGCACGTCTCCGCCCGCACCCGTGACGGCCAGGCCGGTAGCCACCCCGGGCACGGCGGTGCGCTCGGCGGCTTCGAAGAAGAACCGGGGCCGGCCCAGCCAGGCCCGCACGTCGCCGCCCTTGACCGCCACCGGGGCCTCGACTTTGCCCGAGGCCAGTTTCGTGGCCACCTTGCGCAGCAGCCGGCCGAGCTCGCGTTCGAGGCTGCGCACTCCTGCCTCCCGGGTGTAGTCGGCGGCGATGGCCCGCAGGGCATCGTCGGCCACTTCGACCTCATCGGCCCTGAGGGCGGCCCGCTCCAGCTGCCGGGGCAGCAGGTGGTGACGGGCGATGGCCAGTTTCTCGTCCTCGGTGTAGCCGTCGAGGCGGATGACCTCCAGGCGGTCGAGCAGCGGTCCGGGGATGGTCTCGGCCACGTTGGCGGTAACGATGAACAACACCTGGGACAGGTCCAGCTCGACCTCGAGGTAGTTGTCACGGAAGGTATGGTTTTGGGCCGGGTCGAGCACCTCGAGCAAGGCCGAGGACGGGTCGCCCCGGTAGTCGGATCCCAGCTTGTCGACTTCGTCGAGCACGAGCACGGGGTTCATGGTCCCCGCCTCGCGCAGGGCCCGGGCCAGGCGACCGGGCTGTGCGCCCACATAGGTCCGCCGGTGCCCCCGGATCTCGGCCTCGTCGTGCACGCCGCCCAAGGCCACCCGCACGAAGCGGCGCCCCAGGGCGCGGGCCACCGACTCTCCAAGTGAGGTCTTGCCCACCCCGGGCGGGCCGACCAGGGCCAGCACGGCGCCGGCGCCCCGGTCCCCCACGGGGGCCAGGCCGCGCTCCTGGCGCAGCTTGCGCACGGCTAGGTGCTCGAGGATGCGCTCCTTCACGTCGACCAGGCCGTCGTGGTCCTCGTCGAGGACCTGCCCGGCGGCGGCGACGTCGAGGTTGTCCTCAGAGGTCTTGCCCCACGGGATTTCCAGGACGGTCTCGATCCAGGACCGGGCCCAACCCTGCTCGGGGCTCTGCTCGCTCGTGCGCTCCAGCTTGGCCACCTCACGCAGCAGGGCCGCCCGCACGGCCTCGGGCAAGTCGCGGCCCTCGATCTGCTCGCGGTAGCCCTGGGGCGAGCCGTCGGCGGTCTCCCCGTCCAGTTCGCCCAGCTCCTTGCGGATGGCCTCCAACTGCCGGCGTAGCAGGAACTCCCGCTGCGTCTTCTCCATGCCCTCTTCCACGTCGGACTTGATCTGCTGGCGCAGGGCTATGTCGGCCAGGGTCTCGCGCGCCCAGCCGAGCACCAGGCGCAAGCGGGCCTCGACGTCGACGGTCTCGAGGACTTGCAGTTTTTGGGCGGGGCTCAGGTCGGGGGAGTACCCGGACACGTCGGCGATCCTCGAGGCCCCGCTCACGTGGCGCAATGTTTCCGCCACCGCCCGGGCCCCCCGGCTGAGCAGGATGTTCTCCAGCACGGCCCGGTACTCACGGGCCAGTTCGAGCACGGCGGGCGTCTCAGCCGGTTCGGCGACGTCTTCGACCTGCACCCACAGGGCCTGGCCGGTGCCGGGCACGGCACTGCCCAACATGGCGCGACGCTCACCGCTGACGGCGATGGCGGCGGCGCCGCCGGGCAGTTCGCCCACGTCGACGATCTTGGCCACCACGCCCACCGAGGAGTAGCGGCCGTCGATGCGCGGGACGAGGACAAGCTCGCCGCCCACGGGCCCGGCGGCCTCGGCCGCCGCCTTGGCCTCGTCGGTCTCCAGCGCAAGAGTAAAGACCATGCCGGGCAGTACTACGCCCGAGGTCAGGGGCAACATAGGCAACGTTTGACGTTCTTGGTCCACAATTTTCTCCGGAACTCGTTCCCGGTCTGTCACCGGGCCTGGAATAGCTTCAACAACCGTGGACGCCGCTTGATTCCTCCCTGGTGGCAGTACCAACGGTCCTCTCGTCCAGGCGCTGGACCCGGAAGCCGGCCCGGGCCAGGACCTGGGGGATGGCCCGGACGTGGGCACGGTCCTTTTCCTTGTTGTCCTCCGGCAACTGCTCGAAGGGCAGGTCGATGAAGGGGTGATGGCGCGAGTCGCGCGGGCCGGCCTGGTAGCCCATGCGCTTCATGTCGGCTGACCACCGTTCGTGTTCGAACGGCGCCAGTCTCGCCACCTCTGCTTCGCTGAAACCGAAGCTCGCCCTCTCGGGGTCGAGCAGGGGGGCGGGCACCACCACGCAGCGCAGGGCCCCCAACTTGGCGGCAATGCCGTCGGCCCAGAGCCGGTTGGACTCGCGCAGGCTGGCGGGAAGCGCCTCCCACGCCACGAGCGAGGGGTCGTCCCGCTCGGTCACGCCGAGCTCGTTCTGGTGCTGGCAGTGCACGAGATGGCCGAGGCGGGCTATGACCTCGGTCGCCGTGCTCTCCAGGAGGGGCGCCGGGAGCAGGGCCCGGCTGAGCCACCCGAAGGCGTGTATGCCCTTCATGGCGGGCCCACCTCGCTTGACGGCGTGGGCCACGCCGGCGTCGTCGTCCTCGACGACGACCACGATGGGTGTCTCGTCCCAGTGCCCCATCTGGTGCCGGAGGGTGAGCGCCGTGGTGAGGGCGGCGGTTTCACTGGCCAGAGCGACGTAGACGGCGCTGGCATCGGCCGGTGTCCCCGGGAGGGTCTCGGTGCCCGTTGGGGCGCCCACATTGGCACCGCCACCGTTGCCCCCGGCGCGGCCCCGGCCCCACAGCTCGAGCCGGCAGGAAGAGATGTCGCCCAGTTCGGGGTTCCTTGCCGCCAGGTCGTCGAGCACCTTGGGCGGTGCCCCCACGAGGCTGAGGCGCAGGAAGTCGGACGGCCCCCGCGGCGCCGTCACCCATCGGCGCAGGACCCCGATCAGCAGGCTGTCGGCCAGCCCTTCGTCGCTCACGACGACTACGTGGGGAGAGCCGGGGTGTTGCAGGGGGAAGGGGGGGTGTTCCTCGAGCAGGAGCTCGGCCGCCACCGCCCAGAGATTTACCAGTTCCAGCCGGAAGCCCGACTCGTCCCGGTCCACCAGGGCCGGCGCCTTCATGACCTGCCACAGGTGGAAGTCGTCGAAGCCGGCCAAGGCGGTCAGCACCTGGGACCTCTCGCCGGCCGAGATGGTGCGGGCGGCGGCGGCCACGTCGATGTTGACCTGGTCCTTGCCACACAGTGCGACCAGGAGCTCGGCTTTGTCCAAGCCGGCTTGCCGCAACAGCTTTGGGTCGGTGGCGTCGCCGACCAGCACCCGTATGCCGCGCTCGCGGCAGCCGGCGATGGAAACGTTATCGGCGTCGCTGTCGATGGCCACCACCGGCCAACCGTCGGCGGCGAAAGCGTTGGCTAGACGGTAACCGGCCGCTCCCAACCCGGCAATGACCACATGGCGGTGCAGGCGCCGGACCACGAAGCGGTTGAACTGCTCCCCGTACATGGCCAGGATGGCGCCCACGGCGGCGTAGCCGAGCACGAACGGGCCCAGGTAACGGGCGATCTGGATATAAACGTTGGCGTTTTGACTGGAGTTGCCGTCGAGGGTGAACAGTTGAAGGGAGGAGTAGAGCGAGTCCAGCAGCGGGCGGGAAGGCTTGGTCTGGGAGAAACCGGTCATGGCCAGGACGACCACGGCGCCGGTGAGAACGGCGAGCACGGCGGGTTTATGGCGGTCCCAGTGGCGCACAATGTGTTTGCCCCAAAGGGTTTTGGCCGCCCGCCGCCGCCGTCTCGGCTGGTGGCTGAGGAGGTCTACGTACACTTGGCCCTCACCCGTCGATGTACTCGGCTCGCTCGGCGGCGGTGTAGCCCCGGCTCACACGCGCCCGCGCCGCCTGCTCCAGGTCACCCAAGTTGGCCGTTGCCGCTTGGGCCGACAGGACCCGGACAAAGCCGTCGTTGCTGCCCGAAATAACCACCGCGCTACCGCGGTAGCTCCCGAACACGGCCGTGTTGACCGCTGTCGGGAAGGGCTCGTCGAAGGGACCGAAGGCCGCCAACTGGCTACGGCCGGCGAGGTTCCATATGCGGACCGTGCCGTCGTCCCCGGCCGTCAGTACCTCCGACCCGTCCGGGCTGAACACCGCCGTATTGACCTGTCCTCCACCCGTGTTGAGCTCCGCTACCACCTTGCGGGTGCCGGCATTGAACACAGTCACGTCGCCGGCGTTGTCGGCCAGGACCACGCGCTGGCCTCCCGGGCTGAACTGCGCGTCCCAGACAACGGCGTCCCGGGCCGGGTTCCTGAACGCACCGAGGAACTGACTGCTATCGGCTCGGTGCCCTTGGCCCAGGCTCCATTCCCACGCCACTCCGTCGTTGTAGGAAACGAGCACCCGGTTGCCGGCGGCATTGAACGCCATGCTGTTGACGAAATAGGCATAGCTCGCTGTTCTCGGGAGCTCCAAGGTCCGGCCATCGGTCAGGTCGACGATCTCGACGATGTTGTTGTCCGAGAAAATGACGGCCAGCCAGGAACCATCGGGGCTGATGGCCACGCTTTGCGGGGCCCCCGGCCATTGCCTGGGCAGGGCCATGCGGGCCGGTTGCAGCCGGGCCTCCCCCTGGGCATTGTTGGTCAGTCGCCACCCTCTGACCTCGAACTGGCTCCCCACTTCCACCACGCCGACGGCGGTGGCGGCCATGCCCGGGCCCGGCGTCTGGGAAACGGCAATGGACTGGATGTCAGCCGGTTGAGAGCCGTCCAGCACCGTGGTTTGCCGACCGGTGCTCAGGTCCACCACGACGGCCTTGTCGGGGTTGACGCTCTCACCCGTCACGGACACACCGGAGGTGAGGGCGACCACGTCGCCCAGGCCCTTCACGAACAACGCGTCACCCACACCGTCACTGGCGCCGGACCAGGGCAGAGACTGGCTCACCTGAGAAGAGAACAACAGTTCGCGCGGCTGTGCGTCCCACACCCTGACCATCCCGTCCTCGCTGCCGGTGACCAGGATGTCGGGATCGGCGGGGTCGAACTCTGCGGAGTAGACCACGCCGCAGTCGCAATTGAGCTGAGCCACCTCTATCCCGCCCAGTTGTGAGGCCTGTTCGAGCTGCCACACCGTTGTCTGTCCCAGGTCGGTGGTCGTGACGAGCCGGGAGCCATCGTTGCTGAAGGCGGCCGTCTGTAGGTCACCTCCGGCGCTGAGCTGGGCGGTCACGGTGTGGGCCCCGTACAAGTCCGTAACTTGGGTGATGCCCTCGACGCTGGTGGTCGCCAGCTCGCGCCCGTTGCGGCTGAGGGCGGCGCTACTGACGTTGCCGACGCCCCATACGGTGTTGTTGGTGGGGAAAATCTCCTTGAAACCGGGGACCGACCATACCGTGGCCCCCGAGCCGCCGGTTACCGCCGCTTCTGTCCCCGCTTGGTCCAGGCTGACCGTGCTCAGGCTGTTGAAAGGGGTATCGGCGCAATGCCCGGCCAGGGGCCGGCCAGCGTGGTACTCGCAGATGAAGCCGTTGGTGTCGACGGTGACGAGGTGGTCGGCACCATTGACGGGCCCCTCCCAGGCCACCATCTCGCCTACGGGCCGGCTGTCCCCGCTGGCCGCCGGCACGTACAAAGGCGAGGCTTTTCCTGTGCCGGCGGCGGCCAGGATTTCCACGCCCGGCCATTGGCGCGGACGCCAGTCGGACCGGACCTGGCCGACGACGGCTATGTCGCGGCCGTTCGGGCTGAAAGCCAGGCCGTTTACGTAGGAAAAGTCGGTGGCGCGGACCTGAGGCGGGCCGGGTCGCCCCATGTCCCATATCTTGATGCCCCCGCTGTCGGTCGTGCCCGCGGCCAGCTGCTTACCGTCTGGGCTGAAGACCGTGGCGGACACGGCCGTGCCGAAGTCCAATGTCTTTTCTTCTTCGATCTGGGGGAAGGACTGGCGCAGGGCGGCCACGGCCTGGGGCGTGGGGCTCTTGTCCATGGCGGACAGGGCCAGCAGGGCGCTCAGCTCGGGGTCCCCGCCCACGTTGGCGACAGCATCGGCGGCCAGCACGCGTGACCGGTTGGCGTCCCCTTGCGCCACGGCGTTGCTGATCACGAAGGCGGCGAGGAGGGCGACGGCCAGGCCCGCGGTGCCCCACGCCACTAGCGCCCGGCCCCGTTGGACGCGTGCTCTTTGCTCGGCCGCCTCCCTCTGCGCCTCGAGCCGGCGGGCGGCGTGCCGCCCACGCCAGTCGAGCACGGCGGGGGCCAGCACATCGTGGAATACCTCGTAGCGGGGCGGGCCTTGGGCTCCCATGGGAGGTTCTACGAAGCGCACGATGCGGGTGTCCCCCTCGCCCAGGCGGTCCAGGACGCCGGTCACCCGGTCCTCGGCGTGGTTGGTGTAGTCCACGAGATCCGCCACGGCGTGGGCGATCTTGGTGCCCGACGGCGTAACGAGGTGGTGGAAGACGTCGGCGGCTATGTCCTGGTCCTCAGCGGACAGGGCGCCGAGGGTGGCGTCGAGATGGCTCCGGACGATCTTCTGGGCGCCGCCCAGCTCTTCCAGGGTGGACAGCCGCAGTTGGTGAGAGCCTGAAGCCACCTCCTCTTGCCAGATGCGGGTCATGACCAGTTGCAGGTAGGGAGCTTCCACGGCATCGGCCGCCCTGCCGTCCAAGGTCCCCGCGCCCACCGTCTCGAGCCTCACCTTGCCGGTGGAAACCTGCTCGACCACGGCGGCGACCAGCTCGGCTTCGACGGTCACCTGTTCCTCGGGGGGCAATTGGCGGTTGTACTCCTCGATGGGGCGGCGGATGGCCTGCCTCGCCGCCTGCTTGTTGAGCGGGCTTATGCGACGGTACGAGCCGAACAGGTTAGGGATCCGGCCGCGGAACCGGTCCAGCTGGGCCAGGGCGTCCTCCCTGATGGCGACCAGGAAGCCGGCGGGCAGACCTTCCCGGCCCACCGCCTGCGAGAACTGCTCGAAAAACGAGGCCGGGCCCTGCTCTGAGCCGTGGTAGAGGAAGTACTCCTCGAACTGGTCGAAAATCAACAACAATGACGCCTGTGCCCGGGACGCCGCCGTCTCGATGAGCTGGGCCAGGTTCCCCGGAGGTGTGGCCGGCCCCCCCGCCGGGGCCGTGCCGCCGTCCGGGGTGGCGAACTCCTGCACCGACGCGTCGATGGCGGCGGCGATGCCGGCTATGGGGTCGTCGCGCCAGCTGCTGAAGACCACCGGGACAAACTCGGCCGTCCCGAAACGGTGGACGTCGCGCCGGGCCGCCTCCCGCAGGCTGGCGGCCACGCCCGCCCGCAACAGCGAGCTCTTCCCGGCGCCGCTCTGGCCGTAGACCAGAGTGAGCCGGGCCGCTTTCAGGCTGGCGACGATGAGGTCCCGCTCGCTCTCCCGCCCGAAGAAGAAGGCGGCGTCGGCCTCGGTGAAGTGCGTGAGGCCTTGGTAAGGCCCCGAGGCCCGGGTGGTGGGAGGCGGGTCTATCAAGAGCGGTCGGCGAGCCAGGTCTCGAAAGCGTTCCTCAGCTGGACGAGGTAGTCCTCCAGGGTCATCCCGATCATGGCCACGTTCTTTTTCGCCCACGTCTTTTGCTCGACGGGGTCGAAGTCGCGGCGGACCGCCCACCAGTCGTTCGGCTTGGCTTTCTCCCGCAGCTGGTACAGGATGGCGCGGAGGTTCCAGTCCCGCAGGCTGTAACCGAGGAACAGCAGATGGCAGTTGAGCAGCCGGGTGAGCACAGAAGCGGGCAGAAGCTCATCGAGGTCGGCGTGCGTGAGGTACTCGATGTAGTGGTCTTCGGTGATGACATAACTATCGTGGTTGGGGTCGTTCCGGTTGACGAAGCCGTGCAGCTTCAATACGACCGTGCGTTCCTCGGGACTGGCGTCGAGGTATTCGCGGGGCTCTTCGATCAGCGTCAGCGACCCTCCCGGCGGTTGGTGGAAAAAGTGGCCGTGGTGCTCTCCATCGGCCATGTACACGACCAGGTCGTACGGTTCGGCGCGCTCGTCGAGCGCCTGCTCCAAAAGGTCGTCGTAATTCGTCGTGACCAATAAAGGGGGGTCGCCCAGTAGGCCCTTTTCCCGCAGGCGGCCGGGTACCTCAGCCAGGAAATGGTGGAGCGGCGTGGTTGGGAGGTCACGGTCGAAGATGTCGTGCAGCTCCTCGTAGAGCGGTGTCGAGCCGCCCTTCATGGCCGAGATCCATTGGGCCACGGCCAAAAGCTCGCGGGAACTGGCGAGCTCCGTGGGCAGATGGAACTCCTTCGACAGCCGTGACGCGAGCTCTTCGGCGCTGGGTGCACCTGTCCACTCAGCACCGCCGGGCGCAGGCCTCCCGAACAGGCTTGCCCCGGAGCCGAGCACGGGAGTCAACCGCCCACGGCGCAAGCCGCGGCAAACAATGTCGAAATGCGCAGTCAGATCCTCGCCGGTTGGTGCCAGGCTATTTGGTGGGTTTTGGGTGTTGGCGACACTCATGGCGGATCTCTTCTGCCTCGACCTTCACCGGCCCGATCACCGGCCGTCATCATAGCTGGCCGGACCTCCCGCCGGCGGCTGGAGTGCCGGACGATCTGGCACCGGCGGCACTGTTCGTGGACGGCTAAGCGGTATCAGTGGCGGCCAGCGCCCAGGCCCGCCCGCGCTGCGGCCCGCTCGGTGCCTCGATGGCGAGCCGCAGCACCCAACCTGTGGCCGGGCCGCGCCCGGCCCAGGCGGACCATCGGGCCCGGACGAGCACTTCGCCCAGTTCGTGGGGGACGAGGGGCCACTGTGACGTGCAGCCGCCTAAGGCGGCCAGCACCCACCACGCCGCAAATCGCCCCGGAGCGGCCCCGCGTCGACGACCGTGAGCACCCCCGCTCGCCGCCGCCCAGGCCATGAGGGCGAGGGCGCGGGCCGGCTCCAGTTCTACCAGCTCCTCGACGGGCGCCTCCAGCAGGGCAATGGCATCGAGGGCACTGCCGCTGGTGCCGACGGCCCGAGCCCGGCCGTTGGACTCCTCGGTCCACGTGCTGACCAAGTCCTCCAGGGCGCCGGCGACCTCGTCATGTTCGCCCGAGCCTCGTTCGTCGGGCCCGGGCGATCGGACGGGCGGGCTCGGCCGCCCCGACGACGCCGTGGCCGCCGTACGCGGCCTGAGCGGCACCAATGGTGGGAGCGGAGGCGAGGGGGCCGCCATTTTGTCGGAGCGGTACTCGGCCAGGGCGTAACCAGGTTCCCAGGGCTGTAGCCGCAGGGGCAGGTCGAGGACTTCGGGCAGAGTGGCGGCGACGGGGTCGGCGGTGAGGTCGTCGCCCCGCATCACGCGTTCGTGTGCCGACATAGCCGCCTGCGGGCTGGCGTGGAGGTGAGATGACAGCTCTGCCCAGGTGTGCGTGGAGGCGGCGACCTCGGGCAACGGCCCGAAGGCGAAACGCCCGGGCGCCGTCTCCAGCATTATTGCCGCCCAACGACCGGGAGCCTCCAGGGCGAGGCGGTACTCGATGTGAGCGGCCACGGCCCAAAGCTGCTTGCCGCGCTCGAACGCCAGGCGGCAGCGGGCGGCCAGGGCGACCAGTTCCTCCCAGTTGCGCTCCGCCACCAGAGCGTTGACGTGGCGCGTGAGCTCGTCGAGGTCACCACGGTCGAGAAGTTCAGCGGAGGCCCCCGACAGCCGGGCACCATTTGGCCGGGCAGTGCCAGGCCGGGCACCGTCTGGCCGGGCAGCGCCGGGCACGGCTATCTCAGGCCGGCCAAGAGGTCGTCTTCGCCCACCAGGCCGTCCGGCGCGGAGCGGAGCGTGAACCACTCGCGGGACAGAGCGAGGCTTTGCACGTCCTCGGGGAGATGGGTGAAGAAAAAGTTCTCTATCTGGCTGGCGTGGGCGAGCAGGGCCTGTAACTTGCGGTGGCGGTAGGCCGAGACGTCCACCGAAGTGGTGACCAGTTCGTCGGGGACGCCGAAATCGGGGGCGACGCCGAGGTCCTTCGGGTCGACGCCCGATGCCTCAAGCTGTTGGCGTAGCTGAAGGAACGCAGATCTGGGGACGGCGCCGTAATAGACCTTGGCGGGGATACCGCTCGACGCGGCCGCGGCCACGGTGGCGCGGTGAGCCTGGATGTGGTCGGGGTGCCCGTACCCGCCGTTCTCGTCGTAAGTGACGACGACCTGGGGCCGGTAGCGTCCCATCAGCTCACCGATGCGCCCGGCCACCTCGGCCAGCGCGACGTTGCAGAAGGCGTCCGGGCCTTGGTTGGCTTCCCAGCCGGCCATGCCGGAGTCGGGGTAGCCCAGTAGCTCGAGGTGGCTCACCTCCAGCCATGCCACCGAGGCGCGCAGCTCGTCCAGGCGCAGCCGGGCCACCTCCGCCGCGTCATGGCCCGGACGCCCCGGTTTCACGCCCCCCGGGGCATCGCCCTGTTCGCCGTTGGTGCAGGTGACGAGCACGGTACTGACGCCCTCCGCGGCGTAACGGGCCAGGACGCCACCGGTGCCTATCACTTCGTCGTCGGGGTGGGCGTGGACGGCCATAAGCGTCAGCCCGTTGGTCATGGCCCCTGGCACACTAGTTCGGGCCGTCGCCTAGTTCGAACGGCCCGCCTGGTCCGGACTTGCCCGCCTGGTCCGGACTTGCCCGCTGGTCCGGACTTGGACCTCGGTTGCAATACTGTGGCGGCAGTCGGGCGCCGACCAGCCGCGCCAATGGTCGGCGGGGAAGGCACAGAACGGGGGCGTTGGTGAGGGGGCTAGCTCGCTGGGCGAGGGAGCCGGACCTGTCCGGTCGAGCGGGGGCCGCTCCCCGCCTGGCCCTTTTGGTCCTCCTGACGCTCTTGGTGGCCGTCGGGTTGCATGGCAAGGTCTCATCGCCGTCATGGGGCAACCGGTCCAAGCCTCACGACGCCGAGGTCGTCGCCGCCCTGTTGGTGGTGTGCGTCGTCCTGGCGCTGGCCCTGGCCGTGCGCAACCGGAGGGCGCCGCCCGACCAGCTCCTAGCGGCCAGGCTGCGCACGGCGCTGTTGTACCTCCTGAGTGCCGGCATATCGGCACTGGTCGTGACGTTTGTCCTGCTGGTGGTCAAGATCGGGCCGTTCCAGGCCCGGGCGGGGCGCGGGCCGGTACCGCAAACCGTCGTGCGCCCGGGACGCCTGCCGTTGCCGGGGACCGGCGGGACGAGCTCTCACTTCCCTCTGTCGGAGATCCTCTACGCGCTCGCTGCCGCCGTCCTGGTGCTGGCCACCGTGGCGGTGGCGCTGATGATCATGCGCCACGGCCGCCACCGACCGGCGGCGGAGCCCGAGGCGCCGGCGCAGGAGTACGGCGGTGCCCTGCAGGAAGCGCTCATCTGGGGACAGCGTGCCCTGCTCGAGCTAGACGATGCCCGGGCGGCCATCATCGCCTGCTACATGGCGATGGAGGAGAGCCTGGCCCGAGCGGGAGCGGCACGGGCCAGCGCCGAGACCCCGGACGAGCTGTTGGCCCGGGCCGCCCGTACTCTCCTGATCACCGCCGCCTCGGCGTCGCGGCTCACCTCGTTGTTTTACGAGGCCCGGTTCTCCACCCACCCTCTCTACGCCGCTCAGCGGGACGCGGCCGAGAGGGCGCTGGCTGAGCTGGTCTTGGAGCTCGACCACCCTCGGGCTGTCCCGACAGGTGCCACGTCGTGACCAGCCGGCAACGCCAGGGCCGCTCCCCGTGGGGGAGCGCCCGGCCCGAGCTGGCCATCGCCGGGGTGGTCCTGGCTGCCTGTGCCATCGCCGCTTATGCCGTCGCCGGCGGGGCGGCGACCGTACTGGTGGTGCTCATCTTCTCGGCTCTGTCCCTGGTGGTGGTCAACCGCCTGCTGGCCCCGGTCCCGGCCCCGCCGCCCCAGCCCGAGATCCCCACCGGCCGGCGCCCGCCCACCGGGTCGTTCATCAACTACTGGCGTTGGCGGACGGATCTCACGGACGCCATGCGCTCGATGGCTTCCTACCACGCCAGCCTGGGCCCCGAGCTCGAGCACCTGTTGGCGGCCAGGCTCTCAGAGGGCCACGGGGTCAGCCTCTACCACGAGCCCGAAGTAGCCCGCGGCCTCCTTTGCGCCCGCCCCCGGGATCTGGACCTATGGGCCTGGGTCGACCCCGGGCGTCCCCTGGCGGACCGGTTGGAAGGTCCCGGCATCCCGCCCACGACGCTGGCCCGGCTCGTCCAGAGACTGGAACAACTGTGACCGGGCCTGGGCGCACGCCGTCCGAGACGGCTCAGCTGTGCGGGGCCGTCCTGGACGAGATCGAGCGCGTGGTGGTGGGGCGAAGGCGCACGCTCGAGCTGGTGCTGATCGGCATCCTGGCCGGCGGCCACATCCTGCTCGAGGATCTCCCGGGGCTGGGGAAGACCCTGATCGCCAGGTCCTTTGCCAAGGTCCTGGGGCTCGATTTCGCCCGTATCCAGTTCACCCCGGACATGCTGCCCTCTGACGTGGTGGGCGCGCCTTTGTACGACCAACGGACCAGTGAGATGGTCTTCCGTCCCGGGCCGGTCTTTACCAACTTGTTGCTCGCCGACGAGATCAACCGCACACCGCCCAAGACCCAGGCGGCGCTGCTCGAGGCCATGGGGGAGGGCCAGGTGAGCGTCGACGGCGAGACCAGGAGGCTGCCTCAGCCGTTCGTGGTGCTGGCCACCGACAACCCGATCGAGTACGAGGGCACCTACGAGCTGCCCGAGGCTCAGCTCGACCGCTTCCTGATGAGGCTGCGCCTGGGCTACCTGCAGCCGGGCGAGGAAGTCGCCATGGTGCAACGCCGGCTGGACCGGGGCCACGACCACGTCGAGCTGGCCCAGGTCATCGACGCGTCCGAACTACTGGCCATGCGCGGCTCCCTGGAGCAGATAGAAGTATCCCCTGACCTGCTCGACTATGTCGTGGCGATAGTCACCGCGACCCGGGGCCATTCCCAAATCCAGGTCGGGGCCAGCCCCCGGGGCAGCTTGGCCCTGGTGCAGCTGGCGCGGGGCGAAGCGCTCATGCGCCGGCGCGACTTTGTCATCCCGGACGACATAAAGCAGGTCGCCGTGCCAACTCTGGCCCACCGGGTCGTGCTGCGCCCGGAGCTCTGGGTGCGCCAGGTCAGCTCCGACGACGTCATCGCCGCGGTGATGGCGTCCGTGCCCACGCCGCGCACCGACCCCGCCGCGGGAGCGCCTGCGGGCCCCTCGGCGGGGACGGCCCGGGCGGGGCGGGGCGCCGGTGATAGCTAGCCCGGGGACCGAGGGTCTGGCGCCACCGGCACGGAGCGCCGGCCCGGTCCGGCTTGAGCTGGACTGGGCCGTCTCCCGGCACGCGCGGCGTCTGTTCAACCTGGCCCTGGTCGGGTTGGTCCTGGCCGTCTTGACGAGGCGCCCCGCACTGGTCGCTGTCGCCGCCCCCGCCCTGGTCTTGTTGTTCGTCTGGCGTAGCCCCAAACCTCGGGCCGTGGAGGTGAGCGTCCGCACGAGCGCGTCGCGGGCCTACGAGGGCGAGCAGATCGCCTTGGACGTGACCGTCAGCGGTCAGGGGGACCATGCCGTTGAACTGGTCGTCCATCCCGCCGACGGCGCCCGGGCGGTGAGAGGTGCCGACAGGGCGGCGTCCAGTAACGCCACGTTGTGCCTCGAAGTGTCCCGTTGGGGCCGGCGCCGTCTGGGGAGCTTGGAGGTCGTCCTGTGGGACCGGGCCCGGATGTTCGAATGCCACGGCTTCGTCCTCCTGGCCGAAGTCGACTGCTACCCGCTGCCGGCGCACCACGCCGGCGCGGTAGTCCGGGGACGCCTGGCCAACCGGGTCGGGGACCACCCGGCCCGTTCTGCGGGCGACGGGGTGGAGTTCGCCGGGGTACGCCAGTACGTAGCCGGGGACCGCCAGCGCAGTATCAATTGGGCGGCCACCACTCGTCGGGGACGCCTGCAGGTGAACACGTTCGCCGCCGAGCGTTCCCAGGACGTCGTCTTGCTGGTGGACGCCACCTCCGACGTGGGCGAGCTGGGTTCCACCTCGGTGGACCACGCCCTGCGGGGGGCGTTGGGCGTGGCCCGTACCTACCTGGACGCCAGGGACCGGGTGGGCTTGGTCTTCTTCGGCGCTCGCATGCGTTGGCTGGCCCCCGGCCTGGGCCACCGGCAGTTCTTCCGCTTGTTGGACGCCATTGTCGTAGGTCGCGCCGGCTGGTCGTCGGGAAACGACATCGCTCGTCTCCCGCGCGCCGCCCTCCCGCCCGGGGCGGCGGTGGTCGCCTTCAGCCCTCTGCTGGACGCCAAGTTCGTAGAGACCCTGCGTGACCTGCGCCAGCGGAGCTTCCCGGTGCTGGTCGTGGACGTCCTCGACGCCGCGCCCCGCAGGGCGCGGCGGAGGCTGGACCGCTTAGCGGAGCGGATATGGCGGATGGAACGCCAGGCCATCCGGTTCTCCCTGGGCGAACTGGGCGTCACGGTGGTGAACTGGGACGGCGTAGGTGCCCTCGCCCTGCCCGTGGACCAGCGGGCCCGCCGGGCGCGGGGGGGCCGGCAGTGAGGTCGATCGTCGTTGTGGCCTTGCTCGGCGCGGCCGGCACCTTGTGGTCCGCCGTCCCCCTGGGCGGCACCGGCTGGCCTGGGGGGTTGTTCCTCGTGGTCGCCGCCGGCTGTGTGCTGGCCGGGGTGTTGCGCATCGTCCGCCAGGACGCCGTTCGAGACCACGAGGGGTTGTTCGCCGGGGCCCTGGTAAACCTGGCGGGCACGGCGGACGCCCTTCTCCAGGGGCTGGGATGGGAGACGGGCGCCGCCGTCGCCATGGTGGTGCTCGAGACCCTGCACAAGAGCAGTCCATGGCACACCGGCCTTCTCGGCGCCTTGTTGTTGTGCTACCTGCTGGCCGTGCACCAGGCGGAGTCGGCGGTCCCGAGCGGTGTGGTCCGGGGACAGCGCCGGATGCTGGCGACCAGCCTGGTCCTCGTGGCCGTGGTCACCGCCGTGGCCATGGTCCCCTCGGCGCGGGCCGGAGCTCTGTCAGGGTGGCTCGAGGTCTTCGCCGCCCTGGCGGCGATGGTCGCCGGGGGCCTGGCTTTGCCGGTTTGACCTAGTCGGCGCGCCGCCAGCGGGCCCAATTAACCGTGCCGGGCGAAGTGCCGATAGATCACCCAGGAAACCGATGAAGACGCCACGCGTACGCGCGTCCCCCGCCTCTGTGGTCCCCGCCCGACGGTCCATGTTCGGCCTCGCCAGCTCCTCGAGCCGCCGAGGAGCGACCTTTGGCGCCCTCGGTGCGGTCACCGGCGTGGCTCTCAGCGCCGTAGTCGTCGGGGGACTGGTGTGGTCGGCGGCCACGGGCCCGGCACCGACGTCGCGGCACCCGACGATCTTCGGCGGTTCGCTCGTCCTTGACGATTACCGCCCCCTGACCGTGATCGACCTGGCCACGGGAGCGGTGACGGTGCAGCTAGAGGGTGTTTACGCCCAGGTCGGAGCGCCCACCTACGCCGACGTCGAGGCGGTGACGACCAGCACCGGCACGATGCTCGTCAACCGGGCCACGGGCGCCTTCAACATGCTGGGGAAGGACAACTACGTCCTGGGGCCACCGACCAACGGGATCTCCCTCGGTCCCCTGGCCGGCGAGTCCTCGGCGGCCGGCCTCGCCGCCGGCGCCGCCGCCTATATCGTCCGCTATGCCCCCAGCAGCACGGTCTCGCTGGTGGACGCTTCGACCGTGGAGCTCGGGGCGCAGGCCCTAGCGGCGGCGGCCCGCCATGCCACCCGGCCCGTGGGCTTCGTCCGCCTCGGCGACCGGCCCTACGACCAGGCCGGTGGGGCGGCCGTGGCCGGGGGCGCTCTATGGCTGCTGACCAGCTCGCAGGGAAAGTGTGCCGTGGTGCGGGTGGCACCGTCGGTGCAAGGCGGTCAGGGCTTGTCCGCCACCCGTCGGTCCATCTTGCCGGTGGCCTGCTCCCAAGGCGCTCTGGAAAGTTCGTCCGGCACCATGGGGCTAGCTCGTCCGGGGGTGGTCCAGCTCTTCCCGGGCGCCGGCCCGGCGACGTCGGTGGCCGTGCCCGGGACCGCCCATGCCTCACAGTTCCTCCCCGTGCAAGGCACGACAGGAGGTTTCTGGTTCCTGGCCCGCTTGCCGACGGGCTGGGCGGTGTTCGGGGTGAGCGCCTCCGGGCGGCCGAGCGGCCCGCGTCCTCTCGGCGCCTTCGGCCCCGGTGCCGAGCCCGTGGTGCCCGCCTATTCGGCGGGTTTGCTGTACACCCTCGACCAGGCTCAGCCCGGGCAACCGTCGCTGTGGACCGTACAGCCGGCCACCGGCGTGATGAAGACCGTCCCTGGAGCCCCGGCCTACCCGGCCGAGAGCGTGACCGAAAAAGCCGGTTTTCAAGGGGCGCAGGTCCTCGTCGACGGGCCCCGCGTCATCTTCAACAACCCCGAGAGCCTGCTGGCGGTGGTGGTCTTCACCGACGGTAGCCACGCCCCCGTGGTAGTCAACAAATCAGACGCCGTCGAGGTGAGCGCGGCCGGGCCGGGCGACATCAATGTGAAGCACGAGAAGCCCAAGCCCCAGCTCAAGTCCCCACGGCCGGGTTCGGCCCCGACCACGACGCCCACTACCGTGGTCCAACCGCTGGTGGTCCAGCCGGTGACACAGCAGGTCGACTGCGCTTCGACCACTGAGAAGCCGTACGCCCCGCAGATCAGTTCCATCTCCCCCTCTGACGAGTCGGCCCTGGTCGCTTGGACCTACCACCTCCTGGCCGAACAAGACTGCCTGCCCAGCACGTGGTCGGTCACCGTCACGGCGCTTGGCGGGGGCGCCCAGCTGCCGCGCCGCACTCAACTGGTCGACGGCCAGGAACAACTCCTGTTCACCGGTTTGCAACCGGGGACGGCTTACCAGGCTGTCGTGACGGCCTACATAGGCCGGGAGTCGACGCCGTCGGCGCCGGTCAGTTTCACGACCACGGCGGTGGGGCCTGGTCCGCCGGCGTCGGTCAGCAGCGTTGCCAACGGTCAGGGCGGCTGGGTCGTCTCCTGGACGCCCTGCCGCGGCCCCAAATGCGAGGTACCGGCGGCGTCGTGGACCGTGATCGGATCGTCGTGCGGCACGGGTTTTATCGGCCAGGCGCCCAAGCTCGACGTACGCGGCTCGCAGACGAGCGTCACCGTCAACGCCGCCGACGACCTGGGCCTGCTCGGTGACTCGCTCAACTTCAGCGTTCAGGGGGTGAGCGGTGCCGGGCTGGTCGGCGCGCCGACGTCCAGCGACCAGTGCGCCCCGGCCTGGCAACCGCCGGACGCCTCCGCCCTCAAGCTGCTGGCCGCGGGGACGCCGCAGGGCCAGACGATCACCGCCGACCTCAAGCTGGTGCTGGCCTCCGGCACGGCGCCTGTCCTGGCTTATGGGGGCAACCAGGTGACCTACACCTACTCGGTGGACGGCCGGAGCTTCGGCCCGACGACCGCGCTGGAAGCCAACATCAGCGGTCTCGACCCGGCCGAGCAGTACCAGGCAACTGTCCTCGTCACGCCGGTGGACCACCCGAGTGCCGCGGTGACTGTGACCAGCCACGAGTTCGGCCGGACCATCCCGTGGCCGAGCGGGCTGCAGATGCAGGTGCACGGGACGGTCGGCGCCGACCCCAATACGGGGACGGTCATCGCCCGGTTCGAGGACCTCCCGACCGGGGTGTTCCAGGCCCTGGGCGCCATAACCTGCGGTTCGGAGACGTTGCCGGTGAGCGGAGCGCTGTCTGGCGGGCGGTTCGCCCCCACCATGGACCTGGACCAGATGGGCGGCGCCTGCTCCCTGGCCCTGACGCTGAGCAGCACGCTCACGCCCGACCCCTACGGAGTGCCGTCGCCTGAGCTCACGGTCCCGTTCTCCATCGGCTCTCCCGCGGCTTACCGTTTCGACGCCGTAGCCGACGAGGGGTGCCGCCCGGAGTGCACGACGCCGGGCATCGAGGTCGCTTACCAGGGGACGGGCCAACCGGCCGGCACGGACTGGCAGGTGGCGGCGGCCAGCACCGCAGGTTGTAGCGCCACCGACCAGACGGCGGCCGCGGGGGACTTTCCCGTCGTCGTCCCGTGGCCAGCCACGTGCCCGCGGCCGACCATAACCGTCTCGTGGCTTTACCTCGGCGTGGCCGGTAGCGCCGTCGCCAAGCTTCCCGCCACCTCTTCCACGTCGGTGCCGTCGTCGACCACGACAGCGACTTCCTCAACCAGGACGATCGTCCCGTCGATTGTTTCTTCAACGACGACCGAACCCATGAGCACGCTGACCACGGCACCGACCAAGGGGCCGGAGAAGACACCGCGCAACGCGCCGGGCCAGGCGCCGTCGACGGTGCCGTCCACCACGTCCATTAGTCCTCGGCCCACGCCGCCCACTACCACCTCGATGACCACCACCCCCACGACCACCAGTGCCACGACCACCAGTCCCACGACCACCAGTCCCACGACCACCGCGCCCAAGGCCACCGGTCCCAAAGTCACTGCGCCGGCACCCGTGACCACGGCGGCCCCTACCACGGCGCCGCCAACGCCGTACAGCGCCACCACCCTCCCGCCGGCGGTGACGACGGTGCCGCCCACCACCCAGCCGGCCACGACGGTGCCCATGAGCAGCACGACCGCCCCGCCCGCCAGCACCACCACCACAGCGCCGCCGGCGGCCACCACCACGACGGCGCCGCCCGCCGTCACTACCACGACGACGCCCGCCGCCACCACTACGACCGCCCCGCCGCCCACGACGACGCCGCCGCCCACCACTACCCCGCCGGCCGCCACCACCACCACCACCACCCCACCGGCCGCCACCACCACGGCACCCGCCGTCACCACCACCACGACCACCCCGCCGGCGGCCACCACCACGCCACCTGCCGCTACCACCAACCCGCCGCCCACGACCACCGCGCCCACTACGACCACCCCGCCAGGGGGCACGGCCCTTCCCGCCGTCGTCGCCTGGCCGGGCTCCCAGAACGGCCGGCGGCCTGGCCCCGGGGCGCCGGCCACGGTGCTCTCCGGAGCCCTTTGGGCCGTGCTGGCGGCCTTACTGGCCGGCATCTTCGCCGGCTCGCTGTTGTGGTCCCGGGGCCTGGCGCCCAGGGCCCGCCGGCCCGTCTACCGAGTAACGGAGGCAACAACGTGACCATAACAACACCAGTGACCGGTCCCTCGACCGCCCCGGCTGCCGCCCGCTCCGCCGCTGGTGCAGGGGGCCCGGAGATGGCCGTGTTCGTCCAGATGTTCGACAGCCTGGTGAACAACGTGACCACGGTCCTGCACGGCAAGGAGGACGTCGTCCGCGCCGCCCTCACCTGCGTACTGGCCGAGGGCCACCTGTTGATCGAAGACGTGCCCGGGGTAGGCAAGACCTCACTGGCGCGAGCCATCTGCAAGTCGGTCAACCTGACCTGGAACCGCGTCCAGTTCACGCCCGACCTCTTGCCCAGCGACATCACCGGGGTGACCGTCTTCGACCAGGCCACGTCCAGCTTCAACTTCCGCCCGGGCCCGGTCTTCGCCAACATCGTCCTCGGTGACGAGATAAACCGGGCGTCACCGAAGACCCAGTCGGCCCTCCTCGAGGTCATGCAGGAGCAGACCGTGTCGACCGACGCCGCCGTTTACCCGGTCCCCCGCCCGTTCGTCGTCATCGCCACCCAGAACCCGATCGACCTGGAAGGCACCTACGTCCTGCCCGAGGCTCAGCTCGACCGCTTCTTGATGCGCCTGTCGGTGGGCTACCCCTCCGCCGAGGCCGAAGCAGAGGTGCTGAGGACGGAAAAAGACTCTGCCACCGTCGAGCACCTGCCCGCCGTGATGGAACGCGACGCCCTCCTCGCCATGATCGAGTTCGTCAAGCGCGGGGTCGAGGTGTCGCGGGCCATAGAGCAGTACATCGTGGCCATTTGCGCCAGCACCCGGGAGATGCCCGAAATCCGCCTCGGCGTGTCCCCTCGGGGCGGCCTAGCCCTGCTCAGGGCGGCCCGGGTGGCGGCCGCCACCGTGGGCCGGCCCTTTGTGACCCCCGACGACGTCCAGGCCATGGCCTCGCCCACGCTGGCCCACCGTCTGGTGCTGCGTCCCGACGCCGAAATGCAGGGCAGGACGGCGGCCGAAGTAGTCGCTCGCGCTGTCCAGGCCGTCGCGGTGCCTAGAGCCGTCGTCCGATAGGCGCACTGTGACGAGATTGGGCTGGGGCGCGGGCACGGCCGGTCTGGTGCTGCTCGTCGTGGGCCTGGCGGCCCGATGGGCTCCCCTGATCGTCTTGGGCGCGGGCCTCCTGGCCCTGGTGGCGGGGGCGGTCGTGTACGTCGTGCGCTCGCCTAGGCTCCAACTGGTCCGGGCCGTCGAGCCGCCCCGGGTCGAAAAGGGGCAGCCCGCCATCGCCGTGGTCCAGGCGACCAACCGGTCTTGGCGAGCGCTGAACGGGCTGGTGATAGAACAGCGCCTGGGCACGACGGTGTTTCGCGCCGAGCTCCCCACCCTGGCCAGAGCGGCGACGAGCCTGCGGACTTACCGCCTGCCCACGTCCCAGCGCGGCACCTACAGCGTGGGCCCGGTGGAGATACCCAAGGCGGACCCTTTCGGCCTGTGCCGCCGGGTCACGGCCCTGGGCGATCCGCAGGTGATCTCCGTCCACCCCCGGGTGCTGTCCTTGAGACCGCTGCCCACGGGCACGTCCCAGAACCTGGAGGGCCCGTCGAGCGACACGTCGCCCCAGGGCAGTGTCACCTTCCACCGCCTGCGCGAGTACGTGATCGGCGACGACCTGCGCACGGTGCACTGGCCTTCGACAGCCCGCCTGGGCAAGCTCGTGGTGCGTCATTACGTCGACACCGCACAGCCGTACACCGTCGTGCTGGTCGACCTGCGGCCCGAGGTTTACTCGCCCGAGACGTTCGAGGAGGCGATGGACGTGGCCGCCTCGGTCGCCACGTCCATGTCCTGGGGCAAGGCCCCCGTCCAGATCAGGACGACGGCGGGCGCGCGCGTCGGGGGCCCCGGCCAGCGGGACCCTGTGCCCCTGGTCGATTACCTGACTGACGTGGTCCCCACGACCGGCGGCTCCCTGTCCGCTCAGCTGGTGCCGCTGCGGCGCGACCGGGGTAGCGCCCTGGTCGTGGTGACGGGGGCGCTCGATGTGGAGAGCTTGCCGGCCATCGCCTCGATGAGCCGCTTCGACCATGTCATAGTGACCTCGCTCGTACCCCGCCCGGTGCCGGCGCCCGCCTACCCTGGGGTGAGGGTGTTCGTGGCCACCACCGCCAACGAGCTGGCCCAGGCCTGGGACGGTTGGGTGGTCCGGTGAGCTGGAAGCCGGGCTTGCGGAGGTTCCTTGTGGGCCTCGTGCTGCTGAGCGCCGCCGCCGGCACCTTCCTCGCCGCCACGCCCTGGTTGCGGGCGTACCAGGTCGTGCGCGCCCCCCTCCTGCTGGCCCTGGCCGCCGTCCTCCCCGTTGTCATCAGCGTCGTCGCCTCGCGTGTGGCCCGCGCCTCGGTGCTCGTCTCTTATGCGGTGTCGGTGACCGGTCTGGTGAGCTTGCTGGTGGTCAGCAACGGTTTTGATTTCGACGCCATATGGGCCGGCCTGGTCCATGTGCCCGCGCAGTTGCTCACCGAGACCCTGCCCCTGAGCGGGGCCAGCTCGTTGCTGGCCGCCCCGATGGTGCTGACCTGGCTGTGCAGCGCCATTTCCGCCGAGCTCCTGGGGCGCCCTTCCCGTCCGTCGGCTCTGGGCTCGGCGGTGCCCATTGCCTATTTTGCCTTCGCCTTCGTCGCCACCACCTCGGGCCCCGCCGGGGCGACCGTTCCCGCGGGCGCCGCCCTGCTCGGGGTGCTGGTGGTGTGCGCTCTGGCCCGTCAAGGCCTGATCGAGGCCGAGGCGGCCCAGGCCGGGACGGGGCGCAGCGCCACCGGGCCCGAGCCGGCGCGGCGCCGTAGTTCCTTACGGCGAGCGACGGCGGGAGCGGTCATGGCGGCCGCCCTGGTGGTGGCCTTGGGTGCCGGGATCGGGAGCGTCCCGGCGCTGGCCTCCAGGCCGGCCACCGTCAGCCGTCCGACGCCGCTGCTTTCTGGCCTGGTCGTCGACCCCCTGGACACCCTGGCCGCGCTGCGCAGATCTGGCTCCCAGGGGGCGGCCCGGGACCTGTTCGACGTCCAGGTGCAAAAGGCCTGGAGCGGTTACGTACCGGTGGCCGCCCTGGACGAGTACGACGGCGACACGTGGACTTTTTCGACCACGTTCCGGCCGACCGGCGGCCGCGTCCCCTCC
Source organism: Acidimicrobiales bacterium (assembly GCA_052325485.1). Lineage (GTDB taxonomy): Bacteria > Actinomycetota > Acidimicrobiia > Acidimicrobiales > Palsa-688 > Fen-671. The sequence goes on along the minus strand of JBKQUU010000042.1, from coordinate 4,638 downwards.
CCTGGCACCCTGGTCGCCAGTGAGCCGGAGGCCCAACAGCTGGTGCAGCACTACACCCTCGAAGCGGCCATCGGGCTTCCCCTCCTGCCCGCCATGGACCGCCCCGAGCAAGTGGAGGGCCTGGCTGTCGACGCCGACAGCAGCACAGGGATGCTGGCCGCCTTGCCCACCATCCCGGCGTCCTACAGCGTTGTCTCCCTGGTACCCCCGGGCACGATCGGGCAACTGTCCTCCGCCAGCGGCTTGGCCTTCGGGGCCGAGGTGCCCGGAGGGGGCGCGTCGGCTTACACCGCCTTGCCCATCGGGTCGGCGCCGGACGTGGCCGCCGCCGTGCGCTTCGCCGTTAGCCTCACGGGCCGGCCGGCCACGCCCTCGCTAGCGTTCTTACAGAGCCTCTCCAGCTCCCTGCGGGCGCAAGAACGCCGGGTTGCCGAGGGGGGCGGGCCTTCCTCCCGGTCGCAGTCGGTACCGGCGGCGTTGGCCGGCACGTCGCTGGCCCAGGTAATGAACGCCGTTACCGTCGACCGGGTGGCCACGCCCGAGCAGTTCGCCACCTTCTTCGCCGTGGTGGCCCGGTACCTCGGTGTACCGGTCAGGGTGGAAACCGGCTTCCGGGCCCCGGCGGCGGTGTCGACGCCCGGGCCCCTGTCGCCCGGCAACTACCAGCTGACCAACCGGGACGCCTGGGCCTGGGACGAGGTGCCCTTGCTGGGCTACGGCTGGGTCGTGGCCGACCCCACCCCGGTGCGGACCACCGCCGACGTGTCCGCTCCCCCCGAGCAGGTGACGGCGAGCCCGACTACCGTACCCAGGCAGGTCACGGCCCTGCCCGGCGGGGGTGCCGCCCACGCCATCGCCAAGCCGGTCAACGTCAAGCTGACGCCCCCGTTGCACATCGACTGGCTGCTCGTAGCCGGCGCGGGCGGGCCGGCGGCGATAATGGCGGCTCTGCTGGCCGGTGGTTTGGGCCTGCCCGCGCTGCGCCGCCGCCTGCGCCGCCGGGCCCGGCACCAGACCGACGACCCCGCCCTGCTGACAGCGGGGGCGTGGCTGGAGCTGATCGACGGGCTGTTCCGTCTCGGTGTGCAAGTGGACGGGTCGGCTACCAGCAAGGACGTGACTTCCGAGGTGACCAGCCGTTTCGGGGACGCTTTCGGGCCGCCGACGAACGTCCTGGCCGATCTGGCCGACCAGGCCCTGTACAGCACCGAGTGGCCGGTCGACGACGTGGCTGCCCGCCTGGCCTGGGACACCCAGCGCCAGCTCTACGGCGCCCTGCGGTCTTCTCTCGGCCAGCGCGACAGGGCCCGGGCGCTCCTGCTGGTGGGCCCTTCCCCGGCTCGTCCCGGCCCCGGCGGCGGGCCATGAAGATCCGCCGCAGCGTCCCCGCCACCTCGGCCCCGACCACGTTCCCCGGGTACGCCGACATCGTCGAGATCGCCACCGGGACCTTTGCCACCGTCTACCGAGGCGTGGAACTGGGGACCAAACGGGCCGTCGCCATGAAGGTGATAAGGGTGGCCGACACCTCGCCCCGCATGGTCGAGGTCTTCAACAAGGAGCTGGGAGCGCTCGCCTTGTTGAGCAACCATCCCAACGTGACGACGCTCTACGGGTCGTTCTGCACCCCTGAAGGGCGTCCCGTGCTCGTTCTCGAACTGTGCCGGGAGTCCCTAGCCCAGCGTGTGCGCCAACGGGGCCCCCTGGCCCCGGCCGAGGTCATCCAGGTGGGCGTGAAGATCGCCGGCGCCTTGGAAACCGCCCACCGTTCTGGGTTCCTGCACCGGGACATGAAGCCTCAGAACATACTTGTCTCCCAGTTCGGTGAGCCTGTCCTGGCCGATTTCGGGGTGGCCGCGCTGCAAGCCGCGGCCCAGTCCACCGAGGGAGTGTTCGGTTTCACGACCCTGCACGCTCCCCCCGAGGCTCTCGAAGGCCAGCCCCTGCACCCGGCGGCCGACATCTATGGCCTGGCCTCGTCCATGTACCAGCTCCTTCTTGGCCACGGGCCCTTCGCCGCCTACGAAGGAGAGGCGCCCGCCTCGGTCATCCTGCGCATCCTGCGGGACCCCGTCCCCCGCCCTCCGTTGGCGGCGGCGCCCATCGCCCTGGCCGACCTCATGGAGAACGCCCTGGCCAAGGACCCGGACAAGCGGCCTCAGTCGGCCGGCGCTTTTGCCGAGTCGCTGAGGGCCATCGAGGCCCTGGCCGGGTGGCCGCAAACTCCCTACGTCGTGTGGGCGAGCGCCACGCCGCCCGGTTTGCCGGTGACGGACCAAGACGCCGGCGCCTCCGCTCCCGGTGAGCTGGCCGCCCCGGGTGACGAAGCCCCAGACGCCACCCGCGAGCACCTTGTAGCCTCTCGCCTGTCAGAGCTCCTGGGGTAGCTGACGGCGCCGAGCCGGGGCCGGCGGCGCCGTCGCTCTGGGCTGGCGGCGCCGGTCAATTAGGCTGGCGGCGCCGGTGCGAACTCCAGGGCGATCCCGTTGGGCCGGAGCCTCGGCTTACCTGCCGTCGGGTTGGCGCGGCACAATGCTCGTGGCCGCCGCGGCCACCGTGCTCAACTGGCCGGGCTGGGCGCAGATAAGGACGGGCCTGGACCCTTCGTGGCAGGCGGGCCTGGCGGTGGCTTTCACCCGCCATTTCCAATGGGGCCCGCAGATGGACTTCACTTACGGGCCGTACGGTTTCGCCGGCTTCATGCAGCCCTTCTACCGCTCAACGGCCTTGATCGCCATCCTTTACGTCTTCGCCGTCACCCTCCTACTGGCCGCCCTGATGGTGTCGGGCCTACGCCGGTACTGGGACCTGGCCCCGGCCGGGGTCGTCGCCTGGGCGGTGATCGCTCTTTCCTGGGCGGTGACCCGTGCCGCTGACTTCGCTTCGGTGGCCGGCCTCGGCTTGGCTCTGGGCGCTCTTCAGGCTCAGCGCCGGACCGTACGGGCCACCCTCGTCTCTGTACTGGGGGCACTGGCCGGCTTTGCTCTTCTCGTCAAGCTGAACACGGGCGTGACCCTCACGGGACTGTTGGCCCTGGCCTTGGTGGGGGCGGACGGGCCCTGGCGCCAACGCCTACGCCTGGCCGCGCCGGCGGCGGGAGCCCTGGTGGGCGTGTTCGCCATCTCGTGGGCGGCGGCCGGCCAGAGCTTTACGGACCTGGCCAGCTTCGCTCACGCGTCGGTGTCGCTGGCGCTGGGTTACAGCGCGGCCATAAGCGGTACGGTCGACCGGGCGTCCATTGCGTGGTACGCGCTGACCATTTCGGTGCTCCTCGTCCTCGTCTTCGCCGCGTCGCTGCGCCACCGACCGCCCCGCCAGCAGGTCGCTATTTCGGTCATGCTTGTCGGCTGGGGATGGGCGATCGTCAAAGACAGCTTTGTCAGTGGCAACCACTACCCGGGCTTCTTCCGCATCGTGCTGGCCGCCGTCGCCCTGGTGTGCGTCCTGCGCCCTCCCCAACGGGTTTTTTCCGGCGCGCTGGCCGTGGCCGCGTGCATCACCATGACCACCGCCCAGCTCCCCGCGGCCGACCCCATCGGGAGCGTGCACGCTTTCGGTACCCAGCTGGCGGACCTGGTACAGCCCGGAAGGTTCTCCCGCCTGACGGCGAGCACCCGCGACCGCATCCTGAGGGCCGAGTCCCTGGCCCCACCGACGGTGGCCCTGTTGCGCGGCCACCGGGTGGCCATAGAGCCCTGGGAGGACATGGTGGCCTGGGCCGACCCCCAAGCCCCGTGGGCCCCCGAGCCCGTGGTCCAGGCCTACAGCGCGTACACCACGTACCTTGACGACCTTGACGCCGCCTTCCTGGCCTCCTCCCGGGCGCCGCAGATGGTCCTTTACTGGCCGTTGCCGTTCGGCTTCGATTCCCGCGACCCGTATATGGACCCCCCCACGACGACGGTGGCGGTCTACTGCCATTACGACCAGCTCGCCGTCCGGGCTCCCTGGCAGGTCCTCGTACGCGTCCCCGACAGGTGCGGGCGGCCGGTGACCATTGGCAGGGCCGGTGCCCATTTTGGCGAGCCGGTAACCGTCCCGGGCGCCCCCGGCAAGATGGTGGTGGCCACTTTTTCGTTCGGCCTGCCCTTGCTTTCCAGCATCGAAGGCCTGCTGCTCAAGCCGCCGGACGTGTACCTGAAGGTGTGGACGGGTGGGCGCCAGCCGGTCAGCTATCGCTTTGTCACCGGCACACAAGCTGATGAGCATGTCCTGAGCGTGCCCCTGACCTTCGGGTACGCCGCCCCTTTCGCCCCGCCAACTGTCGATCGCCTCGAAATTCTGGGCGGGGGCTGGGCCCCCGGCCACGGGGACATCTCCATCACGTTCCGGGCCATCACCATCGCCGGGGCCACCGAGCACATCGGCTTGGCGCGCCAATCCGCGCGAGAGCAGAGCGGCCGCCCCGCCACCGTTTACAACGGGGTCACGTAAGCGCCGGAGATCCCGCCGTCCACCAAGAACGTCGACGCCGTTACGAACGACGCGTCGTCGCGGGCGAGAAAAGCCATGCGGCGGCTATTTCCTCCGGTTGGGCAAAGCGCCCAATGGGGACATGGACCAGTCGCCGGGCCGCCCGTTCGGGGTCCTTGGCGAACAGCTCCTGCAATAGCGGCGTGTTGACCGGTCCCGGGCAAA
>JBKQUU010000041.1:0-3459 GCA_052325485.1 Acidimicrobiales bacterium | reverse complement strand
GCGACCTCTCCCGATATGAGACCACTCCACGCCCGACGCAGTCATCCACAGAATCCACAGTTATCCACCCTTCCCCCCGGACCCCCCCTCCACAGCTACTCCTACAGTTCCAATATCTGACTGCCCCCTAGAAAGTCCACGATGCCACGGTGCGGGAGGCCTTCGACCGCTACCAGTCCCAGCGGGTGGGCATCGCCGGCGAGCGGGTGGGCTACGACCCCGACGGCCCCACAGCCAGTGCCGAGTGGGTGAAGCAGAACTTGAACCGGGTGCGCGACAGCCTGCCCAACGGCTATTGCGCCCGCCCGGCCCAACAGGAATGCCCGCACCCCAGTGCGTGCCTCACCTGCCCGGACTCCCAGACCACGCCCGAGTTCCTAGAAGTCCACCGTCGCCAGGCCGCCACCAACGGGCGCCTGATCGCCCAGGCCGACGCCAAGGGCCAGTTCCGCCTGGCCGAGAACCTGCGCCATGTCCAAGCCAACCTGGAGCGCATAATCCCCGCTCTACAGGCGATAGACGAAGAACGGGGCCCCGACAATGGCGCCTGACAGTCTGGCCAAAGCCAACGCCAGCAGGCACCGGGCCGCCCTCATTGCTGCCTACAGCGCCCTCGACCAGCTCTGCCGTGACGGGCGAGCCGTGAACTTTGGCGCCGTGTCCCGGGCCGCAGGCGTCTCTAGGACCTGGCTCTACCGCCAGGCCGACCTCCGTGACAGGATCGCCCGCTTGCGTTCCTTGGCGCCCCCGGCGCCGCCACCGGAGGCCACAACGCGAGCGAGTATTAGCTCGCTCCGTCAACGTCTGGAGAGCGCCAGGGCTGAGATAAGCCGTCTGCGGGCCGAGAACAGCGCGCTTCGCGACCAGCTCGCCAGGCAACTTGGAGCTCAACGTGCCCAACAGGCAACACCATCAGTTAGTGGCCCGAGGTGACCACGCCACTGCTTTGGCACCACGGCGAGGACATGTCAACACCGCAGAAAACCCTGTCTCACCAGGCTTTCTTCTACGCGCGCTGAAGATAACCGTCGTTCTGGCCCGGTTCTCCTTGTAACTTCTGCATTTCCGGTGCCACGCATAGCGGGGAGTTATGGACGACGGCGCACCACGGCCGCCAGGCAGCTCAAGAGTCGGCCCGATGGCCCACTCGGGCCATCGAGTGGAGGACGGGCGCGACGGCGGTCGCGTCGCCAAGGCCAACGAGCACTTTGACGAGCGGGTCTGAAGAACCACCACCTAAGCATTTCAGCGGCGCGTTGTTTGTGCCGGTGTCAGGGCTACTTGGGACGGGAAGGCAGGGCAGCCCGAGGCAATGGGACCAGCCGGGCCCCGTACGCGACCGCGGCGGGGCTAGAGCAACACCTGCACCCTGGAGGGGACGGGACCCCTGCCTGGCGCAGGCCGCTGCCGAGAGAGATCATGAGCCGTGCTGAAGGGCGTCGGTGGGTCAGCGGGCCTGATAGCGCTCAGCCGAAGACGGGAGCCGACGGCCGAAGGGTTCGCCAAAGTGGGGATCCGTATCGTCGAAGCGGAACGGGCCGGTCGGCTCGGACTGCTGCAGGCCTAACCGGGGCAAGGGAGAGGAACTCGATCACCCCGGTCATACCTCTGGCCCCAGTCCCCACAGCCGGGCCGGGGTCGACCGGCGCCAGCTGCTCCCATCCGTTAGAAGCTGACGCTGCCTGAGGCCGACACCTCGAAGACGCTCGCCACGCTGGGAGCGTTGTTAGCCATGTTGCACTTGCCGTCGGCAAGGAGCGATCCTTGCCCGGCAATGGTCAGGGTGCCCGTGAGGGTGCCCTTGATGCCCGTGTAGGCGCCAGTACCCTTGACGATGGGCACGGTAATCGGCGTGCTGCCCCAGTACGAGCAGCTAGCAGCGTTGAAGGAGCCGAAGCTCGGGCTGTTGATGATCTTATGAACCCCAGCGACGTTGAGATAGATCCAGCCCTTGGTCAAGTAGAACGTCGCCTGGTTGCCGGTGCCGTGATCGCTGAACGCTCCGGTGATCAGGATCTTGTGATCGTTGCCCTGCGTCGAGTTGTCGGTCACGTAGACATGAATGACACCTGCGGGCGTCGCCGGTGTCGAAGCGAACGCCGTAGCAGGGATGGACAGAGCGGTCAGGGCGCCTAGCAGCGCCGCCGCTGTGAGGGTGCGTCTCATGCCCGAACGTTAGCTCGCACTATCTCGTCGCGTTCGCCCGTCCGAATATTTCTCCAGGAAGGTATGCGGGTGCCCACCACACTGTGGCCGCTGGGAGGACCAGACCCACCGCTAACTGGCCTTTGTCCCCCCGGGGGGGCGTTACGTTCGGGCCATGACCATCCTCGCCGAGCCCGACCCGTACGCGCTGGACAGCAACGGCCTTGACCGCACCTGCCGGGTAGAGGAATGGCGCGACGTCTAGCCGACAGAAGCGGGCCATTTCACCCCGTGGCTGTACAAGAACATCGCCGACGGCAATGTCGTCGTGATGGAGAACCAGCTGGAACGCACCGACCACGGCCATCCCGGCCAGTGCCTGGTCTACGCCGTCCGCTTGAAGGCCAAGGCCCAGCGACGTCCCAGATGTGGGTAAGTGTTCTGGCGCTGCCATCAGCGCTGCTCATCGGCGCCAGTCCCGTCGATCTGCTCGGATTCCTCTTGAAAAATAAGGGGTTCTCGGCAGCACACAAGGGAACATTATGGAGGGGACGGGTCCTCGCTGGTACCTGGAGGGGAAGGTCCAGGATCAATCGTACTTGTAGTAGGATTGACTTATGAGCAGCCAGTACGCCAAGGTGTCCTTGACCCTGCCGTCACCCCTCCTCGAACGGATCAGGGGGAGGGTGGGCGCGAGGGGGGTGTCCCGCTACGTGGCCCAAGCCCTTGAGGCAGAGGAGCGCCGGGAGGCGTTGCGAGCTTGGCTAGCGGACCAAGATGCCGAGCACGGGCCTGTCTCCGCCGAGACCATAGAAGAGGTGAGGAGACAGTGGCTCGACGCCGCCAGCGCCGCCAGCTAGCTGGCGAGGTCCCCGACGCGGTGCTGCTCGACTCCGAGGGTCTGAGTGCTGGCGCGCAAGGCGACGCCCGGGTTCGGGCCGAGCTCACTGTGGCCGAGCAGCTGGGGGCGCGGGTGCACGTCAGTAGCGTCACGCTGGCCGAGGTCATTCGCGGCCAGCGACGAGACGCTCGCGTGCATTCGTTGCTATCGGCAGTCGAGAAGGTCCCGGTCACCCCTGAACTCGGCCGCGCTGCCGGAGAGTTGTTAGGACGTACCGGCAGGGACGACACAGTCGACGCAGTCGTTGCCGTCACGGCGCAAAGCGTGGGCCGCCTAGTCCGCCTGCTGACAGGTGACCCGGCGGATCTGCGTGCCTTGACCGCTGACATGCCTGGCGTGACGGTGGTACCAATTTAGCGCGGCGGTTCGAAATGGCATTCTGTAGCAGCCAACACAGGGTGTAATGGGGCGCC
>JBKQUU010000040.1:0-3631 GCA_052325485.1 Acidimicrobiales bacterium | reverse complement strand
TGCTGGTGGTCATGGCGGTGATGACTATGTTCGGTCTCGGGCTGGCGTTCCTGTTCTCTATCGGCAACGTGTTTTACCGGGACATCTACCACATCTCTGGCATATTTTTCTTCCTGTGGATGTTCTTGACCCCGATCGCCTATCCCTTTTACATCGTGGGCGGCGGCCTTAACGGCAACCCGACGGGGGGCGCGGTACTGCAGGCGCCGAGGTACATCCACCTCTTGGGCCATGCCCTTTCACTGGGGAGCCTGTTCAAGCTCAACCCCATGACCGATGCCGTGCTCACTTTCCAGGCTTTCCTCTACAACGGGCAGTTACCCTCTTCGTCCCACCTGGTGAAGTTCTCGGCGGCGACGACCACGGCTGACCCGCACCCGCTGGTCACCTACCTCGTCGTGCACTCCAACGTGTCGTGGGGCGACTTCGCCTACCTCGTCGTGTGGGCCGTCGTGGTCCTGGCCATAGGGCTTAGGGTTTTCCGCAAGTACGAGGCGCGCCTGCCCGAGGAGCTATAGCCCTTGAGCTCGCCCGTCGTTGTCGTCGACAACGTCTCCAAGAAGTACCGGTTGTACCGGGAGCGCAACAACTACCTGAAGGCCGCCATCATGCGCGGCGGGCGGTCCAAGGTCGACATGTTCTGGGCCCTCGAAGACGTGAGCTTCGAGGTTTACGAGGGCTCTACGACCGGGCTCATAGGCGAGAACGGGTCGGGCAAGTCCACCATGCTCAAGTGCTTGGCCCGGATCCTGCGCCCCGACACGGGTTCGGTCTCGGTGACGGGCAAGATGTCGGCGCTATTGGAGCTGGGGGCCGGGTTCCACCCGGAGCTGTCCGGGCGGGAGAACGTCTTCCTCAACGGGGCCATCTTGGGCCTCAAGCAGAAGGAGCTGATGGCCAAGTTCGACGACATCGTCGACTTCGCCGGGATCGGCCAGTACATCGACGAGCCGGTAAAGAACTACTCGTCGGGGATGTACGTGCGCCTGGGGTTCTCGGTGGCCATCAACGTCGACCCGGACATCCTGCTCGTCGACGAGGTCCTGGCCGTGGGGGACGAGGCCTTCCAGCGCAAGTGCTTGGAGCGCTTCGCCGACCTGAAGCGCAACGGCAAGACGGTGATCATCGTCTCGCACTCCATGGGGTCAGTGGTCACCATGTGCGACCACGCCATCTGGTTCAAGAAGGGCCACAAGATGGCCGACGGGGACCCCCGCCAGGTGATCGAGGCCTACACGGGTTCGATAACGCTGGCCGAGCACCGGCCCACCGAGACCGGCGACCGTTGGGGTTCGGGCGAAGCCCGCATCGAGCGGGTGGCGTTGCTGGACCGCTCCGGCCTGCAGACGACCAGGGTGGGCAGCGGGGAGCCCCTGACGGTGCGCCTGTGGTACACGACGTCCGAGCCGGTCGAGCGGCCCGTCTTCTCGGTCTCCCTCCAGACCTTGCCGGGCGTGGTCGTCAGTTGCCCGACGACCAGGGAGGGCGGCGAGGTGCCGGAGAAACTGGACGGGAGCGGGTGGGTGGACCTGGTCGTCGACCGCTTCCCCATCCTGCCGGGCACCTATGACCTCACCGTGTCGCTCACCGACTTCACCCTGGCCCATCCCTACGACGTGCGCCGCAACGTGCTGCGCATGGACGTGGACCGCAAGGGGCTGGTGGAGCCCACCGGCATCGTGTCCCTGGGAGGACGTTGGGCCTTCGGCCCGTAGGGGCCGTTCCCGGCCGCGTTCCACGCCCGCCACGGGGCCGAAGACGCGGCGGGGGAGGGCCTCCAGTTGGGCCTGAGCCTTTGCACCGCAGGTCACCGGGGCCTTTTGGCAGGGCCTAAGCCGGGCGGCGCGGTAGGGGGCGGCTACGCTCGTCAGGAGTGGCCCGGTTACCCTGGAGGGGCCCTCCGCCGGACGACGCAAGCTCCCTCCACCCTGAACCCATTACCCAACCCGTACCGGTCGTGCCCGGCCCCGGCGGGGGCGCCGCCGGCAACGGCACCAGCGCACCGGGGGGTGGCACAGCCGGGGGTGGCGCAGACGGGCGAACACGACGCAGCGATGAGCGCGGTGGGGGCGCAGCTGGCCGCGTACCGCGCGTTGGCGCGGCGGATCCGGCACCGGTGGTGACGAACGGGCCCTTTGTTCGTCATTCAAACAAGCCGATCAAACCAGAAGGACAAGAGACAAGACCGGCCAGCGCGGTGCCCCCGCTCGATGACGCTGCCGTCAGCGCCGCCAGGGGGGGTGATCCCTCGTCATGGGAGGCCGCTTACCTGGCCTACGGGGGAGCGTTGATGGGGTACCTGATGTTGAGGCTCGACAACCGGGACGATGCCGGTGAGGCTCTGTCGGAAACCTTTGCCCGCGCCATCGACAAGTCCTCGTCTTTCCGGGGGGACGCTTACGCCTTCCGGGCCTGGTTGTTCAGGATCGCCCGCAACGTGTCCACCGACCAGTACCGCCACCGGGCCCGCCTGGTCGTGGTGCCCGACCAACCCGACAGCGCCGACACGCCCCAGCCCTCGGGCGAGGACCTGGCTATCCTCCACGAGGACGTGGCCGAGGTGCGGCGCGGTTTCGGCCGGCTGTCCCAGTCCGACCAGGAGGTCTTGTGGCTGCGGGTGTGCTCGGGCCTGTCAGCGGCGGACGCCGGGGCGGTGCTCGGCAAGAAGGCCGGGGCCGTGCGTATGCAGCAGCTCAGGGCGCTCGAATCACTGCGGGGCGAGGTGCGACTATGACCGCACCGCGCCCGCAATGGGACCAGCACCTCCTGGCCCAGCTCCTTGACGCCGCTCTCGACGCCGAGCACAGGCCGCCCGTGCCGCCCGGGACCGGGGGAGAGGTCGAGGACCTGGCCGACCTAGCGGACGCCCTCCGGGTGGCGCTGCCGTTGCCGGACCTGCCCGCCGGCGGCCGCTCCGAGGTGCGGGCGGCCGCCCTGGCCGTCCGGGTGGCCCGCCGCCCCTTCCGGGCGCGGTTGGCCGTCGCCGCCGTCATCACCCTGCTCGTGGGAGCGGTGGTCGGCGGGGCGCTCGGGAACGCGTTCCAGCAGCAACCGAGCCTGGCCCAACAGCGCTTCGCCGCCTTCGAGCTGGCCGCGCAGTCGCTCCACGAGGCCACCAAGGCGCTGTCCGCCCACCAGCCGGCCAAGGCGCTCAAGGACATCAACCGAGCGGCCAAGGTCCTCCAGTCCCAGGGTGCAACGGTGGCGACCACGGTGCCGGCCACGGCCACCCAGAACGGCGAGCAGGCGGCCATCGTGAGCTTGCAGGAGGAAGTGGCGGCGCTGCAAGCGGACAACCAGCAGCTGAAGCAGAAGCTGGCGTCCGAGGCCGTGACGACCACCAGGCCGCCCACTACCAAACCCTCAACCTCAACTTCAACCTCAAGTTCAACTACGAGCACGACGACGCCACCTACCACCGTCCCGACGTCGTCGGGCATCGTCCCCGCCACCTCCCGCGTGACGACGGTGCCGCCCACGACAGCGCGCCCGACGACGGTGCCGCCCACGACGGTGCCGCCCACGACGGTGCCGCCCACGACGGTGCCGCCCACGACGGCGCGCCCGACGACGGTGCCGTCCTCCACCGTGCCCCCTTCGACCAGCCCTCGCACCACGATCCCGCCGCCGC